>JAIMBC010000001.1 GCA_023511675.1 Pirellulales bacterium
GAACAAGGTGTTCGACATCAAGGGCAGCGAGGACGAAGCGTTGGCGGCCTTCTAGACCGTCGGCTGCGGCAACGTCGCCTTGTGCCCTCAACTTGGGCTTGACCAATGCCTGAAGAAGCCTGGACCTGGTCGGTTCAGCAAGCCATACCTAGCGAGACAGGCGCGGGGAAGCGCATCCTGGAAGAGGTATTGGATCAGCTTGCCGCCCAGCAATGGGGCGACCACGATATCTTTGGAGTGCATCTGGCCCTGGAAGAGGCCCTGGTGAATGCCATCCGGCACGGCAACCGTTCAGACGCCTCGAAGCGGGTGCACGTCCACTGCAAGATCTCTGCCGATCGTGTGTGGGTAGAAATCCGGGATGAGGGCGCAGGCTTTGACCCTCGGGCGGTGCCGGATCCCACGGATGACGAAAACCTTGAAGTGCCCAGCGGACGGGGCATCATGCTGATGCGCACGTTCATGTCGCGCGTGGAGTACAACGAGCAGGGCAACTGCGTGGTGATGGAGAAGCATCGTGCTGCCAGTGAGCAGCAGCACGCGCGCGAGTCTTAGGGTAGTGAGTCTGGCCGGGCCGGTATGATCTCGTTGGCGGCCGGCTTCCAGACGGGCACCACGTTGACTAGATCGATTTGTACCGCGGCCGCGATATCCTCCGACAGGCCAATGGCGACCAGGTTCCGGCCGCCTGCCGAATGCTCCAGCACCTGCTGCGCGGCGGCGATCAACTGCCTCGATGGCGTGGCTGACGCGCCGCGTGCCAACTCCGTGGCGTAACTGAGCAGGTCGCTGCCGCATGCGGTACTCGCCATGCAGGCCGCCAGTTCGGCCTGATCGTTCCAGCAGCCCCGCTCCGCAGCAGGGTGCAGCGCACGCCACACGTGCCACAACATGCCGGCCAGCAGCACGTCCTCGCAGGTGACTTCCCCGCGGGTACCAGCGCATACCACATGCCAGTGTTTGTGTGCTGCCAGCTTGCTGCAAACGGCTCCCACATTCACCAGTGCCGCCAGCAGCACGTGGCGAGCCAGACGGCAGCGTGCCAGGGCTCTGGTGCCGTTGGTGGTTGTGAACACAACCGTGCTGCCGCCGACCGTGGCAGCCGTGTACTCGCCGGGCGAATTGCCCAGCGCAAATCCAGGGATTCGCAGGCCGCGCCGTTCGCCGCCAAGGACGGTTCGGCCGCGCCGGTGCTCTTGGGCAGCGCGCCGCGCCTCAGACACGCTAACCGTCGGCACCACGCGCCGCGCACCGGCTGCCAGGGCCGTGGCGATGGTGGTCGTGGCACGTAGCACATCGACCACGACCACCGCCGCCCCTCGCAACTGCTGCGGCCGCACCAGCCGCGGCAAGAGATATGCATCGAACCGCATGGACAGCCGCGCTAGGCGGCCTGGGGTCGGAGGATGGAACGTGCAGGCTGCTTGGTACGTGGCGCCATCAGCCAAGCTATATAGCCCGGCAGCGTGTCTACCGCCAACGCCCCCTGCTCATGCCGCAAGGCCAGGCACGCCAGAAGCTGCGTCAGCTCGGCACGGGCACCGGCTGTACCCATGGCCGAGGCACACACGGCCACGTGCAACAGCGTGCCCCGCCGCAGGCAGTGTTCCAGGGTGGTGGTGGCGGCTCGCCAGCTTGTGCCGGGGATCGCCAGCGCGGCCGGCACTTCCCACACTCCGTGGCGCAGCAGGCGCGCCGGGCGATTTGGCTCCGGCGGATCGCCCCACCAGGCCCCAAGCCGCTCCCACATGCTTCGAGGGCGTGGGCAAGAGCCATCCCACACACCGAGGGCGCGGATGCCTTGCCGGGCCAGCACGTCGAGGTGGCTGGGTATGCCGCGGCCTTGCAGCAGGATCGCTTCCGGCCGGCATGCCGCTGCGTTCGCTGCCTGTAGCTGCGCGGCCAATTCGGTCGTCAGCCGGCTCCGCGAGGCCTCGGCGTGCGAGGCGTCCATGCTCAGCGCCAGCGCGTGGCAAAACGCACTCGCATCATTCGGGGCCACCTCGCATGATACCGGCGCGCAACCGGGGCCAGCGCCGCCCGCCGCATCCATCCCATCCGCCGACGGCCGCAAGCCGATCAGGGGCATGACAAACTGCCAGTCATCGTGCCTGAGGGCCCATGTGCCAGGTATGGCGTAGTCCTCCAAAGTGCCGGCCAACCAACGTAAGGCCTCTGCACAAGTGCGGCTGGCGCCGCCAACATCGATCGACAGTAACAGTGTGGCGCGGTCAGGGCCCCGAGACATGCAATCTGGCTCCCGTATTCGATGGCGCACGGAGGGACCAATACATCCAATGGCTTGTTCCTCACCATTGCTCGGCTGTACAGACTACGTCCCTGCACCGAATCACCAAGGTCAACTAGCCGTAGCGACAACCTAGGGTTTGCCAATACCGCAAGCTACGAAAACTGCGGCGCCCCTGCGCGGGGAAGAGGGCCGTGCACCGCCACACTCGCTCGCCTGATCTGCCACACGCCGTCCCATCTGCCCCACAAAGTCGATGATTGGGCACGCTGCCTGACACCCTACGGCTGCCAATGGCGACAAGCCGGGCAAGGTCAATCGACGCGCCCTACTGGCAAAGCGATTCCACGTCATCCCGGTCGATCCATCCCCTGTATGCTGGACCGCGTTGGCCGGGCAGGCCCGCCACCGCGTCGCTCTCGACGTACAGCCATTCACCCTCTACTCGCGTCACGACCAGTACCGTACCTGCGGGCAGACGAACGACCGGCATGCTGGGAGAAACCAGGGGGCACTCGTCGCAGCGAACCCGGACTTGCAGCCTCACAAACCGCAGCACGATCGATCCTGGCGGCATGAGCGCCCGGGCCTGCTCCACATCCTCCAGGGCGCCCTCGAAATCCCGCTGCGCGGCTTTCCAGGCCGACCGCTCCGCATACAGCGCCCCGTCGTTCGGAGCCTGTTCGATGGCCAGCGTGGCCAACCGCACGGCCGTGCGCAGATCTCCGCGCTTTGCCGCAAGCCGTGCCTGTTCCAGGAAATCATCGCCGTGGGCAGCGCCCGCTGCGGCGGGACGCTCATCAGCAGTACCGTGCAGCGCCGGCGAACTCGCCACGTTCGTCTCGCCCTCAAGCGGCAATCCCAACGGCTCAACGTCCGAGGCGGCTGCCGCGGCTCGGACATCCAGCCCCTGCTTTTCGACTTGGCCGTACAGGGTGTGAAGATACGGCGCGGCCGACGCCCAGATATCGCCCGCCCAATGCCACAAGGGCAGCCTTGCCGCGAGCATCAGCCGGACCAGGCTGATCCAATTCCCCTCGACCGGTTGGCCCTCGGTAGCGGAGGAGGGTGCTGCCCCATGCTCATCCATTCGAGAGCTGCCCGCGGCCGCGCTGCCGGTGTTGGGGCGGGAAGGAGTGGCGGACTGAGACGCGACCGCGGGCATGCTACCGGTGCTGGCAGTAGCGCCGTGGTGCGGCGGCTGCATCGCTCGCCGGCGCTTCTGCGACAGTGGCTCCGTCCCCGTGGCTAGATCCTCAGACAGATCCTGTGCCGCACGGCTAGCCGCCACCGATGGGGGTACAGAACGTGGGGGGCGTAAGCCTGTGCCCGCCAACTTGCCGCGCGCCCCACGCTCTGCGCCAGTGCCCAGGCCCAGCCAACGCGCGGCAGCCTGCACCTGCAAACCCGCAGAGGCCGCCCACAACAGGCTGCCAAACAGGATGGCTGTTGCCGCCGCCACGAGCAGCACGGGGCGCCGCCGTTTGCATGTGGGGAGCGAGGCCGGCAAGGCCGGGCGGCTTTGAGGAGCGCTCAGGCCCTCCGCGGCGCGCGTGCCCGCCTCCGAACCCGCACTGCTGGGATACACGCCGCATGCCTTGCGCAGTGCTCTCACCATGCGCAGGGCCGAGGGATACCGCATGCCGGGGTCGAGCGAGGTAGCCCGGCGAATCACCTCTTGTTCCTCGGCCGAGAGGGCGGAAAGGTCGAGTTCTCCGTGCAGGTGTGCCCGCAGAATCTGAGCGGCGGATTGGTCGTCGGCAAAAGGCAGCCGTCCCGTGCGGAGTTCGATGTAGCTGATGGCCAGCGAGTACTGGTCCGTGGCGGCACTGGGCGGATTGCCCTGGATGCATTCCGGTGCCGCATAGGCGACGGTGACGGTGGCCCGGGTTTGGCGGGTGTCGGAGAGGACGCGTGCCAGGCCGAAGTCGCACACTTGGGCCGCGGCCCCGACGATCAAGATATTTTGCGGCTTGACGTCACAGTGCTGGATGGCGACGGGTCCATTGCCGAGGTCGTGGCGCGGGCTGTTGAGGTAGTCCAGGCCGCGAGCCGCATCCTCGAGATAGTCGAGCAGTTCCGACGGAGGGATTCCTCTCTCTCCCTGTGCCTGACACTCGCGGAGGCGATCCAGCAGATTCTTTTCACCCAGCCCCATGGCGATGATCAGCTCGGCGGGCTGGCCCACGGATAGCGTGTTGCCAAAGCACTCTGTGGGATAGTCGCTCTCGGCCAGTCCTTCTAGCAGCCGGCCTTCGTCATCCCGCAGCCAGCACGCTACCACGGGCACGAGGTTGGCATGGCGGATGCGCTTCACCAACCGCAGCGCCCGATACTCCCGCAGTCCCTCTTTGCGGCCCAGATCAATGATCTTGAGCGCCAGCTCTGCACCGCCGGGCGCCTGGCAGCGCCACACCTGGCCGAATCCTCCCCTGCCCAGAAATCCGCTCAGCCGGAAGCCAGCTACCAGCTCGTCGCCAACTCTGTATTCGCGTGGCATGATGCGTACCTGTTGATTCTGGTTAAGGGGTGGGGAGCCGCGGGAGGTGGCAACTCACCGGCTGGCGAGGCGAAGCTCCAGGCCATCGTGCGGAGGACCTTGTGGCGGCAGGACCGCAAGCAGTGCGGTGGTGGGGCCATCGAGCACCAATGCCGGCAGCCTTACACACACCAGCGTGTCGCTCCAGCTCAGCACCTCGGCCAGCAGCTTTACTCCGTTCACTTCCAGCACCACGCGGCCAGGCAGTTCGCCAAAGCCGCTTCCCTCAATGCGCAATTCTGAGCCCGGCGCTACATCTCTGGGAGCAAGCTGCAAGGCCCCAGGCCCGACGGGCTGAATCTCGGCCATCTCCAGCTCTGCCAGGTTGTTCGTCTCGTCCGCCTCTGCGAGCTGCTGCTGGCTGTCGACCACCACGTACAGGCGGCCCGCGGGAGGCGATTCCGCCAGCACGCCATCGAGCTGCACGTCCACGGTAGCCGCCGCCCCAACGGCCAGGCCGGCTACCTCTGCTGTGACGGGAGGCTCGGTACCCGCCCCACTGGCCTTTCCAACAAGAACCGCAATCTGGAAAGGCTGGGCGATATCCACCGTGCCGCTGTTGCGGACGCTGATGCGATATACCGCCCCCACGCCGCTCACGGAGTCTGGCGGGCTCGCCAAACGCACGTCAAGCAGGGCAACATCGAGCCCAGCAGCCACAACCTCGTCGGCCCCGCCCACACCATCGGACCCAGCGGCTGGCGATGAAGCATCGCCGCCCACCGCTGGGCTGCCCTCGCCTCCGGCAACAACCACAGCCGGATCCGCAGAGGGCTGCTGTTCAGGCACATCTGCCCGGTCCGAGGGAGAATGTTCCGCCGCCTCGCCCGCTGCGGCTTTAGGTTGCGACGGCTGCGATGGCGAGCCCGTCTGGACTCGCTTCTTTCCCCCCGGCGGCTGCCCGTACCCGCCTTGATGACGGCCTCCCCCGTAGAAACCTCCCGCCAGCAGTCGCGCCAGAGAGGGGGGACCATAACCGGCCCAGCGACCGGAGCCGACACGCCGGTGACAGCCTGCTTCAGCCGTTGCCCACATACTGGCCGCCAACGCCGCAGCCACACAAACCCGCCAAAGCGATTGAAACCGTGCCATCGTCATCACCCATGAGTTCGTACTTGTTGCTGTCCACGCCAACCGTGCTAAGCGATGGCCCGCTCCATCTGTTACATGGGCCGCCGCCAGCCCGGCACGAACTCACCGCCGATTCGCCTTTCGCAATCGGCAAACTCATCCTGATCCGCACGCAATCATGTATCTTTCCCAGATTTCCCACCCTTTCTTAGATGCCCATCCATCGGCAAAGCCGATAAGCGTTGCGTGGCCCAGGCGCGGCGCTCACCGGCTCGGTAGGGCCCGGCACGGGTACCTAGCAGGTCGCAACGGGTAGAAATGCCAGGGCACGAAACCTGACGCTAAAGCGCAAGACCGAGAGCGGTTACACAGGAGCATGGGGGAACACGATCTCGTTGAACAAGCGAGGGCAGCGCTACTGAATAGCCCTCATCTGCCGCTGCGGCGGCTACAGCCAAAGGCCGAGCGGGGTAAACTTGTCCTCCGCGGCGTGGTGCGATCTTACTTTCACAAGCAGATGGCACAGGAGACGCTCCGCCATCTGCCCGAGGGATGGCGAATCGACAACCAGGTTCTGGTAGAATGGGAGCCCTTGGCACAACCAGAGTCCCAAAGCGAAGCCGGCCTTTCACCTGTGCCAACCGGCTGAGCGGCCTGGTACGCCCCATATGGATCCCGCTGCCGCCGAACCGACCGTCAGTCAGCTCTTTGATCTTTCGGGCAGGACGGCTCTGGTCACCGGGGCCAGCGGCTACTTGGGGGGAGCCATGGCGCGCGCCTTGGCCGAGGCGGGGGCAAGGGTGATCGCGGCCAGCCGCGACGCACAGCGCGGTGCAGAGGCCGCCGCATCTCTGCCGGGCGAGGGCCACCTCTCCGTTGTGCTTGATCACATGGATCCGGAATCCATTGGACGGGCGTGGCAATGGGTGGTCGAGCATGCGGGACGTGTGGACGTGTTGATCAACAACGGCCACGAGCCGTTAGCCGCGGACTGGAAGACGGTCACGCACGAGCAATTCATGCGGCAGCTTGGCAATGCTGCGGGCTACTTCGAGCTGGCCCGGCGTGTGCGTGATCTGGCAGTGGCTCGTGGCTTGCCCGCCAGCATTGTGCTGTTGGGGTCGATGTATGGCGTGGTAGGCTCCTATCCCGATGCGTACGAGGGGCTGTGCCCTGCCAGTCCCGCGGCTTACCACGCGCTCAAAGGGGCGGTGGTGCACCTGACCCGCCACCTGGCGGTTTACTGGGCGCCCGACCGCGTGCGGGTCAATTGTTTGAGCCCCGGGCCCTTTCCGCCGCCGCGCGTGGACCGGCGGCTGGTGGAGCGGTTGTGTGCCAAGAGTCCCATGAGGCGGATGGGCCTGCCACACGAGCTGAAGGGGGCCGTGGTGTTTCTCGCTAGCGACGCCAGCAGCTACGTTACTGGTCAGAACCTGCTGGTCGATGGGGGATGGACCGCCTGGTAAGCGTGTCCGGCATGCCCGCCATGCTTTGACGAGAAGGGCAGGGTGCGCTTACCATGCGGCCTGTGCAGCCAACCCAGGCCTCTTGACGGCGAAAAACGTGACGCAACGTGTTGTGACCCAGCTTGGAGAAAGACCCGGCGGCCTTGCCGGCGGCCGCTTGCGGCACGCGCGGGCCAAGCTGCCGCTTCTCTGTGCGATCATGCTGGTGGCGGGCTGCACTGGGCAGCAGCCCCCGCCGCCGCGAGAGCCGCCCCCACGGCAAGCCGCCTTGCGCGTGGTAGTAGCTGGGGATGCGGTGCTGGCCCGCGCAGTCAGCAGGCTGCTGGGCGCCTGGCAAGAGGCCGGCGGTGGCGAAGTGACCGTGGTCGAAACGTCTGCGGACGAGCTGGTCCACGCCGCGGCCAATGCCGACGTGCTGCTCTACCCCGTGCGCTATCAGGGGCTGCTCGCTGAGCAGGGACTGCTCGACGTCCTGCCCGCCGCACAACGGGAGGCCCCAGACGCCGCCTGGAACGACATCTTCGAATCGCTGCGCGTCAAGCAACTTGTCTGGGGCGACCAGACCGTGGCGGTGCCCCTCGGATTGCCCGTCTATACCTGCATGTATCGCGCCAAGGTCCTGGAGCAGCAGGGCCTCAAGCCCCCGCAGACCTGGGCTGAGCTGGCTGCACTGGCCGCCACGCTGCAAGATCGCCAGACTGACGCAGGCGACACGGCCGAGCCACGGCACGTGGTGCTGCTGCCGCTGGCCGAAGGCTGGGCAGGGCTCACGTTCCTCTGCCACGCCGCGGCCTATGTCCGCCACCGCGACCACTACTCCGACCTATTCGACCTGGACTCACTCGACCCGCTGGTCGCAGGTCCTCCCTTTGTGAAGGCCCTCACTGAGTTGTCGGCGTTGGCGGGGCCGGGCCGGGATCGCAACCTGCAATTGACTCCCACCGAAGCCTTCCAGGCAATCTGCCGGGGTGAGTGTGTGCTGACCCTGGGCTGGCCTGTGCCCGTATCGGCACGCGGCACGTCGGCACCCCTGGAAGTGCCCGCTGACCTCCAGTTTGCGGAAGCACCTGGCGCCGATGCCGCATTTAACCGCGACACGCGCGAGTGGGACGCCCGCACCCCCACGGAGAGTCCCCATGTCACACTACTGGGAGCCGAAGGGCGGCTGGGCTCCGCCATCAAGGGCCGCCCGCATTCGCAAGCAGCCTGGGAGTTCCTCCTTTGGTTGAGCGGGCCGCGTTGGAGCGAGCGCGTCAGTACCAGCTCCGCTGCCGCCACGTTATTCCGCGAGGCACACCTGCGCTCCCCAGGCCCTTGGATCGACGAACTGCGTCCCACAGCGGCACGCAGCTATGCCCATGTCTTGCAGCAGAGCCTCACCCAGCGGCCCGTGCTGCTTGCCCCCAGGCTGCCCGGCGCAGACCGCTACCTGGCCGCGCTCGATCGGGCCGTGCGCGCCGTGGTCATCGGCGAGCGAAAACCACGCGAAGCACTGCGGGCCACTGCCGAGGAATGGAAGCAAATCACTGCCGAACTGGACATCGCCCGCCAGAAGCGCGCCTACCATGCCAGCCTCGGCCTGCTGCTGGAGCCCTGACCATCGGGGCGTACACCCGTCCCATGCACGCGCTGGCCACCGGCTTCCTGTAAGAGCGGAAGACCTGGCCGGCAGTTCCGGCTTGGACAGTGTACCCCTCGTTTCTTGCACCATGTGGAGGAGGGGAGAAGACTGCGCTGCCGAGCATCTTGACCGTTCCTTTAAACCGCGGTTCCCGTGCTAGAAGGGAAGTCTAGTACAAAGCCCCTTCCCACCTCACAAACCGCGTCTCAGGGGACAGTCTCCCCTGGTAGCAAGGGCCAGCAGCGAGCGTGCTCGGCGCGCCGGCAAGGTGCCTCTGCCAGCCAGTCCTGTACTACCGGCCAGCACCACTCACCTGGTCCGCATGACTCACCTGTTCCGGGTGTGCGGTCTCCTCATCAACGTTTCACGGTAGAAGCATCCACGCGGCCAAGGTCCCACTGCCCAGGAAACCCATGCTGCCCAGGGCAAGCAACAGGCGGTAGTATCCCCCCGTGCGGCGATCAAGCCAAACAAATGCGCACAGCCCCAGCAGCCAGCCGGCCAGCGTGCCGCCTGCCTTGCCGGCCAACCACCGCTGGGCCCTCTGCCGCTGTGCCTGCAACCGCGCGGCCCACGCCTCCAGCACCTCTGCCGGTAGGGCCAGCTTCACCACCTGCTCCGCCACAACACCGTAGTCGGCCTGCCGCAGCGTGCCCTCCTCGTCCCGCCGCACGCCCCCTTGACGAACCAGCCACGCCAGTTCACGGCTCGCTCCCGCAACGTCAAGCCGCTGTCCGCCCAGTTCCTCTGCCAGTTCCGACACCGCCCGCACCAGCGCCCGCTCCGCCGCCGCCCGCGCCTCTCGCCGGGCCTGAGGCTCGTCCAGATGCACGCAGCGGCCCGAGCTGACCTCGACCACCCGAACCGTCGCCTCCCCCGCCGCAGCCTGACGCATGCCCGCTGCATCCTCAGCGCTGGCGGGGGAGGAATCCGCCGCAACGGCCAGCCACGTGCAAAGAATTACCAGGGGGGCCATGATTCAACACGCGCGAAGAGGCGTAGGTGCGATATGGTGCGTGGTACAAGAACTGCCCTTGCTCAACCCGCGCTGGTTATAGAGTGGCACATCCAGCGCGGGCAAGATGGCTTACCCCTCGACAACGGCCACGTCAGCCGAGGGCGCCGCCTCGGCGGTGGTCTGCGGTACTTCGCCCGAGAACAGCTCGTCGTAACGCTGGGCCGCGGGACGCGTCTCCACGCCAATGGGAATCTCTCCCTGCGGCTGCCGCTCGGCATCCACCAGCCTGGCCACGGCCCGAATGCGCTTCTCCACCTCCTGCGCAAGCTGACGGGCCTCGCCCAGCTTCGAGTCGTCCAGATCCAGACTGCCGGCCGCCTGCGCCGCCTCTACCAGGGCCAGTTCGGCCTTCAGAGACTCTGCCTGGTACTTGAGCCGCTCGTACTGGTCTCGATAGGCGCCAATCTTCTGCGTGGCGGCGGCCAGCGTTTCCCGCCGGGCAAGCAGCAGCTCCTCGCGGGCCGCAAGCTGCGCCGCGTCCTGCTCGTAGCGGTCCAGGCGGCGGCTCAGGTCGGCCTCTACCTGCTGCCGCGTGTACGACCTGCCCGCCACCACGAAGGCGTGCCGCTCTTCTCCCAGCAGCTTGCGCAGGGCCGCCATCTCCTCACGTCCCCGCTCCAGGGCCGTGCGCCGGCTCTCGATCTCGCGCTGCATGTACTCCACCTCCACCTCGAGCTGCGCGGCCACCTCCTGGTTACGGCGTATCTCGGGCACCAGGTCGACAATCATCTGCTCGAGCCGCTTGAGGTCGAAGTCGATGGGCGTGGCGTCCCGGATCTTGCGGCCAATCTGGCCGTGGGCCGTTTTCAGGTAGCTCCAGCTCTGGCTCAGGCCCAGGCTGCTTGCCACCAGGGCGGCAGCCACGCCAGCCGGTACGATCCACTTCCTGCTGAACAACATGGCTAGTGCTCTCCAGGGCTTGCGCCTCCGCGGCTGCGGCGGACCACCCGCTGCCAGCCGCAACAGGCTCGCTACCCTATTTGGCGAAACCGCTGGCCGTTTCTTGCGAAAAAACTTCCAGTGGGCAGCCAACTGGGTGCTACGTTTCCCCACACCGCCAGCCAGGCGGCAGCCTAACGCGGCATGGCCGTACGGCCCTGGGCTAGGCGTGCTGGTCCAACCCACGCGTTTCTGGGCCCATGGAGGGCGCCTTCTGGGCATCTTATAATGTGGCCAGCAGGCCCGGTGGGTTGCGGCCCGCTACGCTGCGAGGGCCGCAAGAAACGCGGCCTTGCTTCGCCCAAGGGGTAGAGCGGGGCGCGGCGTGTACCTGCTGCGTCACACATCGCCCGCAAGGTGGCACGCCATGGACCCCATTGTTCGCGAAACGCTTCAACAGCAACACGGCCTGCAGATCGAAGAGCGTATCGGCCGGGGCGGCTTCAGCGAGGTGAACCGTGCGCGATCGGCCGGCGGCCTGGAGTGCGCCATCAAGGTCTCGCTCGATCGCATTAGGAACTTGGATGGCAAGCTCCAGCAAGAACTCCAGGCGCTGGAGGCCGTGAAAGGACTTACTGGTCACCCCCACCTGGTTACACTGATGGACTGGTGGCTGATGCACGGTTATCTGGTGACGCGCTGGGAACTGGCCACGGACGGCAACCTGCTGGATCTGGCCAAACAGCGGGGTGGCAAGCTGGCTGGCAAGGTGCTCTGCCCCTACATGGTGGAAGCCGCTGGGGCCATCGACTTTTTGAATGGGCAAGGCCTGTACCACCGCGACGTGAAGCCGGCCAACCTGCTCTTGTTCCATGGGCATGTCAAGCTGGCAGACCTGGGGCTGGCCAAATTCGCGGGGGCGTCCTCTGCCACCCATACCGGTTCCGGGACGCTGGGGTACAAACCGCCGGAGACGTACAGCGTGGCCCTCCATGCACGAGCATGGCCCTCCAGAAGGTCGCCCTGCCCTCCATCGGCACCCTGGAGGGACGCGCTTGGTCGCGTCCGGAAGAGCGCAAACGGGGGGCGCCCATCACGGCCACGACGGAGCGTGGCCCTCCATGCGCGAGCGTGCCGCTCCACAACGCTGCAGGAACCCAATCCCGCCTGGCCCACAAGACCCGCCCGTAACTGCTGCCCGACATGGCCCCCGTCGCGACGAAAACTGTATCCCGCCGCCCCTCTATCCCCGCGCGCATTCTCTCACTATTCCTCTGCCCTCACTCCTCTTCTTCCCCTCCGTTCCCACTCGTCACTCCTCTTCTCCCTCGCCCGTGGTCGCACGCCCAGGCGTGATGGTGCCGGGCGCGGGCGTTCGTCCTGGGCACGCGGGTGGGCGCGACAAGCCAGCCCACGGGTGCATGCTGGTACCCCATTCGCCCTTGCACTCGCGGCCTGGCGCTCTTCAGCCAGCGTCGCATGGTCGCCTCGCAGCTTGCGGCACGAGAGGGTGAGTGGCACACGCAGGCTTGCGGCCGTGCGCCGGTTGCCATGGCGGCAGCGGCTCTATCAGCAGCATCGCCCTGCGTGTGGCCCGGCTAGACCAGCCCCGCCCTGCCGTTGATATGGCGCCATGCGCTCGCGTACAACCGTATACTAGGGTGCGTACCACACGGACGCCCTCATGCCAGGCGCGCTGCACGGCCGGCCACATGCCGGCCTGCTCAGCCATTGCCTGACACACCAACAGGCAGGCCAACGATGACCTCCGCCCAGCACTCGCGGCCTCTGCTACCCGCCTTGCTGGCCGCGGCCGCGCTGGTACACCAGGCGTGCGACCAGTATGTGCATTGCCAGTTCGGCTGGGACAAGGTCGATCAGCTTGCTGGTGCCGTGCGGCTATGTGCTGGGCAAGGGCTGACCATCGGGGAGCTAAACCCAGCGGATCTGGCCCGGCCGCGGTGGCGGCCATTGGCGGGCTGGCCGCCGGGATACTCGTATCTGGCCGCGGGCTTTCTGGCCGCGGGGTTGGACGTGTGGCAGGCGGCACTGGCGATAGACTGGCTGGCGGCCTTGGTCTACCTGGCAAGCTGGTATGTGCTGGCCGCGTATAGCGGGCTGGGCAGGCGCGCCAGCCTCTGGTTCTGGACCTACTGGGCGATCGCTTACTGCCCGTTGGTGCGGCTCACCTCATCGGACCAGCTTGCCGCGGCGATCTTTTCCCTGGCGCTGGTGTTGGGAATGAGTAGCGTGCCGGCCGGGGCGGCCGATCCGCCAGCACGCCGCAAGGGGGTGCTGTGCGCCGCGTTCGCTGGCCTGACGGCGGGTCTGGCCGGTGCCGTGCGGTTTGCCTACTGGCCGCTAGCTGCTGTGGTGCCGCTGGGCCTGTTGGTCTGGGGTCAGCCGCAGCGCTGGTTGAAGGCCGGCCTGTGTGCGCTATCTTCCGGCGCCGTGCTGCTCCTCCTCGTGTGGCACCAGCGGGAGACCACCGGGCACGCCACGTATCTGACGAGCGTCTATGCGGGGCCAGCCGAGGCATGGCAGTGGCAGGCCCTGCGGCAGATCGACCCTTTTCCCGCAGGCGCGCTGGGGCTGGACCTGTTCTGGCACCGAGCACATGACTGGCTGCGTCTTGCCGGTTCTGGCAGGTGGGGGAGTTGGTGCTTGGCCGCGGCAGTGCTGGCGGCGTTTTCGCTGGCAGCACTTCGCGCTACGCAAGGCGCGCACCGTTCTGCGTCTCGGGCCGCGTACTTCTACGGCACAGGCGTGGCGACGCTTCTCTGTACCCTTGCCATGCTGTGCTGGCTGAGCCTGCGCTACCCACCAATTAGCGGATGGACGCACGTCCAGGAGCTGCGCTACTATGCCCCCGTTTTCGGGTTCCTGACCGTGGCATGGTTTGGCGCTCCGTATCACTTGCCGGCCTCTGGCAAGCAGGGGACTGCCCTGGGTCTGCAACAGCCGGAGCTGCTGCGGCCGTGGCAATGGTTCGCACGGGCTGCCGGGGACCGCGAGATCTCCAGGTGGCGCCGGGGTGCAGCCTTGGGGCTGGCGGCCTTGCTGTTGGCCACGATGGCGGGCGGCACGGTTTGGCGAGCGCGCCGCTGGTGGCGTGTGGCAGCAGGTACCACGCCGCGGCCGGAACACTCGGTGGTCTTCGATGCGCAGGGCATATTCGTCCATGCTCAGGTAACACGGCTGCGAGATACATGGGGCACCGTATACTATGTAGATGAGCGACTGGATCGACGCGCCATGGCCCGTCTGGCTGGTGCGATCGTGCCGTTGCCTCACGAGCTGCCCCGTTGGCCGCGCGCCACGCGAGCCGTTGTCATGCTCATACCCGACGACCTTCACGGACAGGCAGCCCGCGCCCTGCTGGCCCGCTGGCCCGTGGCGCGCGTGCAGCACGTGGCGGGCCTCGAACTGGGGTTGTGGCAGTACGAAATCCCATCGCAGGCCCCCGCTCGGGGGCCGAGCGAGCAGGAGCTACAATGACGGTCGACCCGGCAGGCGTGTTTGTCGTGGTGCCCGCCTACAACGAAGGGCCGGCCGTCCGCGCCGCCGTGGAACCGCTGCTCAAACGAGGCTATCAGGTGGTGGTGGTGGATGACGGTTCCACGGACGCCACCTGGCAGGCGTTGGATGGCTTGCCAGTCTATCGCCTGCGGCATCCCATCAACCTCGGCCAGGGAGCAGCGCTGCAAACCGGTACGGAGTTTGCCGTGCGGCAGGGCGCGTCGTACGTGGTGCACTTCGACGCCGATGGCCAGCATCAGGCAGACGACGTACCCGGCCTGCTCGCACCGCTAGCGGCCGGCGCGGCGGACGTGGCGCTCGGCTCTCGTTTCCTGCGGCCGGAGCATGCGCGGATGGTCCCGCGCGGCCGCCGCTGGCTGCTGCGCTGCGGCATCCTGTTCCATGGACTGCTCACCGGCCTGTGGTTGAGCGATGCGCACAATGGCCTGCGGGCAATGACGCGCCAGGCGGCCGCAGCGCTACGCCTGCGAGAGAACCGGCAGGCACACGCCTCGGAGATTCTGCTTTGGATCCGCCGTGGTGGCTGGCGCTGGGTCGAATCTCCCACGGCTGTGCGCTATCACGCCTACGCGCGGAAGAAGGGACAGTCAGCGGTCAATGCGCTGGTGATCGGCATCGACCTCTTGTGGCGGAGACTTTGGAAGTGAGACCCATCCAATACCTCCTGGCGGCACTGGTGTTGGCAGGCATGCTGGTGTACTTCGCCAGGCTGCGTTCCCGACTGGCAGACCGCCTGATCGTGCTGTTGCTGGGAGCCGCGGGGCTAGTGCTGGTGGCCTTTCCCGAGCTTGCCAACCGGTTGGCGGAATTCGCCGGGGTGTGGCGCGGGGCAGACCTGGTGGTCTACGTGGCCCTGCTGGGCCTGGCGTGGATCTGCCTGGTGCTGCTCTCCAGACTGCGCGAGCTGGACGCGCGGCTGACGGAGCTGGCGCGAGCCATCGCCCTGCTCACGCCGCACTTCCCCCATCGCCCCACCCAGCACACGCCCGAGGCACTGCCCCAGCAGCGCGGCGGCGAGGAACAGCTTCAAGGCTCGCAGCAGGCTGCCGCGGGGCACGGCGGGGCGCAGTCGGCGTCCTAGAGCCGCCAGGTGGTGGCGAGACGGTCACGCTCGGTCACGGAGGGCCACGCGCATGGAGGGCCACGCTCAGTGATGGAGGGCCCACGCTCCGCCGTAGCCGTGGCTTGCCTCATAGCTACGGCATCTCGTTGCCTGGGAATGGACAGCAGAGGCGGTGATGTGCCTTGATGTGTGAACAACTGCAAAGGTTCCCACAGACGCCCGGCAGCACTGTGTGCTGAGGAGCGCCGCCAAGAGGCATGCGCGGCCGGTGGCCACCCGCCCAGACGCCAGACCGAGCTGACAGGCGTGTGCACTGCCTCTGGAGCTTGACAGGACGTGGGCCGCGACCGTTGTACATGGCGACCACAAGGTGGAGGCAATCATGCGGCCCATCCACTGCGGCGCGCAGAACATAACCGGAAGAATGGGGGCTGACGAAGGCCACGCTGGAGTGGGGACTGGCATGGTTGGGATCGCAACGCGTGATGCATGTGTGGCAAGGAACTCCGGGCGTGGCGGCATCAGGCCATGGCTGGGTGTGCGTTGCGCTGTGTGCGGCATGGCGTGTGGGGCAGGCGGAGCTTATGGCGGCAGCGTCATGAGAGGGGAGCGTGGGAGTGGTGTGGGGGCAGATTGCGGAACCAAAAGAGAGGGACGTGCTACTCTGGAAGGCCGCTTCGGCGCCTTCGGACCTGCCAGGGATGAATCGCGGCGGGGGAGGCAGCAGGGAGTGTGCAGTAAGGAGAAGGGGGGCTGGGTTGGGGAACGGGGCGGATTTTGTGTGTGGGCTGGCCGGCGCGTAACGTCGCAACGTGTTGTGCGGAAAGGCGTTATGTCAACACGAATTTGGGGGGGGCAAACATGCCCGCTAACACCTTGGCCGTTAAGCAGTTACGCCGCCGACCGTCTCAACGCACTGCCCCGACGAAGAGGGGATTGAAACGGGGCCTACTCCTCTTCTGAATCCAGCGCACGGTGCGCATGCGCGGCCCTGGGCTATGACGTGCAAGCGCTACGCGGTTGGGTGGCGCACGCGGCGGGATCGGCAACACCCGTGTGCATGTTGACCCGCAAGCCAGGGTGCGAGTATGTGCACCCTGGGGTAAGAAGTGCAGCAAACAGGTCGTTCACTCCTGCCGCATGAGTTTTTCGCACAGGCGCTGCACGTCGTAAACGCAGCCGCTCCACACGCCGCCGCTGGCGTGAATCAGGGCTGCCCAGAGCCGCGTTTCGGGTGGCAAATCGGGGTCGGCAGCCAGGTCGGAGCGCGGGGTGCGGCGCGCCAGCTCCTGTTCGCCCCACGCCGCATCTCGTTGCACGTCGCCGCTGCCGACCAGATCGACGAAACCTTCCAGCCGCCGCCGATCGATCACGATCTGCACTAGATCGCCGTCCCGCAGCTTGCCAATCGGGCCGCCGGCCAGCGCCTCGGGGGAAACGTGGCCCACGCAGGCCCCCGTGCTCACGCCAGAGAACCTCGCATCGGTGACCACTGCCACTTCCCGTCCCCACGAGAGATACCGCAACGCGCTGGTCACCTGGTAGGTCTCCTCCATCCCCGAGCCGAGCGGACCCCGGCCGCACAACACGACCACGTCTCCCGGCCGGACCGGCTGGCCTTGCTGGCCCTTGATGGCCGCCACGGCATCGCGTTCGCGCACGAACACCCGAGCACGCAGCGTGCGGCGATAGACCCCATCCGCATCGACCACGCACGGGTCGATGGCCGTGCTCTTGATGACTGACCCTTCAGGGCAGATGTTACCGCGGGGAAAACAGACGGTGCTGGTGAGGCCGCGTTGGGCGGCGCGGGCAGGGGGCATGATCACGTCGTCCGGATCCACGCCGTCACGTTCCCGCAGCAGGCGGCGAAAGTGCTGCCTGCGCGGAGAGTCCTGCCACAAGTCGAGCGCCCTATCCAGAGGCACGCCGCTGGCGGTAAGCACGCTGGTCTCGAGCAGGCCCAGGGCGCGCAGATGCAGCATGACCTCGGGCACGCCCCCGGCAAGGAACACCCGCACGGTGGGATGGCCCACGGGACCGTTGGGCAGGGCGTCAACCAGTCTGGGCACGCGGCGATTGATCTCGACCCAATCTTGCAGCGTGGGCCGTGCCAGACCGGCTGCATGGGCCACGGCCGGCAGGTGCAACAGCAGGTTGGTGGAGCCTCCCACGGCGGCATGCACGGCCATGGCGTTGCGTACGGCTGCGTCGGTAAGCACGCTGCGCAAGGCGATGCCCCGCTGGCAGAGGGACCAGAGCGCCTCGGCCGACCGGCGTGCCAGATCGAGCCACACGGGCTGGCCCGAGGGCGCCAGCGCAGAATGGGGCAGGGCCATGCCCAACGCCTCGGCCACGACCTGCGACGTGGCAGCGGTGCCCAGAAACTGGCAACCGCCCCCAGGCGTGGCACAGGCACGACAGCCCAGCACCGCGGCCTCTTGGAGGCTGATTTCGCCCTGCACGAAACGGGCGCCGATCGACTGCACCTTGCCCGCGTCTTCGCCCTCCTCCGGAGGCAGGGTCACCCCGCCCGGCACCAGCACAGCCGGCAAGTGGCCCGCCGCGGCGAGTGCCATCATCATGGCAGGCAGGCCCTTGTCGCAGGTCGCCACGCCCAGCAAGCCGCGGCCCGTGGGGAGCGAACGGATCAGCCGGCCAAGCACCGTGGCAGCGTCGTTGCGGTAAGGCAGGCTGTCGAACATGCCTGTGGTGCCCTGGGTGCGGCCGTCGCAAGGGTCCGAACAGTAGACCGCAAACGGCACTCCTCCCGCGGCCTTGAGCACCCGCGCTGCCGCCTCGACCAACAGATGCACCTCCCAGTGGCCGGTGTGGAAACCCAGTGCCACCGGCGTGCCATCCGCTGCGCGCAGTCCGCCGTGCGTACTTAGAATCAAGAACTGCGGCCCCAGCATCTGGTCCACCGGCCAGCCCATACCGGCGTTCTGGGAAAGGCCAAACAGCTCTCCGCTGGGCCAGCGGGACAACATCTCTGCAGTGAGCGGCAGCGCACCTGCCGGCCCGGGTGCAGCCGTGCGCACGTCGGCCACATCGGGCGGAAGCTCTTTCAGCCATGCGGCTAGATCGAAGTGGGTCATGGTACGGGGGTGCCTCAAGGCGGGCCGTGAGCATCAAGATAGCATGCGGCAGGCCGGTGCCGGCAAAGGCGGGCATGCCGGTCTCGCTCATCCTACTACGTTTCGCCCCGCCTGCTCATCCTCGTAACCGTACAAGCCGCCTGGGGGGACGCGCTCCGTTGCGTCCGGGGAGCACACACGGCGGGCGCCCATCGCGGCCACGACGGAGCGTGGCCCTCCAGGACGGAGTACGAGCCTAAACGGTAAGCTGGAATGGCTTCTCATTCGTCGCTTCTCACTCTTCGCTTCTCTGTCTCACGTGTTGTCCGCCCCGGCGCGATGGTGCCGGTGTACGGTTACCATTCTCTTGCAGACTGATAGCAGTGCGAGCCACGCCGCGGCGCGGCAGCGCGGGTAGCAGGCCTTACAAGCCGGCCAGCGATAGTGCCCGGTCAAGGTCGTCGCGCAGATCCTCGAAGGCCTCCAGGCCGACACTCAGGCGGATGAGCCCGTCGGCGATACCGGCCCGGCGGCGGTGCTCCGCGGCATAGCTGGCGTGAGACATGGTGGCCGGCTGCTCGATCAGCGATTCCACGGCCCCCAGGCTCACGGCAAGCTGAAACAGGCGCGTGGCTTGCACGACGCGGCGGGCAGCGTCGAGATCGCCGGCCACTTCGAAACTGAGCATGGCGCCAAACCCGCCCTGCATCTGCCGCGCCGCCAGCGCGTGTCCCGGGTGTGCCGGCAAGCCGGGATAATAGACGCGCCGCACGCGGCGGTCTGCGGCCAGATACTCGGCCAGCGCCTGTGCCGTGCGAGACTGCTCGCGCACGCGCAGTTCCAGCGTTTTCAGGCCGCGCGCACAGAGGAACGACTCGACTGGCCCGAGCACGGCACCGGTGGCGTTCTGCAAGAAATAGAGTCGATCGTACAGGTCGCGTGCGGCCACGATCAGCGCGCCGCCCAGCAGGTCGCTATGTCCGCCAAGGTACTTCGTGGCGGAGTGCATGACGATATCCGCGCCCAACTCGAGGGGGCGCGTCAGCACCGGCGTGGCAAACGTGCTATCCACCGCCAGCAGGGCGCCATGCTGGTGTGCCAGCCCGGCGCAGGCGGCAATGTCTGAGATGCTCAGCAGCGGATTGCCGGGGCTTTCGATCCAGATCAGCCGCGTTTGGGGCGTGATGGCCGCAGCTACCTGATCGGGCTGCGTGGTATCGACGAGCGTGGTGGAGATGCCTTGCTGGGCGAGCACCTGGTGCAGTAGGCGGTAGGTGCCTCCATAGAGGTCCTGCCCTGCCACCACGTGGCTGCCGGGGGCAAGCAGCATCATGGCGCCGTGGATGGCAGCCATGCCGGAGGAATAGGCGAGCGCGGCTACCCCCCCCTCCAACGAAGCCAGGGTCGTTTCCAGTGCACGTCGTGTGGGATTGCCGCTGCGGGAGTAGTCGAATTCGCGCCACGCTCCAGCCTGGTGCTGCACAAAGGTGCTGGCCAGGTACAAGGGCGGGACCACTGCACCGGTGGCGGGGTCGGCGTGCTGACCCACGTGAATCGCGCGTGTGCGGAACTGCATGATCGGGCTCGGTGGAGCAAGAGGTAAGGCAGAGGGTGCATTCTAACGAGCCGCCGGCGTGGCTGTTGAGCCCCCCCGCCACGCCCAGACGTTTGCTGACAGCACACCGTGGTGGGGCGGTTTCCCCCCGCCATATCCTTCCGGCGGAACGCCGCCGCCTATCGATACAGGTTGTGGCTGAGGATGTATTGCTCGACGGCAGGCGGCGTCTGGTACTTGATCGACAGGCCGGCTGCCGCGCGCCGACGGATCTCGCTGGAAGAGATGCCCACCACAGGGATGCACACCGCATGGGCCCGGATCCGCTCGCAAGCCTCCGCGCCGAGCACGCCGGCCAGCGCAGCGAAAGCCGGCTGTTCGCATCCCGGGCGCGGCGCCACGACCAGCGTGGCCAGTTGACAGATCCGCGCCGGCTCGCGCCAGTGGACCAGATCGGCCAGCATGTCGCTGCCCAACAAGAAGAACAGCGCTCGGGTCGGGTCCTCGGCATGCAGTGCGGCCAAGGTCTCCACGGTATAACTGGTACCGCCGCGGCGGATCTCCAGCTCCGACACGGCGAACGCCGGCTGCCCCGCAATGGCCAGCTCGAGCATCTCTACACGCCGCACGGCCGGCGTGAGCGGCGCGCCGCTCTTGTGCGGCGGCGTGGCGGCCGGCATGAACCAAACCTGGTCCAGGCGGTGTGCCTCACGGCATAGTTCGGCCAGCAACAAATGGCCATAATGCACGGGATCGAACGTTCCGCCGAACACACCCAAGCGCATGCCACATCACTCACGCGGGTTAAAAGATCCGAAGCAGCAGTCTAGCGAGCAGGGCTGGCTGTTTGAAGTCGCGCCTCCGCCGTGGGAAGGGGATGCCGCCGAGGAGCCGCTGGCAGAGGTCGTTTTCCCTTCCGGTCCCGAGGGAGAGTGGACCTACCTGGTGCCGGCACGCCTGGCCGGGCAGGTGGAACCGGGCCGCCGCGTGCTGGCCCCCATGGGACGCGGAGACCGCTTGCTGATCGGCTACTGCGTGCGGGTCGAATACGCCGTCCCTCGCGGCAAGCTGAAGAGCATCCGCCAGGTGCTGGATGAAGTGCCGCTGGTTCCCCCAAAGCTGCTTGCCCTGACGCGCTGGCTCGCCGACCGCTACCTCTGCCCCTGGGCCCAGGTGCTGGAAACCGTCGTGCCCTCAGCGGTGCGGCAGCATGCCGGCACGCGGTTGACCACGCTGTTGAGCGTCCCGCCGGACGTCTCCGCTCGCCTGAACGACCTCAAGCTGCCAGCCGCCCAGACCCGCGTGCTGCGCCTGTTGGCCCAGTGCCCCCAGCCGCTCACACCGCGCCAGCTCGCCTTCGAAGCCGGCTGCACCCAGGCCCCCATCTCGCAACTCCGCCGCAAGGGGCTGATCCGGGCAGAGCATCGCCGCCTCAGCCGCTTCGAGGCCCAGGAGGTACCCGCCCCGTCCGACGCTCCCCACGCTCTCAATCAATACCAGCAGGCTGCCTTGGACCTCATCCGCCAGGCAATCCAACAGCGGCGGCACGAAGTGATCCTGTTGCACGGCATCACGGGCAGCGGCAAGACAGAAGTCTATATCCGCGCCATAGAAGAGGTGATCTCCTTCGGGCAGCAAGCCATCGTGCTGGTACCGGAGATCAGCCTTACGCCGCAGACGCGGCAGCGGTTTCGTGCCCGCTTCGGCCACGTGGCCGTGCTGCACAGCCACCTCAACGATGCGGAACGGCACTGGCAATGGAATCGCATTGCACGCGGAGAAGTGCATGTGGTCGTGGGCGCCCGCAGCGCCGTGTTCGCCCCCACGCCGCGATTGGGCATGATCGTGGTCGATGAAGAGCACGAAGGCTCCTTCAAGCAGGCCACAGCACCCCGCTACCATGCCCGCGACGTGGCCCTGGCACGCGCCCAAAGCGAGCAGGTGCCCGTGGTGCTAGGCTCTGCTACGCCCTCCCTGGAGAGCTGGTATCGCGCTTTGCAGGGCGAGTACCGCCTGGCAGAGCTGCCCGCTCGCGTGCTGGACCGTCCACTGCCGGAGGTCCGCGTCGTCGACCAACGCACTCAGCTCGGCTCTGCCGCGCGGCACGGCCCCCTCTCGCGTCCCCTGGACGAAGCCATGCGGCAGGTGCTGCGCGAAGGGGGGCAGGTGATGCTGTTGCTGAACCGCCGCGGCTATGCGACGCACCTGCAATGTCCGTATTGTGCGCATGTAGTGCGCTGCCCAGCTTGCGATATTGCCCTGGTGCACCACCGCCAGCAACACGCGGCCCTGTGCCATTACTGCGAGCACACCCAGCCCCCTCCAGATGTGTGCCCCGAGTGCGGCAAACCCGGCATCCGCTACAGCGGCCTGGGCACGCAGCGGCTGGAGCACGAAGTCCAGACGCGGTTCCCGGAGTACCCGGTGCTGCGCATGGATCGCGATACGATGCAAGGCCCCGGCAGCCACGAAAGGGCCCTCGATGCCTTTCGTGCCGGGGACAAGCGCATTCTGCTGGGCACACAGATGATCGCCAAGGGACTCGATTTTCCGGATGTGACCCTGGTGGGCGTGGTCAATGCCGACGTGGCCCTGCACCTGCCGGACTTCCGTGCCACGGAGCGGACCTTCCAGCTACTGGTGCAGGTAGCGGGCCGTACTGGGCGAGGCGATCGCGGCGGCTGCGTGCTGATCCAGACGCTGAATCCCGAGCATGTGGCCATACAGGCCGCTGTCCGCCACGACTACGAGCTGTTCGCCCGCCGCGAGCTGGCCAACCGCCGCGAGTTCAACTATCCTCCCTTCTCCAGCCAGATCCGCATGGTCATTCGCGGTCCGAGAGAGGCTGCCACGCGAGCCACAGCCGACGAGCTGGCTGGCCACATCCGTGCGGCGCTGGGCATACCACCTGGATCCATGCAGCCGGGCCAACGGGCAGCGCCGCAGGCGGAGAAGCAAACCACCCCCGCGGGACAGGCTGCTACGCCGGCACCCGAAAATGGCCGTGAGGCCCAGCAGGGCCTGGCCGGCCCGTGTAGCCCCGAGGCCGCAGGTGGACCAGAACGTGAGGCTGCCACTCGGGTGCTTGGCCCGGCACCGGCCCCCTTGGCACGCTTGCGGGGGCTGTACCGATTTCACCTGCTGATACAGGGGCCACAGCTCGAGCCGCTTGCGGCCGCCGTCCGGCAAGCAACGGCCTCCGTGAGCACGCCCGAACACGTGCAGTGGATCGTGGACGTTGATCCGCTGGATATGCTCTAGCCGTGCCAGCCGCACCTGGAGGTGCCGCCTGCCCGCAAGTCGCGGCCGCACATGCGGCAACAGAGCGTGCCCGTCCATTTTCTGTCAGTGGGCCTTCGGTCGCGGTATTGTGATCGCCGGCGGGGGATGCAACGCAGCGTGCGCGTCAACCTTCGGCTGGCACGCCCAGCAAACCGGCCCACCACGGCGTTGATTGTCTGGTGCCGATCTGATATATAAGTAGGTGTTGATAGGTCAGCAAGCGCCCCCACTGGAGGAGAGTTGGCGATGCTAGCGCTTTGGGACCCGCGTCGTCGGATCGGGCGGCGAGAGTTCTTGAGAATTGGGGGGCTTGGCCTGGGCGCGGGACTGGCAGGCACCGGCCTTGCCGGCTTGAGTGCCTCGCACGGCTTCTCCGCCACCACTGGCCTGCCGGTCACGGGCAAATCGGTGGTGTTTCTGTTCATGCACGGCGGGCCCAGCCAGGTGGAGACGTTCGACCCCAAGATGACGGCCCCCGCCGAGATCCGCAGTGCAACAGGCGAGCTGGCCACGTCCATCCCGGGAGTCACCTTCGGCGCTTCGTTCCCCAGGTTGGCAGCGCTGGCACACAGGCTGGCCGTGGTGCGTTCCTTCGTCCCGGGCGACAGCAATCACGATCTCAAACCCATTGTCGGGCGGGACACGTACGGTGCAAACCTGGGTTCCCTGTTCGCACGCGTGGCCGGATCCAATCACCCCTTCACCGGCATGCCCACCAATGCCGCCTTGTTTCCCCAGGCGGTCGATCCCAGCACCCAGCCCGCACAGACTGCTTTCGGCCGGTTCGATGCCACCGGCAGCTTGGGCAGCGGCACGGCCCCATTCGTGCCTGGTGCCGGCGGCAACCTGCAACAGGACATGGAGCTGCGCATCCCGGTTGAGCGGCTGGAAGAACGCCGCAGCCTGCTTGCCGAACTCGATCGCGTCCGCTTCGAGCTGGATGCGCCGGGCAAACTGGCAGGCTTGGACGATCTGCGCCGCCAAGCGTGGCAGACCATTCTCTCGGGCGTGGCGGGGGCGTTCGACCTCACCCAGGAGGATGCTGCCACCGTGGCCCGCTACGATACGGCCCCGCTGGTGCGTCCCGACCAGATCAGCCGGCGCTGGAACAACTACAACTACTATGTGGACAATGCCAAGACACTCGGCAAGCTGCTGCTGCTGGCGCGCCGGTTATGCGAAGCGGGGTGCGGCTTTGTCACCGTAACCACCAACTTTGTCTGGGACATGCACGCCGATCAAAACAACGCCGGCGTGGCGGAAGGCATGGCGTACATGGGCCCGCCGTTCGACCACGCCGTCTCTGCGTTCCTGGAAGATGTAGAGGCACGCGGTCTGGCGGACCGCATCCTGCTGGTTTGCTGTGGCGAGATCGGCCGCACGCCCCGGATCAATGCCATGGGCGGCCGCGATCATTGGGGCAATCTGGGCCCGCTGTTGCTCGCGGGCGGCGGTTGGCGGATGGGACAGGTAATCGGGCAATCGACCCGCGATGCCGGCGATGCTCAGGCGGATCCCGTGTACATCAAGAACCTTGTGGCCACCATCCTGCACACGCTGTTCGACGTGGGACAGTTGCGCGTGGTCCGGGGGGTGCCCGAAGAGGTGCTGCGGGCGGCAAGTCAGGACGTGATCCCCGGCCTGTAGGCGCGGGCAGGTTTCTCAGCCGCTACAGCGCTCGTCTTAACTTTGCATGCGGGCGTGTGTGGCAAGGGACGAGGGGGGAACGCGCTGGCCGCTCGGCCAACGTCAATGCAGCCCCGCTGACCGGCCGTCTCAAATCGCGTCCGTACGGCCTTTGAGCGGTTGAGAGAAGCTGAGAAGGCCATCGAGGTTGGCCAGTTCTCTCTGGTAAAAGTCATTGCCGTTGCGGAGGTCGAAACGCAGGGCCAGGCGTTCGGCCTGCTGGGTAAACCAGCTTTGCAGCTCCGCTACGTGGTACTTGCCTGCCGTATCCGGGGGAGGAATGCCATCTGGGATGCGCAGCTTGAACTGGTGCGTGCCCGCCTCGCGGAGGCGGCGCAGCCAAAGGCAGGCAGCCACATAGAATGCGTACCTGTCCAGTTCCAGCGGGGCGGCGAGGGCACACGGCAGGTGGCGCTGGAAGATGCGGCGGGCCAGGTCGAGGTCTCCCGCCAACGCGGCGAACTTGAGTTGCTGCGCATGTTGCTCAAGGAACTGCTGCTTGCCGGCCACCAGCCGGTAGCCGCGAGCCTGATAGTGCCATGCCTCAGAGAGCCGGCCAAGCTTGAGCAGGGGCAAGAGAACCCGGTGCAGCGCGACATGGGGTTCTTCAACACAACGTAAGCGGCCTTGCAACACGGGTGCCGCGGCTTCGACCGCCTTTTTGGGCTGGTTGCAAAACGCATAATAGCCAGCCTCTTCGCTGGCCTGGCAGGCAGGACAGTCGCTCAGCTCGTCGCGCGCGCGGCGCTTGACCTGCCGGTGCATCTGCTGGGCCAGCTTGCGTTCTCCCATGCACTGGGCCACGCGGCGGCGGCAGGTGTACACGGCGTGCAGCGTCGAACCGCAGGCGCGGTAGCGGCACGCCATGTCTTCCAGCAGGGCTTCAATCTGTGCGCGACTGATCTCCGCAAACCCGACCACATTCGTTACGATCCACTTGTACTGCCAGAGCACGTCGTGACCGTCGAACTTGGCGGGGTTGGCATCGTAACACGCCAATCGCCAGGCGAAATGCGTCAGCATTAGATCCGCCCGCCCGGAGAACGATGCTGCCGCAATGAGTTCTCCACGCAGGTCGTAGCCCAGTTCACGATCGTTGAGCGTGTCCGCCAGCGACACCGCCTGTTCGAGCAACGCTACCTTGGTGGGCGAGTAGGGCAGGCAGTCGGCCTGCCACCGCAAACCGTAGATCTTGTCCCGTAGATCTCTCACCGCTTCTCCGATATCTGGCGCGTGCCCCATTCCATCAAACCCACCAAGCCGTCGCTGAGCAACGCCAGTTCTGCGGTCGAGAGAGGCTGGCGGGCATGTAGCAGTGCCTGCACGTAGAGCACTTCCAGACAGTGACGGCGCCCCGCCGAGTCGGACATGTGTGCCAGCCTTTGCACCAGCGGATTGCGCAGGTTTAGACACACCCGCGCCGAAGCACCTTCGTGCCGGCTGGCAATGCTGCCCAGCACGCCGGCGAACAACGGATCGGCCACCTCACGTGCCTGTTCCAGCGAGCGCAAGAAGCGGGCCTCGCTTCCGGCCAGGTACAGACACGGCACCTCGGCAGGCAGGAACTTGCGCACCTCTGCCATACAGCGAAAGCGCCGCAGCACTTGCTCCGCCGCGGCGAGCAGATCTTGCAGCCGTAGCTGCTCCTCCGCGTCGAGTTCTTGCAAATCGTGGACCAGTTCTGCGGGTTCGACCAGCTCGACCTGCACGTCGTGGAAAACATGGGGCAGTTGTGCGATCAGTTCTGCGTCGTACACATATCCGGCATTTACCAGCAAGATCCCCTGGGCAGAGGCCACTCCCAACATCTGCTCGTACTGGGCCACGTCGTCCACGTAGCGAATCGTCCCGCCGCGTCGCCGCAATTCGCCGCCGGTCATCCGCCCTTGCGAGGTGTCGAAGGGGAGCCAGTCGATAAACGTCCGATAGCACTCCTCGTCCTCGGCTGCCAGGGCCTTCAGTGCCAGGCAGTGTACAGACAGAAAATGCTCGAACCGCTTGCTTTCCCGTTCGGCCAGCCGCAGCAGGTACTTCCGCAGGCAGCTACCCAGCTCGTCACGCGCCGCGGCCAGCCGCTCGTCTTCATAGAACGACTCGCGCGAGGCAGTAGGGCGCAGCTCGCGGGCGTTCACCACAGCCTTCACGAAGAATGCCCAATCCGGCAACAGGTTATCTGCCGCCTCACTCAGCAGCATGTCCTTGAGATACACGCGATGGCTGCGGCGGGCGGCCAGATTGGCCGGCTCTGGCAGCACAAAGGCCACGCCATCGATGCCGCCGGCCTCCGCACGCAACACAATGGCATCGAGAAAGTCCATACTCAGCACCCGCCTGCCGTAACGCAGCAGGGCCCGCCGCTGCTCCATCTCGCTACCATATTTCTGCCGCCAGGGCGGCTGCTCCTCATTGACCTGAAGCGTGCCTCTGCGTGATATCACCCGGATGGGATGCGGCAATAACCCGCCATAATGCGCAGCAAGTTCCGCCACCCTCTCCGTATCGAACAACTCCTCTGCACCTGCCCGGCAGGTCACATACACCTGCGTGCCAGGGGCTAGATCGCCGCTCAGCGAACGCACCGTATACGTTCCATCGGCATGGCCGCGCCACTCGACCGCCGGCCCGCCGTGCAGGGAACGGCTGACCATCACGATCTCATCGCTCACCACGAAACTAGACAACAGCCCGATGCCAAACTGTCCAAGAAACTCAAGGCTCGGCTTGCCGGCGGCGTCGCGCTTCGAGGTGGCGCCAATCGTGGCCACAAAGCGGTGCAGTTCCTCTTCCCTCAGGCCCACGCCATTATCGCTGACCATCAAGGTGGGCGGCTTGCCTCGCGCCGCCGTAACCTCAATCTGGATCTCACCGCGAAAACCGGGTTCCTGCTGCTGACGAGCTGTGATCGCGTCTGCCGCATTTTGCAGCAACTCCCGCAAGAAGACCTCGCGCCGACCATAAAGATGGTTCGACAGCAGCTCGATCATCCCCCGCAGATTGACCTGAAAGTGATGCGCCACAGACCATGCTCCCCGCCGCCCGGCTCTGGAGTTTCTACATCCCGCCCATCACGCAGCTTCCACTATACGGCCTGCATGCCAGATGTAAAACCCATTCGCCGTCACGCGCGGGCAACGCACAGGCACACAGCATGGCCCCTCACGTGGCGGGCAGCCACCCTTACTCTCCCTATCGCCTGGGCGGAGATATTTACCCGGCTTGCCGGGAATGCGGCCGTCTCTGGCCGCCTGCTGGGAACGGCCGGCGAGGCACCAGCCCGCCAGGGGGCAGGTTGCGCTTTACTCAGAAGGAGGGCAGGGATGCCCGCCCCCCGTGGCATGGCGCAGGCGGGCAAACTCGCGGTAGCGCTGGAGGGCTGTCTGCCGGGCCTCGTCGTCCGCAAAACCGAGCGTGGCCGTGTTGAAATACGTCAGGGCGTTTGCCTGCGCACGCTCGAAGCCGTATGCCCTCAGATCCTGGCCCGTAAGCCGTACCAGCACCGCCAAGGCCACGTCGCGCACCTGAGTCTGGATCTCCTGGTCGTTCAGCTTGAAGCTGGCACAGGCAGCCGTGTCTTCGAGCAGCGGTTCGATCTGTTCGATGTAGGCGGCCCCGCCCAGCTTGGCCACGCACAGGATGCCGTACTGGCGAATGTGGGGCGGCGTGGCGGGAGACTGCATCACGGCCAGGGCGGCCGGAATGCCCTCGGTCAGTTCATAGCGCAGAGACAGGACAATGTTCTGGTAGGTCACGGTGGAGTCGGCATCGAAGGGTCGAGCGACCCACGCGCCCAGCAGGCGGCGGACCACGTCGGTCTGGCCGGCATCGCGCATGGCCTCTTGCAGCTCTTTCTGATAGGTAAAACCGGCAATGGTGGTGGCGGTTTCGGCCGAGATGGGAACGTCCTCGCGGGACCCCACCAGGAGCAGGGCAAGCACGCTGCCGGCCCCGGGGGGGCGGCGCTGGGTCGGATCGAAGTGTTGCATCGACTGTTGCCACTGCTGGCAGCGCGATTCGATCGCCTCTGCAACCGCTGCGGCAGAGTTCTCAGCCCCTTGCAATAGCCAGCGTTCTGCGCGGAGCATCTCCACAAACAGGCGCCGGCTGGCGGCGTTGTTGCCTGCCAGGGCCCGGTAGCGCTCCCAGCAGGGAAGGTCGTGCTGCAAACAGCCCTCCACATCAGCGCTGAAGGCCTCCAGCCTGGCCTCAAAGTCGAGGTCCATGATGTGCGCCAGGATCTGCCGCGCACGCCGGCGCACCTCCGCATCGGGGCTGGCAAGCGCTTGCTCCAATGGCTGGCGTGCGGGCAGACCGATCTCCGCCAGCCGCGCTGTGGCACGTTCCCGCACCCGGTAGCGGCTGTCTCCAAGCTGGCTGATCAACCGCTCGATCTCACCTGCCGGACCAGCCGCTCTGGCAGGCATTGCCTGTGCCGCCAGAAGCATACACCATCCCGCACAGACCAGGCCACGCACCCAAGAACTGCGTCCACGTTGTGCCACGGTTAACAGGAGATAGCCTTGCCTCACGGCAGGTCGCCTCCAGGATGTGCTCACTTCAGGACCGGTGTACCGTCGCGGTGCGCGCCGCGGTGATCGAAACACGTCCACGCGCCCGCCACCAAGGCCAGTCCGGGTCAGTCACACGGCCATTCTAGGCCAGTCCCCCAAGCGGCGTCCAGCCGCCGACATGCTCTTTGCCATCGCCGCACCCATCGCGCGTGGCACGCAATTCCACGGAGCTATCTGGCTGGCAAACCGCCGCAAATCGGCAACGGCTGCACGCGGCCGAGCGGCGGACGCCGTAACGGGATCGGACGGTCGCAAGGCCCCCGGCACCTTTTCACGTTCTCCGTGCCCACTCGCCCAGACGGCTGTACCGCGTGGCCAAAAGCCGCGGCTCGCCACGCTCCCACCGCACGCCTGCGGCACTGGCTGCGGAGCGCTGCTCATACGATGGACATGCCTTTCCGACACGTCTACGGGGCAACGCCAACACGCTTTGACGGAGAAGCATCTCGATCCCCCGCGCCAAGCGCTGCCGGACAGGATGAGCGCTTACACGCCCAGGGCCTTGCGCTTCTCAGCAATGAAGGCAATGTGGTGCGGGATGTGTTCCGTCACGGAACGCAGCAGTTGTTCGAGTGTGAGAGGGCCGCGCTGGTTGTGACGGCAGCGGCGGGCGAAATCCTCTTCGGGGATGGCGCGCAGAATCCTTGCTACATGGCGGCGTACAGCCTCGATGAGGGCGAGTTCTTCTTCCAGGTCGCGCTGGTGATAGGCCAGACGTGCGGCGAAGCCATCTGGATCGCCGCCGAAGACGGTGGGTTCGTCCTCGGCGAGGGTCCGCTTGATGCGATCCGCATAGATCGGCTCGAAGTCGGCGATGTGGCAGACCACCTCCAGGGTGGACCACTTGCCGGGGATGGGGCGTGCCAGAAGCTGCTCGCGCGTCATACCCTGCACGGCGGCGCGCAGCGCGGATGCGCCAGCCACATAGTCATCAATGAGTTGTGCACATGCCACGGCGTGGTCTCCAGGGTGGTTCGTGGGCGCGCAAGAACCAGCGTTCCACGAGCAGGTGTTGTGTGAGGTAGGCACTGGAAAACAGAAGGCGGGCAGCCAGACCGGTGAGCGTTTGGCGTAGGCGGCCGTTTTTGGGTGGCACGCCGCGGCGCGTGCCAAAGCGTGCGCGAATCTGCTGCTCGTAAGGATGCAGTCGTGCGGCACGGTAATCGCCGCGTGCATCGAGAATGGTCTGGGCCGCCATGAGGCCCGACTCCACTGCCGGCCGGATTCCCTCTCCGCTGTAGGTGTAGGCCAGCCCCGCGGCGTCGCCGATCAGCATGGCGCCGTCCTGCACCAGCCAGCGGGGAGAGTGCTCATACAGCCAGTAGGCATGGCCGTGGAAGGCCTGCGGCAGATCGACAGGAATGCGGCCTTCGCGTTGCAACGTGCGGCAGAATTCGCTCACGTGATGCACCAGGCCATGCCGGTCGAGCCGCCCTAGCCCCACATTCAGCCAGCGGCCCTTGCGAAAACACCAGCCATAACCGGCCAGATCGCGGCAGTAGTACAGTTCCGCCACCTCAGGCTCGACCCGGCACTGGGCTTCTTGCTCGGGTGTCAGGGCAAACTCCACCTCCTGGGCCAGCACGGCCGTGGCCGTGGTCGGCGGATCGGCACCCAGGCGGCGCGCTACCGGGCAGTAGTGGCCGCCCGCACCGATCACCAGCGGCGTCCGCCAGGTGCCGTTGATCTGCCACACGTCGCCAACACGCTCTAGCGCCGTGAGTGCCTGCCCCAATTCCAACTGGGCACCGCTGCGTTGCAGCAGGTAATGGTCGAACTCGCACCGCCGGATGCCGTAACTGACAGGCTGCGCGTAGCGGGTTGTCAGCATGCGGCCACCCAGCCGGCCGGTGCGCAGGCCCAGCACGGGCTGCAGCACGCGGTCCGCGGCATAGGCCTCCAGGTCCAGCTCCAGCTCCTCCACCACGGCGGGGGTGATCCAGCCGCCACACGTCTTATCGCGCGGGAAGGCAGCGCGGTCCATCACTACCACGTGCCGTCCCGCCTGGCACAATCGCCAGGCGCAGCTCGAGCCGGCGGGCCCGCCTCCCACAATCAGCACGTCGCAGGAGAGCATGGCGGTTCGTCCGCGGCAGGAGGATCCGCATAGAGATGGGCGCGGGTCCAGGCCAGATCGTTCAGTGTGGGCCGGGCAAAAAGAACCTGAAACAATTGCAACGAGCCGGCCGAAAAAGCGGCCGCGCTGCCTGCCAGGTACAGCCGCCACAGACGCACGAAGCGCTCGTCGAACATCTGCCGCACGCGCTCGACGGCCGCCTCAAACCGCTCCAGCCAATGCCGCAGCGTCCGCACATAGTGCAGCCGCAGATTCTCCACGTCGAGCACAGAGAAACCATGTGGCTCCAGCACGGAAAGCATCTCTCGCAATGAGGGTGCGTACCCTCCCGGAAACACATACCGTGCCGTCCAGCGATCGGTCTCTTGCGGCCAATTGCGGCCAATAGAGTGCAACAGCCCCCGGCCGTGCGGCAACAACACGCGGTCGATGGTCCGGCCCAGCGCGGCATACTGCGCACGGCCCACGTGCTCCAACATGCCCACGGAAACGAACACGTCGTACTTGCCCTCCATGGCGCGGTAATCATCCTCGATAAACTCCACCTGCCCTTGCAGCCCCTGCCGGCGGAGCTGTTCGCGTGCATACACGATCTGTTCGTGCGAAAGATTGTACGCCCGCACATGTACGCCGTAATGACGGGCCATGTGCAGGGCAAGAGCGCCCCAACCGCAGCCGGCTTCCACAACTCGCTCGCCGGGCCGCAGCCGGAGCTTGCGGCAGACGTGATCGAGTTTGGCCGTCTGGGCCTGCTCCAGGCTGCAATTCGGAGAGGGAAAGTAGGCACAGGTATAGACAAGCTGCTCGTCGAGCCAGAGCCGATAGAAATCGTTGCCCAGGTCGTAGTGGTGATGGACATTGCGGCGCGAGCGGGCTGGCGTATTCCGCCGCCACCAGCGAACGCACGCACGCCCCAGCTCTTTCCAGAAACGGGGCGAGGGGTCGTGCCGTTCCACGGCGCAGCGGCCCACGCATTCCAGAAACCGCACCAGGTCATCGGGCACTTCGAGACGCCCGTCCACATAAGCCTCTCCAAAACCCAGCTCGCGCTGCCAGGCAATGCGCAGCAGCGTCTGCCGATCTCGCAGCTCCACGGTGGCTGGTGAGGACGCCCCTGGGGAAGCAACCACCTCCCCGTTCCACAGTCGCACCGCGATGGCAGGCCAGCCCAGGCGGCGCAGGATGGCCCTGGTCAGCCAGCGGTCAAAGCGCGTGCAGCGTCCTGCCGTGGCCGCAGCCCGCCCGGCATGTGAAGAACTTGTGGCGCCCGCGGCAGTACCTACGGATTCCGGCGCGCCAGGCAGAGCCGGCGGGCATGGCGAGGCCGAACCTTCGGCGGCATGGAGCGCCTGGGCACCGCCGTTTGCTGCGGAAGCCCGGCCCCCACTCGCCGCCGGCAAGCCCGGCTCGCGCGCCGCGGGCTCACTGGCGGTGCCATTTCTATCGGCAAGCAATCGCGAAATGGGCATGGTTTCGGCGGGCATGGCGGCCGAACCTGCCTGCTCATCCACCACCGGGGCCATCGGCTGCGAACCCCTCTCCTCACGCGACGGGTGCGAAAGGCCTGTCATAAGATAGCAACTCCCCAAAAACGGATTTCGGTCCCATGAGCTTGGATTCTACCCGCCGTAAGTTGGGCAGCAAGCAAGGGCCGCGGCGCGTCAGATGGGAGCAGGCGGCGAGGCCAACGGAGCCGTGGTGGCACAGAAGTCAACCGCCCACCGGGCGGGAGCCCGCGGCATGCCCGGTGCCGGCCGCCTTGCCTAGGGGCGGTGGCACGTCCACCCCGTACCCTGCGACAGCACTCGCCCCCAGCATTCGCCGCGGTGGCGTTGCACATGGAACGCCGCTCAGGGCACCACGAGGCGCGCCTGCTGCGCCGCCACACTAAAGCGTGCGATGCTGCCGCTGTTGAACTCCAGGGCATCCGCCTCCATACCGTCTGAAAAGATCACGCCTCCCGTGGGCATGTGAGATTCGACGACCAGTTCCTCACCCTGTTCGAGGCAGCCGATCACCAGCTCCGCGCTGGACTGCCGGCTGACAAACGGCTCGCGAGCGACCCATACCAGCCGGTGGTCTTCCCACCGCACGGCCGGGCGTTCCGGCACCGCCTGGCCGCAGTAGCGCGCCACGCCGGCCGCCATGTTGAAGACGCTGGAGAGCCAGCCAGTGGACCCTGCCCCCGTGGCCACCAGCAGACCGCTAGAGGACTGCTGCTCCGTCCTCCCTCCCGCGCGCAGCAAGTAGCGGCTGGAGACCAGAGAGGCCGCACCCAGGTAAAAGTCGTTAAAGGCCAGCATCTCCTGGCCGTCGTTCAGAGCGACATGCGCCAGCGTGACCGCGCGCCAACGGGCCGTGCCCTCCAGAACGGCCCGCACGGCCGTGGCCGCGCGTTCGACCGTGTAGGGCAGCAGCACGCCATCAAAACGTGTCGGGTCGGGGTTGACGCCCACGATGGGAAGCTCGCCCACGTACTTGGCTGTGTTCGCCACCAGGCCGTCTGGCCCGACCACCAGCACCGCCAGCGTATTCCAGAAGTCATAGCTGGGCACCTGCGACCGGTCCAGCTCATGGATGGGGATCTCCGGCGGCAGCGAGGCGCGCAGCCGTGCCAGGGCGGCGCGGTACGCCTGATCCTCCTCTTCGTAGCGGCGGGCCTCGGCGGCCGCCTGTGCCTCGGCGGCCGTGAGCGACTGCAGCTCGGCCTGAGCGTCGGCGGCGGTAGCACCTGCCTGCATCGGCCGCTGCCGCATGGCTTCTTGCAGGTACGCCTGCGCCAGGTGGAACTTTGCCCACCCGGGCGTGACGTGCCGCGCAAGCAGCATGGCCTGCCGCGTGGCTCGCGTCACGAGTGCGATGCTCTTGATGGCTGCCATACTAGTTCCTCGGGCAAGGACGGTCGCAAATGCGGTGCGCGGGCCGGCTCTGCGCGGCAGGCTGCGGCAGCCCCCGCTTCCGCGCCGCGCTTGGCGTGCCCCGTGACACGTGATCCTGCTGCGAGGTGTTTCACTTTTCCTTGTTACGCGTGCGCAGCAGAGTCGTCAGCAGCTCGGGCGAAACGTTGAACTCGCCGATCTTGGCCGCGTTCTGCGCCAGTTCCTGGAAGGCCAGCGAAATCAGCATCTTGGGATCGCCAGCACCAGCCGTCGCCAGGAGTACACGCCAGTCGATGCCCTGGATCGGCTCCAGCACGGCACGCAGACCGTAGGCCCGCGCGTCGGCCTCCTTGCGCTCGTTGGCCGCGCGCCGCTCCACCAATTCCGTACGCTGCACCTCCAGCGCCACCTCGGCCGCCATCTGGGCCTCGCGCACCTGTCGCCGCCGCTGCTCGATGGCCAGTTCGGCGTCCATCTCGGTCTCGCGGACCTGCCGCTGCTTCTGCTGGACGGCAATTTCCGTGTCCAGCTCGTTCTCCCTGATGGTGCGTTCCAATTCCACGGCGGTGTTGCGGCGGGCATAGATGGCGTGGTCCGCCTCCAGCAGGAGCCGCTCGCGTGCCTCGGCCTGCAGCGCCTTGGTCATCTCGGGCGTGGCGCGCACCTGCTGGACCACCAGCCCAAGAATCTCGACGCCCAGCATGGCGGCCTCCCCCGAGTTGCGTAGCTCTGGCAGCAGCGCGGCCGCCAGCCGGTCGGCGCTGGTGAGCAACTCTCTTAACGGGTGCCGCAGCGCAAAGGCACGGGCGAGCATCTGCACGGCATGCACCAGACGTTCGCCCAGACGTTTGTAGTCCTCGGTGCGGTAGCTGCCGTCCGCTGCCAGAGTGAAGTCCAGCACGGCGGCCGCGCGGCGCGGATCGGTGATGCGGTAGGTGAGCAGCCCCTGAAGGGAGGCCTCCTGAAAATCTGCTGTCATCTCGTGGAAGACGAAGGGCACGTCCACGCTGGCCAGGGGCACGTTCACAATCACCGAGTGCGGGGCGAAGTAGTAGAACGAGAGGCCCGCCCCCTCCCGACACAGCCGCCCGCGGCGATAGTGCATGACATACGAGGTGGGTGCGGCCTTGAGAAACCTCACGCCAAACATGGCAAAACCTCCCTAGATGGGTGCTGGAACGACGGCTATGCAAGCTGGCAGCCACTCCATTGTTGCCCGCCCGCCGCGCAGGGCTGCGCCCCCTGCACCGGTTTGACCCTCTGCCCGCCCTGTGATGGACGTAAGTTCTTTAGCTTCCGAGTCTTATCCCCTTCACTCTACCGACGTACTCTGCGGCACATTGCCGGCTCGCCACAGGGCGGAAACTTAGTGTAATGATAACACTAATATGCCCGGTGTGCAAACTCTGCGGGAGCTAGGAGCGAGCACGCCGCTGCCAGCGTCGCCACGCTCGAGTCTGCCCCAGTGGGAGAGCCACGATGCGAGGGGAAGATGCAATCGAGCAGATCTCCGAGGCGGGTGATTATCGGCCCCCCATGTCGTGAGGGGTAGATCGTTGGCGGAGCTGCCGGTCAAGGCAGGCGTGACGCCGCTCTTGCGGTGAGGGGTAGAGATGGGAGGACCGTGGCGGCGACGGTGTCATGACGTTGAGGTCCATGGGCGCGGAGACCATGCCAGCCTGCGACAAGAATGTGCCGCTTGCAGCGCAAAGCTGCTCGATCGCCGTCTGCGTGTACATCGGTTTGTTCAGCCTTCTCGGTTTGCCTAACATCGGCAGCACGGGCCGTTGGCCGCACCCAGAGCAGATGGGGAGGTTGCCTTATAGCTCTGTTCGCAGTGTGCGGCAGGCGACATGCACCTCTTGCCCTCTTGCCCTAGGCGGCACGAGGTCTACATTGACCGAGGGTTGCGGGGCAGGTAGGCTTCGCCACTTTGAGGCTTAGCTAGAGAACCGCGGAGTGGAACGCTGTGCGATGACGGAGGTGGCTGTCAACCCAGTGCGCTCGAGGCATCAGCAGCGGCAGTTTCTGCACTTGCCCTGGGAGCTCTATCGCCGGGATGCGAATTGGGTGCCACCGCTGTTGCGCAATCAGCAGCAGCTTCTGGGGTACCGGCGCCACCCCTTTCACGAAATTGCCGAAGTGCAGACGTTCCTGGCATACCGAGACGGCCGCGCAGCGGGGCGGATTGCCGTGTTGGTGAACCACCGGCACAACCAGACCTATAACGAGCAGCGCGGCTTCTTTGGTTTTTTCGAGTGCGTGGAAGATCAGCAGGTGGCCTCGGCCTTATTCGACGCTTGCCGCGGTTGGCTGGCGGAACGGGGAATCTCGCGCGTGCGTGGTCCGGCAAATCCCTCGATGAACTACGAGTGCGGCCTGTTGATCGAGGGGTTCGATAGCCCGCCGGTGTTCATGATGACCTACAATCCCCCCTACTATGCGAACCTGCTAGAGTGCTATGGCTTCCGCAAGGCACACGACTTGCTTGCCTACCTTGGCCATCGCAGCCAGCTTCCGGAAGTGGTGGGCCAGCTTGGCGGGCTAGCAGACCAGGCACAAGAGCGCTGCAATGCCATCGTCCGGCCGCTGAATACCAGTGCGTTTCTGGATGACGTACGGCTGTTTCTGGATCTGTACAATCGTTCCCTCCTGGCTACCTGGGGGTTTGTGCCGTTGACGGAGGCGGAGCTGCGTGCCCTGGCCGCCTCGTTGCGGCATCTGCTGGTGCCGGAACTCTCTCTGTTTGCCGAGGTGGACGGCCGGCCGGTAGGCGCCATCCTCGGCCTGCCCGATTACAACCCGGTGATCAAGCGCATCAACGGCAGGTTGTTTCCCTTCGGATTCTGGCACCTGTTGCGAAGCAAGCGCTCGGTGCGGCGCGTCCGGGTGCTCTCCATCAATGTGGTGCCCGAGTACCAGCGATGGGGGCTGGGACTGGTGTTGATGAAGGCTCTGGTTCCCAAGGCACTGGAGCTAGGAGTGGAAGAGGCCGAGTTCTCGTGGGTCTCTGAGGCCAACGACTTGGCCCGGCTGGGGCTGGAGAAGGGCGGTGCCCGCTTGTACAAGCGCTATCGCATGTACGACCTGGAATGGACGCCTGCATGACATGCCTGCTAGCTCGCGGATTTACGGGCTGATTTTCGATCTCGACGGCACGCTCGTGCAGAGCAGTCTGGACTTCGACGCCATCCGCCGTGAACTCGGCCTGCCACCGGGTGAACCCTTGCTGGAGGTGCTGGCGCGCCTGCCGGCGTCCCAAGCCCGCCATGGGCTGGCCGTACTGGAGCGGCACGAAGAACACGCGGCGCAGCGTGCCACGGCCACGCCGGGTGTTGTCGAACTGCTCGCTTGGCTAGCGCGGCGCAAGGTGCGGGCAGGAGTGCTGACACGTTCAGCCCGCCGCTTTGCCCTGGCCAGTCTGGCCCGCACCGGCCTGCAATGCGACCCCGTGCTGGGACGCGAAGACGCGCCGCCCAAGCCGGACCCGGCAGGCATCTGGAGCATCTGCGACTACTGGGGGCTGCGGCCGGAGCAAACTGCCATGGTGGGGGACTACCGGTTTGACATCGAAGCCGGCCGCCGGGCAGGCGTGCGCACGGTGCTGTACACAGGGGGCCGCGAACCGACGGAGGAAGAGCTATCTTGGGGTGCCGACCTGGTGCTCGGTTGCTTTCTGAAGGCCGAAAAGTTGCTGGAGTGGCTGGAGTAGCACGTACCGCTTGTGCAACAGCGCACGCCGCTCGGCAGCCTTCGACGCTGCATCGCGGTAACCGTGCACCGGCACCATCGCGCGGGGGGCGACGAACATGGGGGAGAGAGGAGCGAGCGGAGAGGAGGGGGCGCGGGGAAAGGGCCGGCGGGATACAAGTTCGGTCTTGGCTGGGGCGTCGTGTCGGGAAGCAGGTCCGGACGCGACGGAGCGCGTCCCTCCAGCGCCCGGATGGAGGGCCACGCGGATCTCTGCACGCCATAGGTAAGGATCCGTCGCACCCACTGCGGGTGCATCAGCTCCACGGGCAGCAAGGCCTCCGGGGCCGGTGACGCAAGTTACCCACCGCGTCAAGAATGGTCGTGATGTACGGTCACGCATCGTGCACCGCGAGCCGACATGTGGTCGTGAAGCAGCCAGGTCCGCCTGCCGTAGGTGCTTTTGAGCGTACATCGGCGAAGCGCTGATATGTCGTCTCGTCCCTCAGCACCCTGTGCCGCGACTCTCTCGCGGAGCACTGCCGTGGCCCCGAGCCAGCGCGCACGCGGCCGATGGCTGCTCGATCATTCGGCCATCTGGTCGCTGGCTGAGGCGCGGCGAAGGCGATCGCGCACGGCCAGCCAGTCTTCACCACTGGGCGGAGCGGCGCACACGATGTATTGCACGCCGGCCTGTTCCAACTCGAACAGCGTGGCGTACAGGAGTGCGGCGGCCTGACGGGGATCAAGCGGCAGCACCCTCAAGAGGATGGGCGAAGGCGTTAGGGGCTGCTCTCCGAAGGTGACCAGGCCTACCATCATGCCCTGGCGGCTGAGGCGGAGCGCCTGCTCGACGGGCTGATCAGAAAGCATCAACGGCACAGCGGGAGAGTAATGGCGCAGCATCCGCCCAGGAGATGGCAGCGGCCGGCCTGGCGGTTGTACCCCATCCGCGGCCAGAACGACATCGCCCAGTACCTCCCGAAGCTGCTGGGGCGAGATGAGACCGGGGCGTAGAATGCGAGGCGGCTGGACGGTCAGATCGAGCACGGTCGATTCCAGGCCCCCTGGTGTTGGCCCGCCGTCGAGGATCAGCTCGATCCGGCCTGCCAGCCCGGCCAGCACGTGTTCTGCACGCGTGGGGCTGAGGCGATTGGCCAGATTGGCGCTGGGCGCCGCAATCGGCACCGCCGCAGCCCGCAATAGCGCCAGGGCCACAGGATGGGCCGGTGCTCGAATACCCACAGTAGGGCCGCCCGCCGTTACCTGGTGGGGAATGCAACTCGCACGGGGCAGAACGAGCGTCAGCGGTCCGGGCCAGAACCGTTGGACAAGCGTGCTGGCCTGCTCCGGCCAGTCAGTAACGAGGCTCATGGCCAGGGCTGGATCGGCCACGTGGACGATCACGGGGTTTTCCGGCGGCCGGCCCTTGGCCCGGAAAATCCGCTGCACGGCCAGCGCGTCGAGGGCATTGGCGCCAAGGCCGTACACGGTTTCGGTAGGGAAGGCGACCAGTCCGCCCGCGCGGAGCACCTCTGCTGCCCGACGAATGGCAGCGGGCTGCGGATGCTGGGCATCGACGTGAAGAATCTCGGTTTTCATAAAATGCAGTAACATTGTAGCCGGAGGGGGCCGGAAGGGCCGGTGCAGATGGGGTGCGGTCGCATTGTGGGGCAAAGCGCGGGCGCGTCCGGGAGGCTGGCCGGGGAGTTGGTCCGCAGGGTTTGCCGGCGGGGTTGCCGTGCGCTACACTGGGGCGAAGAGCGATGATTCTGCTAATAGACAACTACGACTCGTTCACGTACAACCTCGTGCAACGGCTGGGAGAGATCGACCCTGCCCTGTCCATCTGGGTTGTGCGCAATGATCAGGTTACGGTGGAGCGGATCGAGGCCTGGGGGCCGACGCACATCATCATATCTCCCGGCCCTTGCACACCGCGGGAGGCGGGGATCTCTTGCGAGTGCATCAAGCATTTTGCAGGCCGCGTACCGTTGTTAGGGGTGTGCCTGGGCCACCAGGCCATCGGCCATGCGTTTGGAGCCAAGATTGTGCGGGCCAGGCAGCTTATGCACGGCAAGGTGGACAGGGTGTACCACAACGATCGGGGCTTGTTCGCGGGGTTGGAGAACCCCTTTGAGGCTACCCGCTACCACAGCCTGGTCATTGAACCGGGCACGCTGCCCAGCGAGCTGGAGGTGTGTGCGTGGTGTCCAGCCCCGGATGGTTCGCAAGAGATCATGGCGGTGTGTCACAAGAGCTGGCCGCTGTGGGGAGTGCAGTTTCACCCCGAAAGCTTTTTGACGCACTGCGGCCCCGAGATCCTGCGGCGTTTTCTGGCATTGGCACCCGTGCTGTGAATCACGTGGCATGTTGACGGTCGCAGAGGCGCTGGTAGTGGTGGCAGACTGCGTCACGGTTTGCCCCAGCATCGAGGTACCGTGCCAGGATGCGTGGGGAATGGTCCTGGCGGAGGCCGTGGCCAGCGACGTGGACTCGCCGCCATGCGACCGCTCGGTGGTGGACGGCTACGCAGTGTGCTCGGCGGACTTGCGGGACGGCAGGGCGGAACTGACCGTGCTGGAGGAACTACCAGCGGGCCGCCTTCCCAAACACGCGGTAACTCGCGGGACCGCCGTGCGGGTGATGACGGGGGCCGCCATTCCCCCAGGGGCAGATGCGGTGGTGATGGTGGAGCACGGCCAGCTTCTGGAAGATGGCCGCGTGCGGTTGCCGCAGGCAGCCGCCACTGCCGGCCAGAACATTCTGCGCCGCGCCGCCGCGATGTCTCGGGGAGAGGTGGTGATGGAAGCCGGCCGCCTGTTGCGCCCTGCCGATGTGGGACTGCTGGCCGAGGCGGGACACAGCCGCGTCCGCGTGGTGCGGCGCCCCACGGTGGCCGTGCTCGCGACCGGCAGCGAGTTGGTACCTGCGTGGCAGAAACCCGGTCCGGCTCAGATTCGCAACTCGAACGGTGCCATGCTGCTGGCAGCCGTTCGGCAGGCAGGTGGCGTGGCGATCGATCTTGGCATTGCCATCGACGAGCCAGAGGCCCTGCGGCGCTGCATCAAGGCGGGCTTAGAGTGCGACGTGCTGGTGCTCTCGGGAGGCGTCTCGGCCGGCGCCTGGGATCTGGTGCCTGGCATCTTGCAAGCTTTGGGCGTAGAACAGCGCTTCCACAAAGTACGGCTGAAACCGGGCAAGCCGCTCTGGTTTGGCACGCTGGCCGGACCGCAACGCAGCCGGTTGGTGTTCGGCCTGCCCGGCAATCCGGTAAGTTCGTTCGTCTGCTTTGAACTTTTCGTGCGGCCAGCGCTGGCGGCCTTGGCAGGCCGGCCAGCCTGGCAACGCCCAGAGCGGACGGGCCGCCTGACTGCCGGCTTTCGCCACCGAGGAGACCGACCTACCTACCATCCCGCCACCGCTGTTCCCCCCGCCGACGCCCAGAGCAACGAACCGCCTCTACATTATGATGTAACACCGCTGGACTGGCAGGGATCGGCCGATCAGCGCACGCTCGCCCGGGCCAATGCCCTGGCCATCTTTCCGGCGGGAGACGGCACCTACCAGGTCGGTGATGCGATTCCGCTTTTGCTGTTGGACTAACTTCGAACCGCCTTTGCACTTGTTTCTGACAAACGTCCAAGTCGCTGCCGGGTTGGCCGCCGGTCAAGCTGCCGGACTGGTCTGCGATTCACAAGCGTGCTCGGCATGAAGAAAAAGAGACAACAGCACGTGCTGCCCGGCCTGGAAGACGAAGGCGTGCAAGCACTCCCCGCTCTGGATCCGGCCGCGCCAGCGCCGCTCTCGCCTGCTGCCTTTGCGAGCGAATCCCGACCGCAGCAGGGAATGGAAGCGGCCGGTCGTACGCCCAGCGAGGTGCCCCCAGCCGATCATCCGCCTGAGGCCGCGCAATCATTGGCCGCCGATGCGCAACAGCTCGCCGAAACGGCTCCCGCAACACCGACGGTCTGGGTCGTGGATGCCCACAACCTGATCTTCCAGGTGTTCCACGCCGTTCCCGAAATGACCAGCCCCGCGGGGGAAGCCGTGAACGCGGTGTTCGGCCTTGCCCGCGATGTGCTCTTCCTGCTGGAAACGAGGCGGCCCGATTACCTCTTCGTCGCCTTTGACATGCCCGGCCCCACCTTTCGCCACGAATTGTACGAAGGCTACAAACGCGATCGGCCGGACATGCCCGACGAACTCGTGCCCCAGATTTCCAAGATCCGCGAGCTACTCGCCGCGCTGGGAGTGCCCGTGCTGGAGTACCCTGGCTTCGAGGCCGATGACATTCTGGCCACCCTCGCCCGCCTGGCAGAAGAACGCGGCTGGCAATGCTACCTGGTCACGGCAGATAAAGACTGCCGGCAGCTCATTACCGATCGAGTACGGTTGTTCAATGTCCGCAAGAACCAGGTGATGGACCGCGAAGCGCTGCGGGCAGAGTGGGGCATTAGCCCGGAGCAGGTGGTCGACTTCCAGGCACTGGTGGGAGACACGGTGGATCAGATACCGGGCGTGCCGCTGATCGGGCCGAAGAATGCCAGCGAGCTGTTACAGCGCTACGGCAGCTTGCAACAAATCCTGGCTCACGCCGACGAGGTGCCGGGCAGCAAGCGCCGCGAGAATCTAAAGGCGTACGGAGAAAAGGCCCTTCTCAGCCGCGCGTTGGTGCGGTTGCGCCCCGATGTGCCCCTGGAGTTTGATTGGGAGCAGGGCCGGGCAGATCGCTTCCCTCTGGCACGGGCAGAGCCGCTGTTTGCAGCCTTTGGATTCCACCGTCTGGGGGCGCAGCTCCGTCGTCTGGCGGCACGGCAGGCCAAGAACGGCCCAACCGGAAACACTGTGGAGGCGATGCAGCCGCCACACGCCGCCGGGCAGCAGGAACCAGCATCTGGCGGTGCAGCGGGGGTGGGCCCATCCCTCGCCCGGCCGCCACGGTATGTGGAGCGGCCGTCACAGCATAGGCTGGGGGAGCCGCAGTCGGCGGCTCTGGAAGCAGCGAGTCCCGCCTCGCTGGCTCACCAGACAAATGTGCTGGAAGCTCCCTGGCAGGCTGACTATCGCACGGTGACAAGCCTGGAGCAGCTCACGCAGCTCGTCGACGCCATCCGGCGTGTCGGCCTCGTGTCGTTCGACACCGAGACCACCAGCGTGCGCCCCGCGGAGGCGGACCTGGTCGGCTGCTCCCTCGCGTGGCAAGAGGGCCTCGCCTACTACGTGCCGTTGCGAGCGCCCCCGGGCGAGCCATGCCTGGATGCCGCATCAGCCCTGAATGTTTTGCGGCCCATGCTTGAAGATCCGGCCGTGGGCAAAGTCGGCCAGAATCTCAAGTTCGACATGGTGGTGTTACGAACCGTGGGCATCGAGCTGAAAGGGCTGCGTTTCGACAGCATGATGGCCAGCTACCTGCTGGATGCAGGAGAGCGCGTCCACAACCTGGACGAGCTGGCACGGCGCTACCTGCGCCACACGAACATCAAGATCGACGAACTCATTGGAACCGGCCGCAGTCAGCGGCGCATGGACGAGGTGCCGGTGGCAGAGGTCACGCGGTATGCCGCGGAAGATGCGGACGTGGCCCTCCGGCTTTACCCCATCCTCGAAGGGCGGCTCAGGGAAGAGGGATTGCACGCTTTGTTCACAGACCTCGAGCTGCCGCTGGTCGAGGTGCTGGCCGCCATGGAGGCGACCGGCATACGGGTGGACGTCGATCGGCTGGCCCGCCTGAGCCAGCGGTATGAGCAGAGGTTGAAGGAGCTGGAGGCCGAGATCTTCCGCCTGGCGGGCCGAGCATTCAACCTCGCATCGACGCAGCAGCTCCAGCAGGTGCTGTTCAAGGAGCTGAAATTGCCCACTCGCAGGCGAACCCTCACCGGCGCCAGCACCAACATGGAGGTGTTGGTCGAGCTGGCGCGCCTGCATCCCCTGCCTGCGCGGATGATCGAATACAGGCAATATGCGAAATTGAAGAGCACCTATCTTGACGCATTGCCGGCGCTGGTCAACCCCCGCACGGGGCGCGTGCATGCCTCGTTCCACCAGGCGGTCGCGGCGACGGGCCGGCTCAGTTCCAGCGATCCGAATTTGCAGAACATCCCGGTGCGCACCGAGGAGGGGCGGGCAATCCGGGCCGCCTTTATGCCGGGAGAGCCCGACTGGAAGCTGCTCTCCGCCGACTACTCGCAGATCGAGCTGCGCATTCTGGCACACTTTTCGCAGGATCCGGCCCTGCTGGAGGCGTTCGCCCGCGATGAAGACATCCACGCTCGTGTGGCAGCAGAGGTCGCTGGCGTACCGCTGGAGGAGGTGAACGAGGAGCTGCGGCGGCGTGCCAAGGCGGTGAACTTTGGGGTGATTTACGGGCAGAGCCCGGCGGGGCTGGCGCGGGCACTGGGCATCAGCCAGGAGGAGGCGGCGGCCTTCATCGACTCGTACTTCGCCCGCTACCGCGGCGTGGACGAATTCATCGGCCGAACTCTGGCAGAATGCTGCGAAAGGGGTTATGTTAAAACGATCCTGGGGCGCAGGCGAGCCATCCGCGGCGTGCGCCGGGCGGCCGGCCGCCAGCGTAACCTTCCCGAGCGCACGGCGATCAACACAATCATCCAGGGATCGGCAGCCGACCTGATCAAACAGGCGATGGTGGCTATCCATCGCCGTTTGCAGCATGAAGGCATGGCGGCGCGTATGTTGTTGCAGATCCATGACGAATTGGTGTTCGAAGTTCCCCCGCACGAAGTGGACCGCCTTGCCCGATTGGTCCGCGATGAAATGACCCGCGTGGGGCCGCTTTCCGTGCCGTTGAAGGTCGACCTGCAAGTCGGCCCAAACTGGGCCGAGACCGTGGAGTGGGCGTGCTGATCCTTTGCGCATGCTCGTTGTGGGCCTGATTGGCGGCGTAGCCAGTGGAAAGAGCCTTGTTGCCCGGTATTTCTGCGAGTGTGGTGCACAACTGGTGGACGGGGACCGTGCCGGCCATGCTGTGCTCGATGAGCCGGAGGTTCGCGCGGCGTTGCGGGCACGATACGGCCCGGCCGTGTTTGGCCCGGATGGCCGCGTGGTTCGTCCGGCACTGGCTCGTATCGTCTTCGGCCCACCGCCGGCAGGACCGTGTGAGCTAGCGTTTCTCGAGGAGGTGACGCATCCACGTATCGAAAAGGTATTGCAAGCCCGCCTGGAAGAGCTGGCCGCATCCGGGACCCAGGTGGCGGTGCTGGATGCCGCGGTGATGTTGAAGGCTGGCTGGGACCGGTTTTGTGATAAAATGGTGTTTGTCGCAGCCCCATACGAAACTCGTCTGCAACGGGCACTGGCTCGCGGCTGGACGCCAGAAGAGTTCGCCGCCCGCGAGGCAGCGCAAGAACCCATCGAGGAGAAGCGCAAAGCAGCCGCGCTGCTCATCGACAACTCTGGAACCCCGGAGCAGACCCGCCAGCAGGTGCTGCGCCTTTGGCAGGAGTTCACCGCCATGCCCCATGCCCCCCCTTGACCCGCCGTGTTCTGGCAAGCAGCCGCTGCTGTCATCGGCTGGCAGTACGTTGGCGTTCCCTGTGATGGTGTAGATTTGAATACGTCGATGATGCGGTTTCCGGTAGCTAACATGTGATCAAGTGGCCAGAGGGTCTCGATGCGGGCATGCGAGCCGATGCCTGCCGTCGCAGGCAGGGCAGGTTGTCATGCAGCGAGGCCTTCGGGATGATGCATCTATCAGCCCCCGCAACGGGGCGCAACTTCACCTGCCGCCGGTGCCTTCAGCGCACTGGCTCTCCCTTCTCATCTGGAGGTTCTTCACCATGGCCGAAACGAAGAGCAGCAAAGGCCCTCGGGCCCGGCGCTCTGAATCCCGGCCCGAAGCGGCGTCTGATGTGCCGGGCACTTCAGCCGAGGCAGGCGTGCCGGCTCGGGCAAGTGGAGGTGTTTCACCCGCCGCCAGCTCGGCGCCTGCAACCTGCGAGCCGGCCGCGGGGCGCACGGCAATGACGTCTGGCCGTGCAGAGGAGAACAGTTCGTCAGCCGCAACGGACGTTTCTTCAGCCCCCGCCGACCGCTCTGCGGAGCCCAGCCCCCTCTCCGCACCGGGCGGGCCAAGCGCGGTGGGCAGCCAGGCTTCTTCACCTTCTGCTGGAGCTGCCCCGGCGCGTGCGGAGGAGGCAGAACCGCTCAGCCTGGCCGAGGAACTTGCCGCCGAGGCCGAGCAGCAAGCCGAGACCAACCGCCGCTACGAGCGCATCAAACAGGGGGACATCCATATTGCCGAATTGCAACGGATGACCATGCCCCAGCTCATCGAGCAGGCGCGGAAGGCCAACCTTACCGACATCACGGGCATTAAGAAGCAGGACCTGATCTTCAAGATCCTCAAGGAGCGGGTCAAGCTCAACGGCCTGATGTACGGAGAGGGCACACTGGAGGTGCTTCCCGACGGCTTCGGCTTCTTGCGCAGCCCCGACTATCACTACCTGGCCTGCCCCGACGATATTTACGTTTCCCCCAGCCAGATCCGCCGCTTCGGCCTGCGGACGGGTGCCACCGTCTCCGGTCAGATTCGCCCCCCCAAGGAGAACGAACGTTACTTCGCCCTGTTGAGGGTGGAAGCCATCAATTTCCAGGATCCCAACCTGCTGGCACAGAAGATCGCTTTCGACGAGCTGACACCGGTCCACCCCGACAAGCGGATCGTCCTCGAGGCCGAGCCGGAAGAGATCAGCATGAGGGTGGTCGATCTGATCACGCCCATTGGCTTTGGCCAGCGGGGTCTGATCGTCAGTCCGCCGCGGGCAGGCAAGACGATCCTGTTGCAGAAGATGGCCAAGAGCGTGCTTCGCAACCACCCCGACGTGTACGTGATCATGTTGCTGATCGACGAGCGGCCTGAAGAAGTGACCGACATGGAACGCCAGGTCAAGGGCCCCAACTGCGAGGTGATCAGCTCCACGTTCGACGAGCCGGCCGCTAGGCACTTGCAGGTCTCGGAGATGGTGATCGAAAAGGCCAAGCGGATGGTGGAGTACGGCCACGACGTGGTCATTTTCCTGGACTCCATCACGCGGCTTGCCCGCGCCTGGAATGCCGAGGTGCCGCACTCCGGCAAGATCCTCACCGGCGGCGTGGATGCCAACGCCCTCCAGAAGCCCAAGCGGTTCTTCGGCGCCGCACGCCGTGTGGAAGAGGGCGGCTCCCTGACGATCATCGCCACGGCCCTGATCGACACCGGCAGCAAGATGGATGAGGTGATCTTCGAGGAGTTCAAGGGTACCGGCAATCAGGAGATCGTGCTGGATCGCCGGCTGGTGGATCGCCGCATCTGGCCAGCCATCGACATCAATCGCAGCGGTACCCGGCGCGAGGAGATGCTGCTGGATCCCGAGGAATATCGGCGCGTGTGCATCCTGCGGCGCGTGCTCCACGAAATGAATCCGCCGGAAGCCATGGAACTGCTGATCACCCGGCTGCAAAAGACGCGGAGCAATGCCGAATTCCTCATGAGCATGAAGTCGGCATAGCCAGTCATGCCCCACGAGTTTCGCGGAGAGCAGCGGGCCCCGGCAGGGAAGCTGGCCATCGTGGTCTCGCGGTACAACCAGGCCGTCACGTCGCGACTGCTCAGCGGGGCGCTGGAGACACTCGCCGCGCATGGCGTGCCCGATCAGGCAGTGGACGTGGCCTGGGTGCCCGGTGCTTTCGAGCTGCCGCTGGCGGCTTCCCGCATGGCACACACGCGACGCTACCAGGCCATCATCTGCCTTGGCGCCGTGGTGCGCGGAGAAACAACCCACGACCAGCACATCAACCGGGCGGTCAGCCTCGAGCTGGCCAGGCTGGCGGCCGCTACCGGCCTGCCCGTGCTGTTCGGGCTGCTGACCTGCGAGAGCCTGGAACAGGCCTTTCAGCGCGCGGGCGGCTCGGCCGGCAACAAGGGAAGCGAGTGTGCGCTGGCAGCGCTGGAAATGATCAGCCTGCTGGAAAAACTCGGGCCAGCCCCGCACGGCAACCAGCCCGCTCCTTAGCACGGCTCATCCTCCCTCTCCCTGCCTACCCGCCCCGACCTGCTGGCTCCGCTGCGTTGCAGCAGTGGCCCTTCGTGGCTACAGAGCCGCGCGGCGAGCGCGGAACGCACCAGCCGGGGCGTGTGCCGCGCGTGGCCCCCCGTAGCCCCCTGACGTGATGTGCCTCCCACCCGTGCACCCTGGCAAGGGGCATACACAATCTTGCCGAGGCTGACGGTAAGGCGGGCAGACGCTCATACTGCCATGAGAAGCCTCGGCCGCATGGCCCGCCTCCTCAGCGCACCCCCCTCGCCCGACCCAGAACCACCGACTGCCGCAGACGGCACATCCCCGCGCGGATACAATTCTCTGCCGTGTGCCTTAGGAGCCGGCACCACCATGGGAATGACTCGTCGCAGCCTCGCACGTGAAGCAGCCTTGCAGGTCCTGTTCCAGGACGACTTGAATCCAGGCGCCAACCCCGCCCTGGCCGAGCAGTTCCTCCGCGCCCGCCTGGCGCATTTTCCCAACCTCGTCGAATTCGCGCAGTCCCTCGTGGATGGGGTGCGACGCAACCGCAACGAGATCGACAACCTGCTGGCACGCACGGCCGACAACTGGAGCCTGGAGCGAATGGCAGTGACCGACCGTAACATCCTTCGCATCGGCACGTTCGAACTCCTCTATACCGATACGCCCGGCCGCGTGGCCATCAACGAGGCAGTGGAGCTTGCCAAACGCTATGGCACCGCACATAGTGCCCAGTTCGTCAACGGCATTCTCGACCGCTTTCTCGCGCTGCGACAGGAATAGATGGGACTCTTCGACAAGCTCAAGGCCGGCCTCAAGAAGACCGCCGCCCTGCTCAGGACCGACATCCGCGACCTCTTCAAGACCCAGGGGCGGCTGGTGGACGAAGTGTTCCTCCAGGAACTTTTCGCTATTCTCGTCCGCACCGACATGGGCGTCGACGCCGCACAGCAAACGGTCGACGAAATCCGCGCCGCCTATCGCGGCCGCGTGGTCCAGATGGCCGACATTCTGGAAGTGGTCAAGGCCAGGCTGAAACAACTCTTGGCCCAGCCCCATGAGCCCTTGCGGCTGGCAGCCACAGGGCCTACGGTCATCATGGTGGCTGGCGTGAACGGGGCTGGAAAGACTACCTCGATTGCCAAGCTGGCACGCTACTTCCTGAACCAGGGCAAGCACGTCGTGCTCGGGGCCGCCGATACCTTTCGAGCCGCCGCCGTGGAACAGCTTACCATCTGGGCACAGCGGTTGGGTGTCCAGATCATCACAGGTCCTGCCGGCAGCGATCCGGCTAGCGTGGCCCATAGGGCAGTGGCACACACCCTGGAAACACAGGCGGACGTCTGCATCGTCGATACCGCCGGTCGGCTGCAAACCCAGCAGAACCTGATGCAGCAGCTCGCCAAGATACACCGCGTGCTGGGCAAACAGATCCCCGAGGCGCCCCATGAGGTGCTGCTCGTGCTCGACGCCACCACTGGCCAGAACGGCATCAGCCAGGCCCGCCACTTCACCGCAGCCGTGAAGTGTACCGGCATCATCCTGGCCAAGATCGACGGCACGGCCAAGGGCGGTGTCGTGGTGGCCATCCGCCAGCAAGTTGGACTGCCGGTCAAGTTCGTGGGCGTGGGGGAAAAGGCCGAAGACCTTGAGCCGTTCGACGCAAGTGCTTTCGTGGACGCCATGTTCGACGAGGCAGGGTGAGTGACCCCCCCTGCCGAGGCCACGCGTCAAAGCCAGGCCACAGCCCACCTACCCACCCTTCCGCCCTCAACGCCCGCCCGCTACCAACCTCGGCCGAAGCCCCAGTTCGCCCATCCATCGCCTTTTTCCAGGCCGGTTGCCGCATTTGCGCCCCCTGACATCACCTTACCGCAAGATCTTCGGTTTTTTTCCTTGAAGCGCCGTACTTGCCCAATTACTCTAACTTTCAAACTCCACACGTCGGATATGTTGCCGAGCCCCGGTGCCCCGCGGGTTGGGGAATGGACGCCACCCGCCCCGCGGCTGCTTGCGGGCAGCACTTAGCAGGAGATCTCCCCATGCGATCCTGGCCAGATTCACACAAGCAGCGCTCCAAGACCGCACGCCGGCACGGCCTAATAGCCCATGCCCCACGACGCCGTTTGGGCTTGCAATGGCTCGAGGATCGTCGCCTGCTGACCGTCGACATCACGGCCTTTGATTTTACCCTCGGCCAGTTCACGTTTACCGGCGACCAGACTGGTGCCAACGAGGTCGACCAGCTTCAACTCGGCGTCTTCGGCGGTTTGCTCACGCACAACCTCCTTGCAATTGGCGGTACGGGAGACTACCTCAGCGCTTTCGACTTCGATCCCACCGCTGGCGTGCAGACCATTGCGGTCGGGGCCGGCACCAACCCGCTGATCACTGTCAACCTCTTGGGTGGTGACGACAGCCTCACAATTACGACCGACGGGCTGATTGGCATACACCCCATCGTCTACGACGGCGGCACAGGCTCCGACACGCTCAGCCTCTCGGGCAGCACCGCCGGCCATGCGGTTACTTTGAGCGCAAACGGAGATGGCTGGAACGGTGGCACCACGGGGATCAGCTTCTTCAACGTCAACGTCGTGGAAGGGTCGGCAGGCGACGATACGTTGAACGTGCAATCCACCTTCGCCGCAATTACTTACATCGTCGATGCAGGCCCGGGCAACGACGTGATCAACGTGTCCGCCGACGCGCCGGCCAATACAGATACCCTGGATTTCATTCTGGGCGCGCTGTTCATCATCGGCAACGCGGGCAGCGACACGCTGAACATCAGCGATGCCGGCCGTGCCGGGGCCAGCACCTTCCTGCTGACGAACACCACGCTGGACCGCACGGGCATGGCCCAGATCACGTATGGCACGGTGGAGGCGTTCAACCTGGACACGGGCGACCAGGCCACCAGCGACGACACGATCAACATCCAGTCCACCGCCGCGGGTACCACCTACACCGTGGACGCCGGCGCGGGCAACGATGTGATCAACGTCTCCAGCGATGCGCCGGTGAATGCGGGCGATCTGAACGGCATCCTGGGTGCGCTCACGGTGAACGGCGGGGCGGGCACGGACACGCTGAACATCAGCGATGCCGGCCGGGCTGGGGCCAGCACGTTCCTGCTCACGGGCACCACCCTGAACCGCACGGGCATGGCCCAGATCACGTATGGCACGGTGGAGGCGTTCAACCTGGACACGGGCAACCAGGCCACCAGCGACGACACGATCAACATCCAGTCCACCGCCGCCGGCACGGTGTACACCATTAACGCCGGCCAGGGCAACGATGATGTGAACGTTTCGTCAGATGCCCCCACCATGGCGGGTACGCTCGACGGCCTGCTGGGACCGATCACCTTGAATGCCGGGGCTGGCACCAACGATCTGTTCTTCAGCGATGCCGGCCGGGCCGCGGGTGCAACGTTTGATCTGACGGCCAGCACGCTTGCCCGCACGGCGATGGGGCTGGCCACCTATAATGGCTTTGCCACCTTCCGGCTCGATGCCGGCACGGGGGACGACACGCTGAACGTTGTCTCTACCAACGCCGCCACTGTCTATACGCTCAATACCGGCCTGGGGAGCGACACAGCCAACGTGCTATCTCTGGCCGTGGGCGGCGACACGACGCTGAACATGGGTGGCGGCGACGATACGGTGAACGTTTCCTCCACGGCACCCAGCCTGCTGGGCTCGCTGGATGGCATTCAGGGCTTGTTCGCTCTGGACGGGGGGGCTGGCACGGATCACGCCAGTTTCAGCGATCTGGGGGATCCGGACGCCAACGTGTACACCGTTACCCACGAATCTGTGTTCCGTGGCGGCATGGGAGACGTGCAGCACAGCAACCTGGAGATCCTCACGCTGAACACGTCTGCCGGCAATGATCGGGTGAACCTGCGGCTCGATACCGCGGCTCCGGCACTTCCCAACGTGGTGCAGCTCGACGGCGGCGCGGGCGGCCTGAACCTGTTCTGGGTGCTGGGCACGTCCCTGAACGATACCGTGACGGTGGGCAATTATGTGGTCGGCCCCCCCGCCGCCATCCTCGCCGGTGATCCGGTACAGATCCAGAACTTCGCCTCCATGTTCATGTTCGGCTTCGAGGGCGACGACACGTTTACCAATAATACGGCCACCCCCTCGCTGTTGAGCGGCGGAACGGGGACGGACAATCTTACCGGGGGCTCGAACAACGACTTGATCTTTGGTGGTGCCGCGGGCGACAACCTCTTCGGCAATGCGGGCGACGATCAGATCTTTCTCGATCTGGACATCGCCCTGGACGGCACCATCTCAGCGGTCGCCGTGGCAGGCGGCGTGGGGAACGGCGGGCCAGGAAACGACGTTGTCATCGCCTCGTCGCCGGCGGCCATCGTGAGTGGTGCCGAAGTGTTCCAGCCCCTCGGCGTGCTGGACGTGATAAGCTGGCTCACCGGGCGTCCCATCCCGCCGGACGTCGTGGTGGCCATCATCGGTGCACTGCCCTCGCACCCGCTGGTGCAGCAGTTGGCCCAGTTCTCGCCGCCGCCTGCGGGCCTGCCCGCAAGCGTGCAGCTCCCGCTCAATCCCTTCGTGGCGGAGGCATACCAGACCCTGCTGGGCCGCACGGTGACGGACTCCGACCCCGGCGCCCAGTACTGGACGAATCGGGCCGCCTCGGGCACGAGCATCGAGGAGATCCGCCTGGGCTTCCTGGCGAGTGCCGAGTACTTTGTACGTGCGGGCGGCACGAACGCCGCCTTTGTTGCGGCCCTGTACCGCGACCTGCTGGGCCGGAATGGTGCCTCGGGTGAAATTGCCTACTGGACGCAGCTTCTGGCTCAGGGTGCTTCGCGGTGGCAGATCGCTTATGGCATCATGCACAGCCAGGAGGGGCTGCACTACCAGGTGAGCGCGATCTACGCCAAGCTCGGCCACCCGGTACCCGCGGCGGCGGATCTGAACCGACTGGCCATGGTGGCGGATTTCCTGGCTGGCGTGCCCTACAAGTTCGCGTACGACCAGGTCCAGCTCCAGGCGGGCAACTACACAGCGGCCAGCAAGAGCTACCAGTACGTGTTGGGGCTATATGAGCGCGTGCTGGGCCGCACGCCGGCAGACGCGGAGCTGGGCTACTGGCTGGCGCAACTCGCCTCGGGGCAACTTACCCAGGCCGGGCTGGCGCACACGTTCATCAACTCCACGGAGTACCGCATGCAGCGGGTTGAGGCGCTGTACCAGCAGCACCTTGGCCGATCTGCTGATCCCGCTGGCCTTGCCCACTGGCTGGCCCTGTTGGGCCGCGGCGGCAGCATTGCCGACGTGCAACTGGCTATCATCGGCTCGCAGGAGTACTACACGCGTGCCGGCGGTACGGACCAGGCGTTTGTGGCCAGCCTGTACGTGGAGTTGCTCGGTCGTGCAGCCGCGCAGGCGGAGGTAGACTACTGGACGGCCGTGCTGGGGGGCAGCTCGCGTGGCCGCGTGGCCGCCTCGATCATGGCCAGCGCGGAGTTCCGCACGGTGCTTGTGGCGAACTGGTACCAGCAGTACCTGCACCGTCAGGCGGGCAACGCCGAACGCGACCGCCAGGTGGCTGCGCTGGGCAGCGGCGTGCCGCGTGAGCAGGTGCAAATCAGCATCCTGGCGGAGGCAGACTTCCGCGTCTAGCCGACGGCGGCCGCTAGCGTCGCAGCAGCCATTCCGGCAGCAACCGCTTCCTGGGCGCAGGGGTCGCTGGCGCGGCTGTTTGGTGGCCGACCGGTATGGTCGAGGCGTCTGAAGGCTCTGCCTGCTGGGGCGCGGCCACAGGCAGTTGTTCCTGCGTCAGCTCGTGGCAGCAGTCGCCGCACAGCTCTTCCACCACCCACTTCCAGCTTGGGCGGCGCGTCACCACCTCGTGCTTGACGAGCTTGTGCCGCGTCCGTACGCGGGCACACGTGGGCTGCCAGACGGTGTAGTGCTCGCAGCCGTCGCACGCCTCGCCGCAGGGGATGCTACGGCCGGGAACGCAGAAATCCTCAGCCACGGAAGAATAGCAAACGTGCTTGACCTCCTTCTCCTCGCACACCAGGCGGCAGTACTTGTGGACGCCATGCGTGCAGCCGCAGCGTGCGCATGGCCCGCCTGCCTGGGCTGGCACCGCGCAAACGAGCGTAGCCAACATTCCGATCCACATCCCTATTCGCGTCTTTAGCATTCTTCCAAGCCCACAAGCGAACCAGCCTGGATCCGTGCTAGAAAGCGTTCTTTCCCAAGCATCGGCATGGCGATGTGGCCGACTGGTACAAACTTGTTGGTCTGGCGGAGGCAAGCGTCTCGCACCTAGGCGCAAGGGAGGCAAGATACGCTAACTCTGCGGCCTCAGAAACCGCTAGGGCAAAACGGCCTGACTGTAGCTGTGATTCGCCGGCGCGAGGGACTTTCTTCCCCGTCCCGTGCCGCGCATACTGGGCAAATCCTTGAGGCGGCTTCGGAGAATTGCAGACTCGTGCCTCGCGTCCTGGCAATGGGCGACATTCATGGTTGTGCCACGGCGCTGCGCTTGCTGCTGGAGGCCCTCCGTCTGCAACCGGACGACACGCTGATCACGCTGGGAGATTACATCGACCGCGGGCCCGACTCCGCCTCGGCCGTGCAGCAGCTCCTCGAGCTTGCACGCACCTGTCGCCTGATCGCCCTGCGCGGCAATCACGAGGAGATGCTGTTCGATGCATTGCGCAGCGGCGTGGCGTGCTCGCTCTGGCTGCAATGCGGCGGCCAGGCCACCCTGGCGGCATATGGCGCCGATCACGACATGCCTCGCCTGCCTGACGCCCACTTGCAGTTCTTGCAGAGCACGTTGCCGATGTATGAAACCCCCACCCATTTCTTTGTGCATGCCAACTACGAGCCGCATCTGCCATTGGATGCCCAGCCGGCAGAAGTGCTCCTGTGGCGGTCGCTGCGCGATGTGATTCCCGCGCCACACGTCTCGGGCAAGATCGCCGTGGTTGGGCACACGCCGCAACCCAGCGGCAGCGTGCTCAACCTCGGCTATCTCAAGTGCCTCGACACTGGATGCTGCTACGGCGGATGGCTCACCGCCATCGACGTGGCTACGGGTGCCGCTTGGCAGGCCAACCAGCGGGGAGAGCTGCGCACCATCCCCCCCCTCTTGGCCGGCGGCTAGACCTCGCACCAGGCTGAGCGTGGCATACCGCACAGACGCCCGGGGCCGTCCCCCGTATGCAGCTTGACGCCTGCGTAAGGCAAGGTCTTCACGGAGCTGCGGAGTGATGCTTGCCGCAAGGCTGGCGACACCTCATTGGCACCAGCACGGGCGCGCTTTACCATAGGGCCTGGCTGCGTCTTCCCAGGAGAAAACATCATGCTGCGCGAAGTTGGTTCCAGCACATCGCTCGTCTGGGCCGCTGCCCTCACAGGGCTTGTGTTGCTCGCTGCCATGGCGGCCCGTCCCCGTTCTCACGCCCAGGATCCCTCCCAGACCGCGAGGCTGTTCGAAATGCGCACGTACATCGCCCACGATGGCAAGCTGGAGGCCCTGCACCGCCGCTTTCGAGAGCACACCACGCGGTTGTTTGAAAAGCACGGCATGACCAACATCGGCTACTGGGTGCCGGCCGAGGGAGACGAGGCCGCCAACACGCTGATCTACATCCTTGCCTATCCCAATCGAGAGGCACGCGAAGAGGCATGGAAAGCCTTTGTCAACGACCCCGAGTGGAAGGCCGCCAAGGAGGCCTCAGAAATCGACGGCCCCCTGGTGAAAAGCGTGGAGGTCAAGTTCCTCAACCCTACCGACTACTCGGCCATTCGCTAGCTCCCCTGCCGCGGTGCAGCCTGCCGCGACGCGCGTGACAGCAGACCCGGCATGAAAATCGACCGCATCGAGCCCGTCAGCTTACGCTTCGCCTACCCGGCCGGCCAGGGCTTCTGGTGCGCCGGCGGTTACTGCGATGCCCGCGTCACCACGCTGGTCGAGGTACACACGGACACGGGCCTGTGCGGCCTGGGTTCGGCCTATACGTTGCCCGCACTCGCTCACGTGGTAGTGAAGGAGCAGCTCGAGCCGCTGCTACGCGGGCGGGAGGCAGACGACATCGAATCCCTCTGGAACCTCATGTACCGGGCCACGCGCTGGTACGGCCGCAAGGGTGCTGCCATGAGCGCCCTGGGTGCCGTGGATACGGCGCTGTGGGATCTGCGTGGCAAGCGCCTTGGGAAACCGGTCTGGGAGCTGCTGGGTGGCCGGCGGAGCACCTGCCCGGCCTACGCCAGCGCGCTGCTCTGGCAGCCGGTTGAGTCGCTCGCTGCCGAGGCACGCCGCCACCTGGACCGCGGCTATGTACGCATGAAAATGCGGCTTGGCCGCGACGAGCCGTACGACACCGCCGCCGTGGCCGCCGTGCGGCTGGCCATTGGCAACAAACACGATCTGATGTGCGATGCCTCGATGCGCTACCACCCGGCGCTGGCGGAGCGGATAGGCAAGTACCTGGCCACACAGGACGTGTTCTGGTTAGAAGAGCCTTTTGAGCCCGAAATGCTGGATGCCTACTCCGCTTTGCGTGGCCGCATTGGCGTGCCGCTGGCTGCCGGAGAGAACGAATTTGGCCTCCAGGGCTTTCGCGAGCTGATCGAGGCGAAGGCTGTCGAGATTGTGCAGCCCGATGTCTCTCGCGCAGGCGGCATCAGCGAGGTCTGGCGCATAGCGCAGCTTGCCGGCCGGGCGGGCCTCAAGCTGGCCACTCACTCGTGGAGCGATGGCCTGGCCGTCATCGCCAATGCCCACGTGGTGGCGGCGAGCGACTGCGGCCTCACCGTGGAGGTCGACCAGACCGGCAATCCCCTGGTGGACGATCTGCTCGACCCGCCGCTAACAGTGCGCGACGGCCAGCTCGAGCTGGGCCGCGAACCCGGCCTGGGCGTGCGCTTGAACCGCACGCTCGTAGACCGCCTGAGCATGGCAGATCCCATGCGGCTCCCCGAGGGCTTCTACTCCGACATGGTTGCTGGGGCGGCTTACCTGCGGCCGGCCGACCCGTACCGCGAAACAGATGCTGTACCCGCATGAACCGCCCACATCGCATCGCCATTGGGGCGCTGTTCACAGAGTGCAATCACTTTGGCGGGCGGCGCATGGACCTGGCCTGGTTTGCACGCACCCAGCTTGCCTACGGCGAGGAACTATTGCAAACCCAAGCGGGCGCGCTGGGCGGCGCCCTGGAAGTGCTGCGTGCAGCCGACGTGCAACTGGCACCGCTGTTGGCCGCCTCTGCCTGCCCCGGCGGCGTGTTGACGGCCGCTTGCTACAACCACCTGCGCGGCGAGGTGTTGTCACAGCTTGACTGCTCAGCCCCGGTCGACGGCGTACTCTTGGTGTTGCACGGTGCCGCGGCCGCAGAGAACGCGCCCGATCTGGAGGGCGATTTGCTCGCCGCTGTGCGTGCCCGAATCGGTCCCGAGGCGCCCCTGGTGGCCACGCTGGACCTGCATGCCCATGTTACGGCAGACATGGTCCGCAACGCCACGGCCCTGCTCGCCTGGGAGACCTATCCCCATCAGGACGCACACACCACCGGACAGCGTGCCGCGCGGCTGCTGTTAGCCGCGGTGCAGGGCCGCGTGCGCCCCGCCATGGCACTGGCCAAGGTGCCCGTGGTCGTGGCAGCCCTGAATGGCCACACCGAGGGAGAAGGACCTTTTGCAGAGGTGATGCGGCTGGCCAAGAGCCTCGAGCAGCAGCCGGGCGTGCTCTCTACCAGTGCCTTCATGGTGCATCCTTATCTCGATCTGCCCGAGATGGGCGGCGGAGGGCTGGTGATCACAGATAACGACCCCTCCCTCGCCGCCCAACTGGCCCGACAGATCGCCACCGCCTACTGGGAGCGCCGCGGGACGCTCGAGCCCCGGCTCTATGCCCCTGCCGAGGCACTGCGTGCCGCGGCGGACATACCGGCGGGCCCGGTGCTGCTGGTCGAAACGGCCGATTGTTGCGGCGGCGGTGCCGCGGGAGACAGTGTGCATGCACTGCGTGCCCTGCTGGAGGCGGGAGTTACGGAGCCATGTCTGGTTCCGGTTGTCGATCCTGCGGCGGTGCGGGCAGCCCAGCACGCCGGCATCCTCGGCCGCATCGCATTGCGGCTCGGGCATCAAGTGGATCCGCAGTGGGGAGAGCCTGTCGAGGTCACGGGCGTGGTCCGCAGGCTTGGGGACGGGCGCTTTCGATATGCGGGCGGCATCTTCGCGGGCACCTGGGGAGAGATGGGCCCCACCGCTGTGCTGGAAGTGGGCAGCATCCGCATCCTGATTGCTTCCGGCGGCACATACGACTATGCGGACGAGCAGTACCGCAGTGTGGGCCTCGACCCGCGGCAGGCCCGCTTTGTGGTGGTGAAGAATCCCATGAACTATCGCTTTGCCTATGACGGCGTCGCCAGGGCCGCCTTTGTACTTGACACCCCAGGCCCAACGCCCCCCACCACACGCCGTCTGCCCTACCGCCGCCTGACACGCCCTTGCTTCCCCCTGGATGAGGACATGCCCGAGATCACCCCACACGTCATGGCGTAACGCAGGCTTGCCGAGAAGCACTGTGGCGCCCGCCGTGATTGCCCTGCGGGAACCGGGGCAGAGTTTCCGGCCCCTCCTTGTGCCGCCTAGAGTGCGCTCGTAGCGGAACCGTTCGGCCGCACCTAACGGTCATTCCGACAGGAAGTGCAGCCGTGCCGCCTGGTCCAGCCCCGGCCGCAGAAAAACCACGATGATCACCAGGCTGCGCGAACTCCCTTGGGCGCGGCACGCCGTCGAGCTGCGCCGTCGGCTCACACAGGTCCAAGGGATCACAGTCCCAAGAACGGCACGGGTACCAGAAACGCGTGCTGCTCGTATAGGCTGGCCACGCCGTACCACGAGGTGTACTGGGTGAAGTACACAATCAGCACGTACATGCCCACCACAGGCAGCATGGCCAGCCGTGCCGCCTGGCGGACAAACCAGTTGCGCGGCCGCTGCCGACGCGCTGCGTAGCCGCATACCCACCCGACCAATAGCCGTGCGGGCAAGATGAAGATCACAAACACCAGGCTGGGCAGCCAGGCCGCCTCCCGCGGCACAATCTCGATCTTGAGCAGGTACAGCGGCACTGCAAAGGCCAGTGTTACCAGCACTGCCAGCCAGAAGCCTACCGGCGCCTTGCGGAACAATCGCCGCACGGCGCCCCCTTCAAACATGGCGGCAAAGCGGTTCTCGGCCGCAAAGCGGGTCTGCAAGAACGGCAGGTACAGCAGTACCACCATCAGGCCCAGGGCGCCAAGAAACCCCGCCACGGGATGCCCACTGCTTCCCAGTGCCAGCAGCGAGATGGGTAGCACCAGCCAGATCATGCCGCCCGCGAAGCCACGCAACCCCAACCAAAAGTAGTAGGGAACCCGCAAGCCCACGGCAAACTCCCACAACCTGTCTCGCACCCAGACGTACAAGCGCGGCTCCCAGGCCCTCCGGCGCGGGGGCAGACGCCAGGCAGCCGCCATCGGCTGGCCAGAAACCAGCGACTCGACAGCACGCCCGCACATCAGCACTCCGATCAGCCATAGCGCCAGGGCCGCGATCGTCAACAACACCATGAACCACAGCCCGATGCTCCAGCCCCGATCGGCCAGTCCGCCTGGCTCGATCAACCGCGCCCGCGCCGCCATGGACGAAACAAACCGCACCGGCAGCAGCAGTACCCACGCACCAGCCACAAAGATCCCCAGTCCCGCTGCCTTGTGCAGCCCCACAAAGCCGTCTCGCAGGCGGCCGCTACGTGCGACCCGGCCGCTGCACTCCAGCAAGTAGCCCAAGCTCACGAACTGGGCTAGCGGAAACGTGGCCAGCACGGCCAGCCCGGCGACGATCGTCGCCAGGCCAGCCAGCTTGACCTGCAAGCCCACCAGCCACGCCAGCAGGCGAACAGGCCAGCGGCGCGAGGCTCTGTGCACCATTTCCGCCAGCACCACAGCACCACCGGTGCCAGGCGGGCCGGCGGCATCGAGCACCAGGGCGTCGCGCAGCTGATCTCGTGATGCCAGTCCGGCAGCGGGAGGCCCCTCCGGATCGACCAGAATGGCATCCCTGGGCTGGTTGCCGTCGCCGGTGTGTGGCAAACGGTCAGCCGGGTGCACCAGTTCGGCATCCCACACGCGTTCCGGCGTGGACACGAGTCTTCACCTTGTGGTAGACCGAATCCGTCAGGGGCCAACGACCTTCCACATAGTTATACCCGCTTGAACTGCCCGTCGTTGCAGGTGCCGGGACTGCGCCGGCGTCATCGCGGCAGGCGCGCTGGGTGCCCGCATCGAGGCCGCCAGTGGTTGCAGGCGCGGGGCTTGCGCCGGCGCCGTGTCGCCGTCGAGCCGCACTGGTGTGCTGCCCCCCACAGGCCTGGTGTGCCTGAGGCGCCCGGGATGCCCACATCGGCCGACTGCTTGCTACCCGTACAGGCCTGGCACGCCGTGGCCAGGCCGGGATTGCCCCGCCTTCGCTCGTAAAATGGCGTGTGCCTACTGGGTAGAGCCCTTCCCTCACCGTCGTGCTCCAGGCGCCCAGCAGCCGCTGGCCTTGTTGGAATCGGTGACTGGGGGGCAATCGTTGCGTTGTAAAGAAACACCAATCCGCCGGCGCGGAGCCCTCTTAGCGTCCGCGCCGTCTGAATGGAGGCGCCTTCCACCCTCGCGCAGCCTGCTTCTGCTGCACCAATGTTGGTACAGCCGGCACCACGGCGGCTGCCGCAAGCGGGCAGATCTTGCCAGCTTGATTTGCCGCCTGGCAGCTTGCCCGCACAGGAAGAGGGCCCTACAATCCTGCCCATCGGCCGCGTGCGTCCCGTTTCAGCATTCCACCTTAGCATCCATGAAAATCCACGAGTTCCAGGCGAAAGAGATCCTGCGCCAGGCTGGAGTGCCCGTGCCCGCGGGCATGGTGGCCCGCACGCCCGAGGAGGCAGCGGCCGCGTTCAAGCAGCTTGGCGGATCGGTGGCGTTGGTGAAGGCGCAGATCCATGCGGGGGGACGCGGCAAGGGGACCATCAAAGAGCACCCGAGCCAGCGCGGCGTGCAGGTCGTTCGCAGTGCGGAGGAGGCAGCCGCGGTGGCGGGGCGCATTCTTGGTCATGCGCTGGTGACCTTGCAGACGGGGCCAGAGGGGCGGGTAGTGCATCAGGTGCTGGTCGAGGCGGGCTGCGAGATCGCTCGCGAGCTGTACCTGGGGATCGTGCTGGATCGATCTCGTCAGGCTCCTGTGCTGATGGTTTCCAGCGAAGGCGGCGTCAATATCGAGGAGGTGGCAGCGCAGACGCCTGAGAAGATTTTCAAGGAGTGGTTCCATCCGGATGGGGGGTTGCGGCCGTACCAGGCGCGTAAGCTGGCGGTGAAGCTGCAACTTAGGGGGGCGAGTCTGGCACACGCGGAGCGTTTCATGTGCGGCCTGTGCCGGGTGTTCGTGTCTCAAGATTGCAGTTTGCTGGAGGTGAATCCGCTGGTGGTGACCTCGCGAGGCGAGCTGCTGGCACTGGATGCGAAGCTGAACTTCGATGACAATGCGGCTTTCCGCCATCCGGAGCGTGCGAACCTGCGGGATCTGGCCGAGGAAGAGCCATCGGAGGTGCGTGCCGCCGAGGCGGGTTTGAGCTATGTGAAACTCGATGGCAACATCGGCTGCCTCGTAAACGGAGCGGGGCTGGCGATGAGCACCATGGACCTGATCAAGTTGCACGGCGGCGAGCCGGCGAACTTTCTGGATGTGGGCGGCGGCGCCAACGCCGAACAGGTCACCGAGGCCTTCCGCATCCTGTTGGCCGACGGCAACGTGCGCGCGGTGCTGGTGAATATCTTCGGCGGCATCATGCGCTGCACCACGATCGCTCAGGCGCTGATCGAGGCCTATCGCATGGTGGGCTTCAACGTCCCGCTCGTGGTGCGTTTGGAAGGCACCGAGGTAGAAGAGGCGCGGCGGATGCTCGCCGAAAGCGAACTGGACATTATCTCCGCGAGCGACCTGACCGATGCGGCACGCAAGGTCGTCGCGGCAGCACAACAAGCGCCATGAGCCAGATCGAACTTTTTGCATCCTCCCATCGCGCGGCGGTCACGACGGCTCACGCCTGTCTGCCTCTCCAGTTCCCACGCTAACTTTACTGCACGTACGATGAGCATTCTGGTAAACCGAGATACCCGCGTCATCTGCCAGGGCATCACCGGTAGAGTCGGCCAGTTTCATACCAAGGGCTGCCTGGAGTATGGAACCAAAATCGTCGGCGGCGTGACGCCAGGCAAGGGCGGAGAAACCGTGCTGGGACTGCCCGTGTTCGATACCGTGGCTGAAGCCCGCGCCCAGACCGGGGCTGATGCCACCATGATCTTCGTGCCCCCCCCCTTCGCCGCTGATGCGATTCTCGAAGCCGTCGATGCCGGCATTCGCGTGATCATCGCCATCACCGAGGGGGTGCCCGCCCTGGATATGGCACGCGTGTACCCAATTGTCCGCGCCAGCCAGTCCGTGCTGATCGGCCCCAATTGCCCGGGCGTGATCACGCCGGGAGAGTGCAAGATCGGCATCATGCCCGGCTACATTCACAAACCTGGCCGGGTGGGAGTGATCAGCCGTTCCGGCACGCTCACGTACGAGGCCGTCTGGCAGCTCTCCAGCCTGGGACTCGGCCAATCGACGTGCGTGGGCCTGGGCGGCGACCCGATTGTGGGCATGTCGTTCGTCGACCTGCTGGAGATGTTTCAGGCCGACGAAGGCACGGATGCTGTGTTGCTGATCGGCGAGATTGGCGGCACGGCAGAAGAGAAGGCAGCAGCGTACATCCAGGCGCACATGACCAAGCCGGTAGCGGCATTCATCGCGGGCAGAACGGCCCCGCCCGGCAAGCGAATGGGGCATGCCGGCGCGATCATCAGCGGGGGGAAGGGTACTGCGGCGGAGAAGATCGCGGCGTTGCAGCAAGCGGGTATCGAGGTGGCGGAAAGTCCGGCCGACATGGGTGCGGCCGTCCAGCGTGCCCTGGCGGGGCGCCGTGGTTAACCCCCCACACGCGAGACGCGGCAGCTAGCGAATTCGACCAGCTTCCTTCCTTCGAATCCGGCCTTCGCAGCCGCCGGGGTTTGCAGCGCGTTGCGGTCTAGCAAGGCAGCAAGCATGGCCGCTTGGCCAGAAATGGTGGGCGACCTTAACGGCCAACTCCTGCCCTGGAGCCCGTGGCCGAGCCATGACGTCATCTGGCGCCCACGTGGGCGCATTCGTTTGGACACAGGCGAAGATTGACGGGCTGCCGACGAACTGGCGCCCACGTGGGCACATTCGTTTGAGCGGTTCATCGTGCGTCATGGCCCTGCTGTTGCTGGGGGGGACGGAGCGGCTGCCCATCAAATCCGTTATCGCGCGCGTGCCGGGCCAAGTAGCCCCTACTTCGACGGAGGCGCGTGCGGCTCTAAAACAGGGCGTTGCGGCGGCCTGAGGGCAAATGCCTTGCCCTACTCGTGCCAGCCGATTCAACAACGCTGCCTGGGCGGCTAACATGAACAGATGCTCTATGTTCAGTTTGGCTGTCCGCGGTGCGGTGCCATTTCACAGATCGACGCCTCGATGGCTGGCCGACAGGCGACGTGCCCAGTCTGTGGCGGCGTGCTCGTGGTTCCCGCAGGGGTGCCGTTCCAGGCGGCGCCACCCGTGGGTGGTTGGCAAAGTGCGGTGCCGCCAGGGCCGCCACCCGTGGTCCCTGGCTCCGGTGCTGTGCCGCCCATTGCAGCCGGCCCCCCGCCTGTAGCCCCGCCGCAAAGGCTTTCCGTCCCACCTCCAGTGGCCGCACCACCTACCACGGCTGGACCGCCGCCGGTGGCCGGACCGCCGCCCGTTGCTGCACCACCTCCCGTTATTCCACCGCCTCCCCCAGCCGGACGGCCACCCGCAGCCGCACCACCTCCGGTCGCAGCAGCAGCTCGCGAGGCAGCACCGCCTCCCGGGGCAGCCTTGCCGCCTGCAATGGCGCCGCCACACTCGGGCGGTGCGCCACCTGAGACCAGCCTGCCACCTCTTGCGGCTCACCCTGTCTCGCAAAGTGTTCCACAGCCGCGCGGGCCCGCTGCTGCGGTTGGGCCGGGCTCGGCAAGCCCGCCGGCAGCCCCGCCCCCTGTGCCCACATCGACGGTGCCGGTGGCTGTACCCGCGCATCCGCCTCCTGCGGCCGCCCCGGTAGGGAGTGTGCACGCTCCCTCACCGTCCACAGCCGCTGCCAGCGGCCAACCGGTAACTGAGCCGCCGCCGCAAGCCGCCATGCCCAAGTCTGCGGCGGGCGGTGCAGCTAGGCCGGGGGTGTCCCCGCCCGTCATGGAGAGCCCGCTAACGGCGCATCAAACCACTACGGTCGCAGAGCCGCCAGCCTGCAAATCGCCGCTCGTGGGTACTGCACCGCCTGGCGAGAGTGCCAGTCCTACCGCGGCAGACAGCTCAAGCGATGCTGGTTCATCACCACTAGCCGCTTCAGCGGGCCGAGATTCGGGCACGGCCGCCACAATGACGCTGCACGCTCCCAGCGTGCCGGCATCTCACGCTTCTGCTGCGCGGGCCGCGCCTTTAGGGCCCGTCGTTCCGACAGTACCGGCGGCATCAGCGCCGCTTGCCGGTGGCGCGGTCTCGGTCGGCACGGGGGTGGCGCCCGCGCGCGCGGAGCAAGCAGGCAGTCGAACGATCGCCCAACCAGTGCCTCCGCAGCCGCAGCTCGCTGCCGGCATGCCCGTACCGGTAACGAGCGCTACCACGGCACGTTCGGGGGAGACACGAGCGACTTCCTCGGCAACCGGCCATTCGAGCAGCCTCGTACGCCGCCTGACGCCTGAGGAGAAGCAACTGCGGCGCGCACGCCGCAACCTGGTCACGGCGTGCGTGTGTGTGGTGATTCTGATCATCGTGCTGGCTATCTTGCTGCAGTTGTAGGGCCGGCCATGCTGCCGTGTGCCCTGCGGCTGCGACGATTCTTGCGCAGAACGCCGCCTCCCTCAGTCTGGTTGACGCCGATCCTGTTGAATCGGCGCTGCTTCGAGTATTCCTGGGCAGAACGCCGCCTCGCTCATGCGGTAGGCGGCCGTGCATCGAGTTGCGCGGCGCGGAACATGCGTGCGGTAAGGGGGCGAGGTCAGCGGGCGCGGGGGGCGGAACGCCCGGTCCTGCGACACGAGCGGAGCCGCATTGCCGCTGCATGTCTTGCCTTACGGAGCAGCGCGGGACGGTGCCTGGGGCAATGGCACCTGTGCCGGTTCGCGCTGGCGCCACAGCGCCAGGGCATGAGCGGCGTGCGAGAGGAAACCATAGCCTTCTTGCACGTCCTTCTCCGGCATCTCGGAGATGGTCCGCACCAGCCATTGGCCGGCACGGACCAGCACCTCGCGCGGTGGCAGAATCGGTTCCGGTGCCAGAGCCCACCACTCCATGGGATGGCCGGTGGCCAGAATCCAGTTTGCCAGGGTGTTCTCATACGCTGCGCTGGAGCGCTGGGAGCCGACGTCGTAGCCGGGCCAGGTGTGCGTCCAGTAACCTTCAGGATGCTGGTTTTGCACCAAAAGCTGCGTCACGTTCTGCAAGTATTCCGTGACGCGCTGTCGCATGGCCGCGCTCAGCAGCGGCTGCTGTTCGTCAACGCGCAAGAAGACTACCAGCGTGTGCATGCGATGGTTGGCCAGGCACACGCCTTGTGGCAGCTCCTGCCGCATGATACGTTCGGCCAGCCGGTCAAATGTAATCTCCTGCCCCTCTCGCGTGCGCCAGCGTCGGACGTGCGGCATGTAGAGGGCAAATACCATGGCGGACCATTCGTACTCTGCCTGGTTCAGGCTGAAGTCTCTCAGGCATTGATCGAACATGGCACGCACTGTGGTCTGTTGCCGCGGCGTGCGCAGCGGGTAATCAAGGGGCGTACCCGTTTCCGCCAGACATCCCAGCACATGATCGTAATGGCTCGAGCTGTGCTGGCCCTCCTGCACCCGGACGCGCACGCCTCGCTCCTCGGTATCGATCAGCAAGGGAGCCGTCTCTGGACCCCACGCCTCGGCGAACCGCCCATGGTCTGTCAGAAGCTGCCGCATCTCTTCGCCCGAGAGGCAGTTGGGGTCGTCGAACGCCGTCTGTACGCCCCAACAGCGCAGGGCGTGATCGACAAAGTTAATCTTCGGCTTCGGCACGCGAAACTGAGGCCGCAGCCGCCACAACACCAGGGCAAGCTGTTCGTCGGTGACAATTTCCGGGATGTCATACAGCGGACCCACCCGCACCGGCTCGTTTCGCGGCTGCGGCAGAGCCCAGTCCTGCTCCAGCCGGGCCCAGCGCACGCTCGCCCAGGCGCTGACTCCCCCCCAAAATGCAAGTTGCAGGATCCCAAAACCCAGCAGCCTGCGGCGAGCCATCGTCACCTCTTTATCCACCATTTGTCATCTCACCCTTCATAACCCAGTATGGCACATCGCCCTGCACGCCGTAAGCCGCTATCGCCATGCTCGTCTCAGCGCCGCTAACGCCATCCCGCCATATGGCAGGCTTACCCCAGCCTGCCTCGCCAGGCCGTGCCGCAGGCTGCACATGGCGCATGGCACAGCAATCCTCAACTTGTGGCGTGCCCGAATCGTGCCGAGACCTCCTCTACCTGGCGTGCGCGCGTTGCCGCCCATGCCAGGAACAACCAGAAACTCAGCAACGCGTAAGTCCTAAGAGAGAAAACCAGCAGCGAGTATTTGGGCGTGGCCGGTGTGGGAACGCCGCCGCTCAGAAACCCGACCAGAATCGGAGGCCACCACACGGGCAGCAGCAGCACCACCACCCCCAGCACAACGAGACGGCTTTCCGAAATACTGGACCAGACCTGTGCCGCGGGTAACACCAGCATCAACAGATAGTGGGGCCAACAAACGGGGCTGATCAACAGCATGGTCACGACGAACAGCCCAAGACTCAGTTCGCGGGCTTGCGGCGTACGTGCACGCCACGCGATCCAGCACGCCGCACCCACCAACAACGATGCTGTGACATAGTTGCCAGCCTTCGCCAACCACGGGTTGTAGACCATCGGCGTGACAAGGCCACCTTTCGTCCCCGGATCAAAAAGCCGCGACCACCAGCCCAGCACCGAGAGGTTGCCCCACCCCGCTCGCCACTCATGCACGCGCGGTACCACCTCCCATGCGTACTGGTAGTGTGTGTCTAGTCCAAACACGAGCACGGTCATACCGCACCAGGCTAGCGCTGCCAGCAATGCAGCAACTACCAGCCGCCAGCGACGTTGCATGGCAAAGAACGCGACCAGCAAAGCGGGGTAGAGCTTGACGGCCACGGCCGTGCCTAGAAGCACTCCCGCAAGTCTATCCTGCTGGCGCCGCGCGGCCGCCCAGGCGCCGACCAGCAGAAACAACAGCAGCAGGTTCAGTTGTGCAAAAAGTGTCTGAGCGAGCAGCGGATCGAACAGCAGGGCGAGAGTCACGACCACCAGCAACGTTCGCCAGCTCTCGGCCAGCTTGCATTCCACATTGATCACCCAGAGTGCAGCAGCCCCCAGCACCAGCGACAGCAGGTTCCAGGCGAGCGTGGCACGGGGATAATCGAGCCAGAACATGGGCATGGCCATCAGCACCGACGCCGGCGGATGTGCGTTCACTTCCACTGCTTGCTGTTCTGTTGGGTCAATCTTAATCCCAAGATAGCGGTCCACAGCCAAGACCTGCTCCTCGTAGATAGGAAGGCCCCGCCGCCAATTCTGTACGGAAGACCACTCCTGAAAAAAGTCGACCAGCACCCTCGACGGCGGCATCAATGTCTGCACGAACACGGGCCCGCGCCACAAGAGGACGATCAAAGCCAAGAGCGCCCAGACCGCAGTGCGTATACGTGTCCAGTACGCGCCGGGATGGCGCCGCGCCGCAACCGTTTCATGGGCCAGCAAGCCGAAAAATGCGGTGATTAACGAGACCGCTATGATGCGTGCTTCCAGCTTCGTCAGATAACCCAATACCGCGAGGCTAGCCATAGAATGCAACATGGCCATGGTAGCGTTCAGCAATCAAAGTGCTAGAATACACGGTTCTGCCCCGGGGGCGTCTGCTGAACATGTACCTTGCCGCGTCCCTTCGCCAGGCCAGGCAACAATGCCCCAGAGCACCAGCAGCGAGAAAAAGCCAATGGAGAACAGCGAGATCGACTCGAGCGGTTGAATTCTCACATGTGCCATCTGCTCCCTGCCATACCAGAGGGCCCACAACAGCACCGGGTTCAGCCACAGACCCGCAGATGACAGCGCGAATGCTACCCGCTGTCGCCAGCAGTTCCGACTGGATAGCCAGCTCAGGATCCAGGGCAGCAACAAGAGCACGAAGTAGTGATCCCAGCTAATCGGGGAACATAGCAACATCCCCGCCAAGCATGTCCCCCAGGCACGGCTCTGCTGGCTTACCGTGCCGGCGCGCCACGTCACGTACGCAGCTACCCCGCTCACCAAAGCGCTGCCTGCCAGTGCCAGAACGTTACCCACAGCCGGTGCCGGCAATAAAGCAACGAACCGCGAGCCAGGCGGCGCCATCAGTCTGAGCCAGAAGCCGTGCCAAGATGCATTCAGCCCCGCCAGCCGCCAGCTCTCTACCCTGGGCAATACGTCGGTAAAGTATTCCACGTACGGCGCCCCACCAAATAGCAGCCAAGCTATCAGGATCATGGCCAGTGCGCCCGCGAACATTCCCAGTAGAGCCCGTCCATTGCGCCGACACGAGAAATACACCAGCAGATAGGCAGGAAATAGCTTGATCGCTGCTGCCGCGCCCACGGCGGCTCCGCTAGCCCAGCTCAGACCGCGCCGATCGCAAAACCAAGCGGCCGTTAATAAAGCGAGCAGCACGGCGTTGAGCTGTCCCTGGTCGAACTGTGCACGCACTGGGTTAGAACAGAATAACACCGCCAGTGGTGCCAGCGACGCGGCTGTTACACGGAGCCTCAGTTCCCTGGCGGTCACGTACGCACTCGCCGCAACAAGACAGATGCCTAGCAGGTTCCAGATTTGCAGTGCCGTAGGATACTCCAGGTGTGCCAGCGGCAACACGAGCAGTACGGCCGGCGGCGGATGTGCATTGACCTCGACCTCGCCCGGCTGGAGTTCGCGGTGCAGGTACGCTCGCACGGTGTGCCGCTGCGACGTGTACAGATCGCGTCCCTGCAGCCAGTTGCGGGCCGACGCCCACTCCTGAAAAAAGTCCTTTAGCCCGCGATCCCGCGGCAGCAGGCTGCCGAGGATCGGCAGGCCGTTAAGCCCTATGGCGGCAGCGGCGGCCACAGCCCAGGCTATGTGCCGCACCGCCCTGCTGGAGACGGCGGCCGGATGCATAAGCCATCTACCCTGCTTAACGACCCGCGGCCCCTCCAGACTGATCCGCCGCAGAGACATGGGACTCCGCCGCAGTGCCGCGGCCAGGCTCCGCGGCCCCACGCTGCTCCGGTCGGTTCGACGCGGCAGCATTGGCCGGGACTGAAGTTCCCGGCCCCTGCCGGATGAACACCGCCGCCTGGCCATCTTCATAGCGCAGCCCCCAGCCGCTTCGCTGGCGCATGGCCGCCAGCAGGGACTGCATCAGCTCCTTGTCGACGATCACGGTGGTCACGCGGTAGCGGGCCAGAGCCTCTTCCCAGCCCTCCCGCACGCTGGCAATGCGGGTATAGTCGCGGTAGACGCGGGGTGGAATGAGGTGCACATGCGTCGTGGCAAACAGCTTCATGCCGGCCGGCCCACGGTAGGCCAGCCAGTCGCCCCACCACTGAGGGTTAAAGACTTGCCCCTGCGGGGGATTCGCATGCAGCCACCGTGTCAATTCCAGCGGCGTCTGGCGGCTGTAGAGCCTTTGCTCGCTGCGTGGCGTACCACCCAGAATGGGACGCGAGAGATCGGACAGCGCAAACACGACCCAAAGAACAAACAGTGTGGCCGCGCACCAGTACCAGTGGCCGCGTGCAGCCAAGACTGGCAGGGTGCTGCCACTCTCAGACACATTGGCGCTGGCCGTGTCCTGGGCAGAGGGCCTCGCGCCCGAAGAAGGGCTGTCCGAGCTATTCTGTGCAGGCGCCGGCCCCCTGGCAGCGGCTATAGCGGTCCCCCCAGCAGCGGAGTCCCCTTCACTTCGGTATGCTGCTAGCCTGCCCGCGAGCGCTGCTAGTTGTGCCGGCTCCCCGGGCGAGGCGCCTGCACTTGCATCCTGCGCCCCTGCCGATCCTCGCGCGGGAGCAGCCAAAGGGGTGCCTGCCGCCGTGGCGTCCTTCTTGAGCGGATGACGGCCTGCCAGACCACGGATCGTCCCGCCCAGATGTCGGATCAGCACCAGAGACGCTGCCATGCTGAACCAACCGACCATGCGCAGGCTGGTGGCAACCAGGAACGAGAACAACAGCCAAGCCAGCACCTCCCATACCTGGATTCGCAGTGGGCTTAGGCGTGCGAGGATCACCGCGGCGAGCCAGGCCAGGGCAAATTGAGCACCGGTGGGACTGGCCAGCACCAGCGGGTACCACTCCGTAATGTCTCGTAAATTCTCATTTGCCGAGAATCGCAGCACCTCGATCCACAAGTCCATTCCATAGGGGTTTACCAGCGTGGCCGCGGCTGACAGTTCGGCCAATAGGATCGTTTGGCGCACACGACTGTCGGCTAGCACGCCCCACAGGCTGCGCCGCTGCCAGGCAGACTCCACGATCTGCCCGCCTGCCAGGCAGACAAGCATTGCCAAACCACACACGAACGAGCCGTGCAGATTGGCCCACAACATCATCACCAGCGGCAGCAGCACCCACGTCCACAGAGGAATACCCCCCGGCGCCGTGCTTTGCCTGGGGCCGAGGTCACCGCCCAGCCACGCCGCAGGGCGCTCGCCGGCGGCGGCCGCCTCCTCGCCGCGCTGCAAGCTGCGGTCGATAACCACGGCCAGCCAGAGTACGGCTGCAAAACAAATGCTGCCCAGCACCTCTGGGCGCAGCGTCATCAAGCGGCTCCAGCCAATGATCACGACCAGCCCCACGCCCAGCAATCCCAACCACGTGTAGCCGCTGCGTAGCACAAATGCCCGGGCCAACAAGCCGTATGCAGCGGCCATCAGCATGGCAAACAGGACAGTCAGGCCAGCAGCTCCTGCTAGCTTGTGCGTGATAGCCAGCACCACTTGTCCTAGCCATGCCGAGTCTACCAGCGGCATGCCCTCGGCCAACGGCTGCCAGGGATCCTCCGTGGGCAAGGCCTGATGCTCGAGGATCCATTCTCCGAACGCCACGTGCCCCCAAAGATCCGTGTGGAACAGGGGCAGGTAATTAAAGTATAGAAACAGTCCCCCCAACACCAGAGCGTATGCCAGGTGTAGCGGGGTAAAGCGAGCGGCCCAGGCAGCACCCGGCCCGGGCGCCGCCGCTGCCGGAGGGACCATGCTCTGCTTTTGGCCTGTGGCTGCACTCATCGCTGGCCGCTTAGCCGGACTCGCCTTCCGCCTTGATGGCGGCGAGCGCGGCACGCGCCTCCGCCACCCGCTCGTCGGGCAAACCAAGTTGCAAGGCCGTTTCCAATGCAGCCCGCGCGCCTTGCGGGTTATCGATGGCCGCATAGGTCAAGCCGAGCTGGAGCTGCACCAGCGCCTCCGTGGGGAATAGGCCCACGGCCTCCTCGAGCAGGTCGCGGGCCTCTTGGTAGCGTTGATTCCGACGGAGCACGGTTGCCAAGGTGTCGATGAAGTTGACCGGCAGCCGGCTGACGGGGAGATTGCCGCGGACCCGCAATGCCAGCTCCAGCGCCGGGCGCGGTTCGTTCAGGTCGACGGCCAGCAGCCAGGCCAGGTTGTTGCCCGCCACCATGTGGGTGGGGTAAGCAGCCAGCACCTGTTCATAGTGCTGGCGGGCAGCTTGCAACCGCGAGGCATCTTTTTTCTGTTGGCCCTGCCGCATGGCGATTTCGGCCAGCAGGAGTTGCGCATCGGCGCGCTGCTCGGCGGGTGCCTGCTCGAGGGCACGGTCTGCCCAGGCCTGAGCGGCATCGAACAGGCCTGCGTTCATGGCGGCGTGTCCCAGCCCGAGGCAGGTGGGGAGGGAGGGCTGCTCGCCGGCGAAGGCCTCGAGCAGTTGGGCGGCCTCTGCCTGGCGGTTTTGCTCCGCCAGCAGCTTGACCTCTGCGGCCAGCAGGTCGAGATCGGTGGGGGCGAGCGAACGTCCTTCGCGGAGCAGGGCAAGCGCTGCGGCGGCATCGCCCCGATCTGCCAGGCGCCGGGCCAGTCGCGTGCGTGCGGCTGTCATGCCGGGCTGGTTGTTGAGGAGAGAGCGGAGCACGGCCAGGGCCTGGTCTTGCTGCCCGGTGCGCCAGAGGGCCTCGGCCTGGGTGAGGTACGCTTCCCATGCTTGGGGATTCAGGCGGACGGTCTCATTGGCCTGGAGCAGGGCGTCGGAATCGCGGCGGCGTGCCAGATACAGTTCGGCCAGCAGGCTGCGGATGCCCAGATCGCGAGGATGGAGATCGAGCCCTCGCTCCAGCTCGGCAATGGCTGGGTCGATCCTCCCTTCGGATAGCCAGGAGCGTGCCTTGAGAAGGATCGGCTCGGCGGAGGCAGGCAGCAACAGTTCCAGCTTGTCCAGTTCCTTGCGTGCTTGGGAGAATTCAGCGGCCGCCAGATAGAGCTGGCTGCTGAGGCGCAATAGTTTCGCGTCGTTAGCGACAAGCTGCAGCGCCTGGTCCACCACGCGGCGCGCCTCCTCTGGCTGATTGAGGCTGAGGTAGATGGTGGCTAGCGTGTCCACGAGTTCAGGCGGCATCACGCCCTGGGCGATGGTCTGGCGGACCTTGTTCGCTGTCTCGAGCGCTTGCTCCGGGCGGTTGAACTTGACCGCCTGAATCCAGGCCAGATTATTTCCGACCACAAAGTTCTGAGGCTGGGCCGCGAATGCGGCGGCATAGGCGTCGGCCGCCTGCTCATATGCAGCCTGCGCCTCGGCAGCCTGGCCCTGTTGCTCGGCTGCCAGCGCGCGTTGCAGGTGGATATCTCCCAGCAGCCACTGAACCTGCGGCCTCTGCTCGTCCGAGGCAGCGGCCAGTGCACGCTCGGCCCATTGCTGGGCCAGGTCCTGCCGTCCGGCAACATGGAAGGCCCGGCCGACCGCGAGTGTCCGCACGGCATCAGGCGGGTCTCCGGCCAGTTCCGCGGCGGCCTGTTGAGCGGCTTCTTCACGGCTGCAGCGGACCAACAGAGAGATCTCGGTTTGAGCGATGGCGAGGTTGTCGGGCAGGGCCTTGCGGCCGCGTGTGATGGCGGCCAGTGCCTGTACCCTATCGCCAGCGGCCGCATAGAAGTCCGCCAGCAGGGTGTAGGCAAGCGCCATGTTAGGCTGGCTTTGCACCAGGGCCTCCAGGACGCTGCGGGCTTCTTGGCCGCGGTTGAGCTGCTGCAAGGCGGCAGCCTGGACGGCGTACATGTTCACAAGCTGCGGGTTCTCGCGCAAGGCACGGAGAGAGAGGTCGAGGGCCTCGGCAGGGCGGCCTGCGTCGAGGTGCAATCGTGCTCCCAGGGCCAACGAGGGCAGATGGCGCGGATCGGCCTGTAGCGCACGCGCCAGCTCTTCCAGCGCCCGATCCGCACGGTTGCGAGAGACCCACGATTGGGCCTTGAAGTAAGGTCCCAGGGGGCCGCGCGGATCGAGGGCCTCCAATTCGTCGAGTGTCTTTTGCACGTCATCGAAGCGCAGCAGGCGCGTGCACAATTCCACGCGGGCGAGGAGCAACACGGGTTCGCGGGGATGCTCGCGGCGCAACTCGTCGACGCGTTCCAGGGCCCTGGCGGGCGATTCCTGCCGGGCCAACTCCAACAGCGCGCTGAACAGCCGCACCCGGGCTTGTCCCTCAGTGGGCGCTGCGGTGAGCGACGAGGCGAGGCTGGTGATCGCCGTCTCGTAATCTTGCTGCGCGGCCGCGAGTTCGCCCCGCCAAAGCTGCAAGAATCCGCTGCGTTGCATATCGGGATCGGTTTGGGCCAGCAGGTCTGCCGCCAGCCCGAGCTTCTGCTCCTTGAGTGCGGCTTGTGCCCCCAGCAACGCAGCAACGCCGGCCGTGTCCGCATGCTGCTTGAGAGTCTCGGCGATGGCCAGGGCCTCGGCAGATTTACCCTGCTCCAGCAGCAGTTGCGCACGCAGCACGTCGATGGCCGGAGCATTGTTGAAGCGCGGAGCCACCTGATCCAGCCAGGCAAGGGCGGCATCGGGCTGACTTTGCTCGGCATACCAACGCGCAACCAAGAGCTGGGCTGCCAGATTGTCTGCGTGGCCCGAGGCAAAACCGGCAATCAAGCGGCCTGCCTCGGCACCCTGGTTCAGCCGCAATAGCGTGCTTGCCAGAGTCAGCAGTACGCCCAGGTCATCTGGATGGCGCGCGTGCGCGGCACGCAAGATGTTTAATGCATCTTCCGTGCGCCCCTTCGTCCAGTAGTAGGCCGCGCGCAACTGTTCTCCGCGCGGCTCCTGCGGCGTGCCCCGCAACGCGGCCAGGTGCGGCTGGGCTGCGTCCCAGCGATCCAACGACAGCAGGGCCTGGGCCTGCAACAGATGGACGGCGCCGCCGCTGCCCAACGTACTGCCAAGCCACGCCCGCTGCTCTGGATCCAGCTTTGCCGGATCCATCTGCAAGGCGTCCAGGTGCGGCAAGGCATCGGCCCACTGGCGCAAGTTGATGTAGGCATGGGCCAGCGCGAGATGGACATAGATGCTGTCTCCAAGCATCTTTCGCGCCAGCAGCAAGTGGTCCAGCGCCCGCTGCAGGCGACGTTCCTCCGTGGCCAGCACCCCGGCGATCAGATGCCCCCAGCCGGCGGTTTGCTCGTCGGCTAGCAGGGGCTTGATGTGCTGCTCCGCCTCGGTGAAGCGGCGCAGGGCGATCAAGCGGCGAGCGGCCAGCTCGCGGAGCTGGAGCACCTGCCGCTCCTGCTGCGCCAGCTGTTGCTGGCGGGCACGGTCGGTGCGGTTCTGCCGCCGATCTTCATCGATTTGCTGGCGCAGGTCAGCCAGTGTGGCCTCCCCTTGCTTGATTCCGGCGGTCAGCAGGCGCAGCCCCTTCTCGTCGGCGCCGCTGGCCAGGGCTGTGCGTGCCGCAAAATGGTACATGGCAGGCGTGCCGGCCTTGGCATCGATGGCGGCCTCGACCAGGGCGGAAGCGGCTTGCATCAACTCGCGGCGCGTATCGACCTCTGCCCCGTTGCGTGGGGGGAACTGGGCCGTCAGCCGGTCCCAGATGGCCACCACCAACTCAGCGGAGGGACCAAGTTGCGGCACCCCATCCACGCTCGCCTCGCGCAAGCTATCCAGCCAGGACAGTACCCGGCGGAACCGCGCCTCGGCCGTGGGGCCATCGGCAGCACGCAGCACGCTCAGCGCGAGCACATCGCGGACCAGCCTGCGGTCCGGCGTGCGGAGGGCCTCCAGATCCTTTGCCGTGAGTCGGCAGATGCCTTCCACGCAAGATTCCAGCGCCTGCTGGAAGGCGTCTTGCGTTTCGGCTGCATCCGTGGCCGCCGTGCGCAGGGCCAGGGAACGCACACTGGGGCCGGGCTCCAGCGTGTCCAGCTTGTCCAGCTCGCGGAGGGCGGCCGCCCGGTCGCCGCCGTTGAGCGCCCGCCAGGCCGCCATGTATTGAGCGTCGGCATTCTTGGGATCAAGTTGGGACACGCGTGACGCCACTTCTACCGCGCTGGTGAGGCGCCCGCTGTCCAGCAACTCGTCCAGTATCCGCTGTTGCAGCTCGAGGTTCTCGGGCTCCGCCGCGGCTGCCGCTAACAGGTGGTCCAGCGCTGCGGGCACGTCTGGGCTGCGCAGCGTGTCAATCTTTGACCGCTCGCGTGCCTCCTGCGTCAGCAACTCCGCCAGGCGCAGATGCGCTTGTACGTCGTTTCCTCGGCGGTTCAGCAGGTTGCGCAGGTGCAGGATGGCCGCCTGCCGGTCCCCCTTGGCCAGGGCCGCCTCGGCCTGCTGCCAGTAATACGACGGCTGCGTGCGTAGGTAGGCCTGAAAGCCCAAGAATCCTAGCGCACCCAGCACCAACAGCGCAATCACCCAACGAAAGATAATGCGTCCCAAGTCCACGGCGACCTCTTCAGGCTATGTTCCAAAAGTTGACAGGTGGCATGAGGGCAACGCCCCGCATGGCATGTGTACGGATCCGGCTCACTTCAACATGATGACGGGTTCACGCGTGCTGCCTCGCCCTGCGCCCGCCGGCAGGTGCGTCCGCAAGGCTGCGTCGACGAGCCGCACAAATTCCCGCGCCCCCTCGGCATCTGCTGGCATCTGCTCCGGGGCAAACACTTCTATGGTGATGCTGGCCGGTCGTTCCACCAGGCGGCGGCGCAGCCGCTGTATCGCATCGAGATGGGGAGGCTCCTCGGAGGGCAATGTGTAGTGCCAATAGAAAACCCACTGTCGCTCACCAGGAAGGCCAAAGCGGTACTGCTGTGCAGGCTCCCCTGGTCCTGGCAAGGAAACTGTCTGCCGCACGCTGGTGTCCTCCGGCTGTCCCGCCACCGCCATGCACACCTCGGGATGATGGCCTCGGTCCCTGCCTGTACTAGAATAGGCTATCCAGAGCATCAGTGACTGGCCTCGCGTGGTGTGGACGTAGGTGCGGTTCAGGTGCTCGTCGGCATATCGCTGCCGCGGTTCCACGGGTACGTCCGCTCCCTGCCAATCCCCCAGTACCAGCGGCAAGTTCGCCAGTGGCCGTACCAGCGTCCCGGGTTGCGCCGCGCCGCCTCCCAGCACATGCCGGGCAAGCAAACTATGGGCCGCTAGGCCCACGGCGAGCAACACGACGGTTCCCCACAAGCGCCAGCCCAAACTCATCGAGCGCCCTCCTTATGCCGTAGCCAGCGATCTTCAGCCTTCCCCAGTCCCCAGGCCATCGCCAGCAGCAGCACCAGGCCGATCAGGGCCGTGGCCAGCCCCTCCAGCGTGTGATACACACCCTCGGCCCATTGCTTGCCGCCGATCAACATGGTCGCGGCGGTGGCCAGAATGCGCACACAGTTGGCCAGCATCGCCGTCGGCAACGCCAGGCCAGCCAACGCCAGGCGAAATACCCAGCCACGGCCCGAAAGTTCGCCCATCGCCACCGACAGCGCCAGAAATGCCAGCATCTGCCGCAGGCCGCTGCACGCCGCACCTACCTCCATGCTGTAACCTGGCACAAAGATCACGTTGCCCTGCTGGTACACCGGCATGCCGCACAGCTCGAGCAAGCGTGTCGAAAGCACGGCCGCCAACTGTTGCATGGTGATGGCCAGCGGCCGATACCACGCCGGCGGCAAAGGTGCCATGAAGATCAAGAACCCCACCGCAAACCCGTAGGCCCTCAGGGCCCGAGTGCCGCCCGCAATCAAGAGCATGCCCGCCAACAGCACGATCAGTGCCAGCACCTCTCCCAGCAGCGTCGCCGCAAACCATGCCGCCACGTGCCCTACCAATCCCAGGGCCATGACGGCCAGACCAGCAGTAACGGTTGGGGGACTTATACACCGCTGCCACGGTGGGCCAGCAGCAATCCAGGCGCGGCGCGCAAAATACAGGCTCGCCAGCGGCACCAGAAAGCCATGCGAGTAATCAGCGTCCTCGCTCCACCAGCGAACCAGCTCGGCAAATACCGGCCCCCATGTGATGGCCAGCAAAACAGCCAGGGCCACCCCGGCCAACCAGACGGCTACGGCCTGGCCCCCGAGTGTGCGGCCAGCCGCCGCTGCCTTGGGGCTGGCAACAATGCCTGTGCCTTCCAACTGTTCCTTGGACATTGCGGACCCATCACAGTAGCCGTAGATCACGTAGCCGCCATGCCCAGCAGATCTCCCGCCGCCCCTTGGGCCCAGTCTTGGCAGCTTCCTCAACCCTGAAGGTTTGGGCAAGGGTGCTCAGCGGGCCGTGCTTGTCGCTCGGGCACACCCTGCCTAGCATAAGGCTGGCGCGCCATGAAGGGAAGCAAAAAGCCGGTTCGTCGTCCTCCCCTGGCCGCAGGGTCGGCATTTCTGGTATATTCTGCGCGCGTACACAGGGCTTTCCATCGGCACAACGGATGGCGCGCAACCCGATTCTGCAAGGACCGCCCCCCTCTCCAGCTCCCGACGACGATCGCGACCTGCGCCCCCAGCGGATGTGCGAGATGGTGGGCCAGCGCGAGGTGTTCGAGCGGCTGGCCATTGTTGTCGATGCGGCCCGCAAGCGAGGCGAACCCCTAGGCCACATTCTCTTCGACGGCCCCCCGGGCCTGGGCAAAACCACCTTTGCACTGGCGATCCCCCGCGACCTCGAGGTCAGCGTGCAGATTGCCAGCGGGGCGGCACTCACCGCCCCTAAAGATTTGGTGCCTTATCTCACCAATGCCCAGCGCGGCAGCGTGCTGTTCATCGACGAGATCCACCGCCTGCCCAAGGCCGTCGAGGAGTTCCTCTACCCGGCCATGGAAGACTTTCGCATCGACATTACTTTGGGCGAGGGAGTCAACGCCCGCACCATCAACATCAACCTGCAACCCTTCACCCTCATCGGTGCGACCACCCGCAGCGGCCTGATCTCCGCGCCCTTGCGCGACCGCTTCGTGCTCCGCGAACATCTCGACTTCTACTCCGTGGATGAGCTGGCAGAGATCGTCACCCGCAATGCGGCCAAGTTGCAAACGCCGATCGTGCCCGAGGCCGCACATGAGATCGCCGCACGCAGCCGAGGCACGCCGCGATTGGCCAATAACCGGCTCCGCTGGGTGCGAGACTATGCCACCAGTCGTGGCGACGGCCGCATTACCCTCCCCATCGCACGTGCCGCCCTGGAGATGAAGCGAATCGACGCCCTGGGCCTCGATGCCCAGGACCGCGACTACCTCGAGACCATTATCCGCGTCTTCAACGGCGGCCCGGTGGGGATCGAATCCGTGGCACATACCATGAACGTGGCCGTGGATACGCTCGAAGACGAGGTCGAACCCTACCTCCTGCGCACAGCCCTGCTGGTACGCTCCTCTCGCGGCCGCAAGGCCACCGCCGCCGCCTACGAACACCTGGGACTCTCCACGCCCGCCGATCACCAAGGCCGGCTATTCTAGCTATCCGTCGGTAGCCATGGTCGCGATGCCCGCCCCGCCATCTGCCACGCCGCGCGCAAGCGCTCTTCCGGCACGGCACGGGTGCCGAACTCGCGTTCTCGCGTGGCTGACCACACGGCGGCAGTTGGCGGAGCAGCCTTGAGCATCCAAGCGGCATCGAACGGGCCCCCAGCTCCGTCCAGCAACGGCATCGGTCTGTTGCGGCCTTCCGTCCCAGGTAGTGCGCCAGGCTCGCGGTGTCTGGGCGTGCTGCACCGCCGGGCCATGCACGTCCGGCCGGCGGTCCGCATTTGACGAACGAGCGTCCCGTCAGCAGCGACGACTACCCGCTCGTCGGCAGCGCACTTTTGCCTCACGCAGCGGCGATACGGCCAAGGCGACGATCCCGTGCCCTACAGCAGTGCCTTGAGCGCCGCCAGTGCCGCCTCGTAATTGGGCTCCTGGGCAACCTCCTTGACAACCTCGGCGTAGACCACTTTGCCCGCGGCATCCAGGACGAATGTGCCACGGGCCAGGATCTTCAGCTCCTCGATCAGCATGCCCCAATTCAGGCCGAAGTTGCGGTCCTGATAGTCGCTCGCGGAGACGAGATGGGTAATGCCCTCCGCACCGCAAAAACGGTTCTGCGCAAACGGGAGATCCATGCTAACCGTCAAGGCGTTGACGCGGTCGCCCAGTGCCGCCAGTTCCTGGTTGAATCGCTTTGTCTGCGTCTGGCAGACGGGCGTGTCGAGCGAGGGGACCACGCTGATGATGGTGGGTTTCCCCTTGAGATCCTCCAGGGTCACGGTCTTCATTGCTCCGTCAACAAAGCGATGCAGTTTGAAGGGCGGCGCCTGTTGGCCTGGCACCACCGCCTCACCGACGAGCGTAAGCGGGTTGCCCTTGAACGTGACGGCTCCAGGACGCGACATGTTTGATCCTCCGTATGGTCAATGAATCGACTGCTCGTGATCATCTGCGGCACCGCGGTCGTGGCGGCGTCTCCCCTGCCTCCGGCCAAGACTCTCACGACCGCGAACCGCTAGTATTGCGATTTCGGCCTCAGCCACAAGGGGCTGCAGGCCAACACGCCCACTGCCAGAGTTAGCCGCTTCCCCTGGCGGGCCGACGCTCAGCCTCCGGCCGGCAACTAGCCCCCTTTGCAGCCCCTGAGGCACGCGCTCCCTGTGTGGCGCGCAGACAACTGCCCTCGCCCGCGTGCGTGCTGGCCAGTCCATGGGGAACCGGCTGCAGGCTTTCCAGGGCCTGGTAGCCTAGGGCTGGGCGACCTCCCCAGCAAGATAGTTCACCACGGCCTTGGCTTGTGTGAGGTCGGCCAGGCCGATGGCCTGCGGCATGCCTGCGGCGTCGTACGCCGCCTGGACCAAGCGAGGCACGGTCGGCTCTCCGGCCAACCACACGCGTTTGGGAGCCAGCAGGGCCAGAATGCCTTCGAGATCGCCGTATTTCACGCTGCCCGGCCAGAAGTTCGGGTCGCGGTAGCCCGTCGCCTGGACAAAGCGAAAACCATGCGTATCCAGCACCAGCACGTCCACGGCGTCAGGCGCCTGGGCAGCGGCCACGGCCCCCCAATGTGCGGCACCGCGTGCCGCGACCAAGTGCACGCGCTGCGGCTGCAGCTCGTGATGGCGCACAAACGACAGCATCGAGAGCACGTCGTGCACGCGCTGCGCGAACACCGGGTAGTTGTAGCCGAAGGTATAGCCGGCGTACTCCCGCGGGTTCTCGACCTTGCGTGTGTGCGACAGGGGCTGCCCGTCCGGCAAGAACTCGCCCTGGTACAACAAATCGAGCGAGGCCACGCTGCGGCCGGATGCCACCACCGCGGCGACAGCTTCCCGTGGCTGGCCGGCTGAGTCGAACAGCCCCTGTTTCCCCTCCACATCCAGCCACACCACCACCTCTCCGTTCCATTGTTTGGGGTGCAGAAACACCGCCGGCAATGCCTCGCCCGCCGCCTTGTAACGCAACAGGCCCACGACTTGCAGATAGCTGCCACAGTCGCTCTCAGCGGTTTTTTCGAACTCCACCGCCCCCGCTGGCGGCAGCCGACGGCCGACCAGCACGTCGATGGCGGGCGCCACCACTTCTCGGTACGCGGCCAGCGTGGTGGGATCGATGGGCAGCAGGGCCGCAAGCTGCCGCTGAGCATCCGCCGTCATCACCCGTAGCAGGCGCCGTTCCTCTTCATCGCCGGAAGGGGGCCGGGGATGCTCAGCGTTCCACACCGTGAGTTCCTCGGCACTCAGTGGTTGGTAGTCCTGCTCCTCCGGCACAGGATCGTAACCCAGTCCCAGATACTGGTTGAACCAGGCATACATCACGCTGCGGCTCACATAGTTGTAATTGTGCTCGAACTGCAACAGGGGTGCCGCCATCACGCGCTCCGGCGCGCCGAGCAATGCGTACAGCCGCTTCAGTTCCGGCAAACCCTTGGTCTCGATTTCCCGCGTCCAGTCGTCTGCCCCCGTCATGGCCAGCGGCTTGGGCGCAAACAGCCCGGCCAGTTCGATGTTGCCCGTGCCGATCCGCAAGTAATTGCAGTTCTCGCATGTACAGCCCCCCTGCATGGCCGTGGAGACCATCACGGCCGGAAACGCCACGGCCGGGCGCGGGTCCACGGCGCAGAGAATGAACGTCTGCGTCCCGCCGCCGCTGGCACCTGTCACACCAATGCGTGCCGGATCGACGTCCTCCAACTGGCTTAAGAAGTCCAGCGCGCGGATCGAGTTCCACGCCTGCAATCCCATGATGGTTTGCAATCGCAACTCGGCTTGCGTACTGAAGAAACCCCAGTTCTCCGCAGTCTCCATGTGGGGACGCGGTTGCCCGTAGCGGTGGGCGACATCGAACGAAATCTGCTGGCTATCGGCGTAGCCCACCATGTCGTAATGGAATACCACGCAACCCAGCCGCGCCAGGTGGACGCAGCGGGCCTGCAAGGGGTGCCTTCCCCCCCGCTCAAACCGCTCGCCCCCCTTGGCAATCTGCCGCTGCACCTCGTCAGGGCCGTGATCATGAAACCGGCCGTTGGCCCAGTGCCCATGTGGGCACAGCACGCCTGGCCGCTTGCCCTGGCGCCCCTTGGGCCGGTATAGATTCCCCGTCACAAAATGGCCTGGGTAGCTTTCAAAGTACACGTGCTCCACGGTGTACTCGCCGCGGTCGATGGGGGTATGGATCACCGCCCGCAACGGCGTTCGTGTCGGCAAGGGCCACAAGCCCAGGGCCACCAGCGCCTGCCGCCGGACATACTCGGCCCGAGCGCTCCACGCCTCTGCACTCTCCGGCACGGCCATGGGAAAATAGCCGTCCAGATCTTTCAGCGGCCCCAACCGTGCATCCGGCGGCAGCGAACCTGACGGCACAGCGCGGGGAACCTCAGCCCGCAGGATTGGCGCCCCCAGCCCCACAACGAGTGCCAGCAATGCCAGCCATTCCGGTTTTCTCATCGCGAAACCTCGCATGGTGCCAGATACAGTGCCAGGTCGTCTTGCCGGCTGAAGGGCTCCAGCCGCAACCCGACCGCGCTCTTGCGTGCCACCACTTTAATCCGCGGCGCCGCGCCATGCCAGCACTCGAGGCGAACGCCGCAAGTGCTGAACTCGTGCCTCCTGCCGGAGGGGCCATACAGCACGCCTACCGCGTGCCAATGACGACGGCCATGGCGCAGCTTCGCTCCCCGCTGGGCACCACGCACCGCCAGGCGTGTTGGCTCCTCGGGGCGCCACGGCCCCATCACACCGCATACTCACAGAGTGTGGAGCGGGCCGTGACAGCGTCAACAAAGCCGCTGCGGTGCTCGGAGGTCCGAGCCGTTGTGCACGGCCAGCCTCACGCATTGCCTTGGCCCGCCCCACTCCGCTGGCACACAGATGCAGCTCTGAGCAGCATCGCCAGTGCCTCTGCCCCAAACATCTCTCCCCCCACGCCTCAGGGCGCCGGCAATCGAAGCGGTGGCAACGCCTTGCCCTCCCGCTTGCTCCGGCCAACAAAGCCGCTAATCTGAACGCAGGTTCAAACGGTTGGGCTGCAAGCAACGTTTCATCCTGAATGCCGGAAGGATCGGTTATGACCCGCGATCGCGTCAACGTGGCCATCATTGGGCTGGGGTTCGGAGCTGAGTTCATCCCCATCTACCAGCGGCATCCCCAAGCCAACATGTACGCCATCTGCCAGCGCAACGAGGCCAGACTGCACGAAATCGGCAACGCCTTCAACGTGCAGCAACGCTACACGCGCTACGAAGATGTGCTGAAGGATCCGCAAGTCGACTTCGTGCACATCAACACGCCCATCCCGGACCATGCCCCGATGGCCATCGCCGCCTTGCGGGCCGGCAAGCACGTGATGTGCACCGTGCCGATGGCCACCACCATCGAAGAGTGCCAGCAAATCTGCGAACTGGTCCGCTCCACAGGCCTCAGGTACATGATGGCAGAAACCGTGGTTTACAGCCGCGAGTTCTTGTTCCTGAAGGAACTCTATCAGCGCGGCGACCTGGGCAAAATCCAGTACATGCAGGCCTCGCATCCCCAAGACATGGATGGCTGGCCCGAGTACTGGGAGCGGATGATCCCCATGCACTACGCCACGCACGTGGTGAGTCCTGTGCTGGGGCTGGTCAACGGGCGGGCCGAGTACGTCTCCTGCTTTGGCTCGGGAACCATCCGGGAGGAATTGCAACGCAAGTCGGGCAACCGCTTCGCCGTCGAGTCGTGCCACATCAAGATCAAAGACTCGGATATCGCTGCCCACATCTGGCGCTTCTTGTACGATACCGCCCGCCAGTACCGCGAGAGCTTCGACGTCTACGGCAGCAAGCAGAGTTTCGAGTGGGCACTCATCGAGGGCGAAGAACACGTCCTGCACACTGCCAAGAAGCCCGAGCCGGAGATCCCACAGCGGATTCGGGTGCCCGATTATGCCCATCTCTTGCCGGAGGAGATCCGTCCCTTCACCCAGGCAGTTCACGATGAGTCGCACCGCTCCTTCGTCCAAGGCGCTGGCCATGGCGGCTCCCATCCGCACCTGGCTCACGAGTTCGTCTCGGCCCTCGTGCAGGATCGCGATCCCTGGCCCAACGCGGTCATCAGTGCCAACTGGACGTGCGTGGGCATCTGCGCGCACGAAAGTGCCTTGCGCGGCGGAGAAATCGTGCGCCTGCCGGACTTCACGCTGGTCTGAGCGGCAGGCGTGCTGCACCGGATGGATGGGGCGCTGCGACCGGCGGATCGGCTGGAAGCTCCGGCCGGGGCATGCCCGCCATGTGCACCAAGGGTGCGCATCCGGCGGCACGCCGGTGGTACCGATGCTCGCCATGCCATTGCGGTGCAGGCACGTGCTAGGCTCTAATGGGCTGTTCTGCGGTGTGCGGCGCGCTCCCCTGTCGGCCCGCCTTGCGGTTGCTTGCTGCTCCACCCCTTGCCGAGGCCTACCATGCACCTGTTTCTGTTGTTGCTCAGCACTTCCCTGGCGGCTGAGCCTGCCATCGCTCCCGGCGTCGAGTTGGTTTATCGCGGCAGCGTGGCCCAACTTGGCCCCGATCGCGCGCCCTTGGAGGCCGAGAAATCGTTCGAGCTGTACCTGTTCTGCGATGCCGCCGACGCCGCCGGCAGCTCCTGGTACTGGGCCGTGTATGAGCAAGGGCGTGGAAGCTGGCCCTGGTCCGAACGATTTGGCCGCTGGCAGCTCGACAGCGAAGCAGCCAGGGCGGACGGGCCCCCGCCTTCGCTCCTTTACAACCATGGCGATGGTCGCAGCGTGATCCCGCTGCCGCCGCCCTTGCTCGTGCCGCCGGTAGCGCTCTCGGAAGGCGCTGCCTGGGAAAGCGACGAACTGGCCTTCGAAGTAGGTGCTTCCGAACGGCTGGCGGATCGCGAGGCGTGGCCCGTGCGCGTGCGCAATGCTTATGGCCACAAGCGCACCGTGTGGCTGGACAAGGATGCGGGGCTGGTCCAAGCCGTCGACGAACGAGTGTTCATGGGCATGGGCACCGAATACCTGCTGCGAGTGCGCCTGGCGGCCAGCACGTCCCTGCAACCATCCGAGCAAGAAGCCGTGCGTGCTGGCTTCAAGTCCTTGCTTGCCTTGCGCGGCAAATTGTCTCGCCCCCCCCTGTCAGACGAAGAGCGATGGTCTGAGGCCGACCAACGGTTGTTGGACGCCGAACTGCCCGCGCTGCAACAGAAGCTGAGCAAGGGCCCCCTGGCACGCATGGTGCAATCCGCGGCGCGTGACCTGGAATTGGCAGCCTCGCGCAAGGCGCGGCTGGAGGATCTGGCGGCCGAGTATCAGGGCCGTGCCGTGGAGGCGTTCGAGGCCGCGGGCCTGAACGGTGCACGCCTCGCTCGCGACGATCTCCAGGGGCGGGTGACGCTGCTGCACTTCTGGGAGTATCGAGACACGCCGCTGGAAGAGCCGTACGGCCAGGTGGGCTATTTGGAGTTTCTGTACTCCCGCCGCAAGGAAGCTGGCTTGAAACTATACGGCGTGGCGGTCGATAGCCGCCTGGCGGACGAAGCCGGCCGCTCCCAGGCGGTGGCTGGGGTTCGCAAACTCAAGGCCTTCATGAATCTCAGCTATCCCATTTTGCTAGACGGGGGCGAGCTGCTCGCCAAGTTCGGAGACCCGCGTGTGGTGGGCGGGGCCTTGCCGTTATTCGTGTTGGTCGGGCCAGAGGGCAAAATCCTGCACCACCACGTGGGCTACTATGATGTGGATCCACAACAGGGCCTGAAGGAGTTGGAAAGCCTGATCGACCAGGCCCTGCGAGAGAGTGGGAAAAAGTAACACAGTTTGGCGGATGATCACGGTGACGGCCACGGAGTGCGGGACGTGAATGCCGTGGTGGTAGTGGTGGACCGGCTGCACGCCGGCTACCTGGGCTGCTACGGGAATACGTGGGTGGGTACGCCGCGCCTCGACCGTCTGGCGGCCGAGTCGCTGGTGTGTGATTTTGCCACACTTGATCGTCCGGGGATCGAGCCCTTCTATCGCGCCTGTTTCACGGGCCTGCACGCCTGGCAACGAGAGGACGCGCGGGCCGGGCTGTTACAGCAGCTATTCGAACGGGAAGTGGAGGTGCTCTGCCTCACCGACGAGCCGCTGCTGCCGCCCTTGTGGTCCGATACGGCCGAGGTGGTGCAACTGCCCTCCAGTCAGGCTGGTCTGGCCGCGGCCACGGAAGCGGAGACGCAGCTCGCCACCATGTTTGCGGCGGCCCTGGAACAGTCTCACTCGCTGCGCGAGCCGTTCTTGTTCTGGGTCCATCTGCAAGGCCTGGGCGCCCCCTGGGATGCGCCCTACGAGCTGCGCGCACGCTACGTCGAGCCGGACGAGCCGGCGCCGCCGGAAAACGTGTCCGTGCCACGGCTGGCCCTGCCGCCCGACGCGGATCCCGATCTCATGCTGGGCTACAGCCACGCCTATGCCGGCCAGGTGGCTCTGCTCGATGGCTGCCTGGGCGCGTTCCTGGAAGGGTTGCGCGCCGCTCCGTGGGCGGCACGCACGCTGCTGATCTTCACGTCTGCCCGAGGCATGCCGCTGGGAGAGCATGGTCTGATCGGCCCGTACGATACGCCCTTGGCCTGCGAGTTGGTGCATATCCCCCTCTTGCTGCGGCTGCCCGATGCCTCCGCAGCGCTGGCACGCACACATGCACTGGTGCAGCCTGCCGACCTGGCCGCCACCCTGCGCGCATGGTGGAATCTGCCCGACTGCCCAGGTTGGGGACGCAGCCTCCTGCACCTTGCCGGCGGCTGGCAGACCCTCCGCGACCGTGCATTTCTCTACGACGGCCAGGCAGAGTGGGCCATTCGCACCCAGCACTGGTACCTGCGACGACAGGCCAGCGATGAGGGTCCGCGCTACGCGCTCTTCGTCAAACCCGATGACCGTTGGGAACGCAACGACGTCGCTGACCGCTTGCCCGAGGTGGTCGAGACGCTCGACACCGCACTCAACGAATTCATCCACTCAGCGGCCGATCCAGACCTGGCGCTTCAAAGCCCCTTGCCCGACCGGGTCGATTAGCCTGTGCATCGCAGGCAAGACCGCCACCCCAACCACCACTCAAATGGCCGCCTGACGCGTCCCGCCACATGCCCCCCCCTCGCCGCCACGGCATGTGATCGCTCGCCCATTGCTCCACCTACGCGCAGGGCCTCGTCGCGGTACGGCTATTTAACTCCACTCGGTTGCAACGTCCGCCAGAGATGCTTGCCGCAACAATGGTGCGCCCGTGTAGACGCCGCGCAGGGCGGCCTTCTCCAGGTCGTACAGCAGGTCGTGGCTGCCGTCCCAGTCGCACACGCTTTCCACCAGGGCGTATCCGGCAGCAGCAGGAAAACCTGTGCCACCAACAGGGGACCGTCGCCGGCTCCACCGTACTTGAACTCGGGCCATTCCAGACATGGCAGACGACGCACGGATAGCCAGCGAAGCCTACGAGCAGGGGGCCGAGAGCACGACCGAGGGTCGCTTCAACGCGCCTAGCATGCAACGACGCGCAACTGCCATGCCGTGCGTGGGGGGCAGGCAAGAAACTCGCGTCGCGCATAAATCGGCTGTGGCTGCCGCCCATGCCACGAAGGCGTCAGGCATGCTCGTAGCCGCCGAAGCCCGCAGAGCTGATCGTAGCCGCCTCCGCACAGGTTGCGCAAGGTATCGGTGCCGTGGCGGCAGTGCCACTGGCGGCACTGGCCGTGGCGGCGGCCCAGTGGTGTCGACGGACTGCCGGGGACTCAGCATCCATCTCCTGCAGCCCACTGCCAGCCGCCGGGCTACCGGCCAGTTCGCAGGTTTCCCTCGCGGCCAGGCACTTGACCGACCGCGTCTCGTGCTCCATCGTATGAACGGTCCCATCCCCTGGCCGTTCAGCCAGGCCTTTTCTTTCCACCTGGAGAGTACCAAATGGTCCTGCACCGACGTACATTCTTGCACCACACCGCCGCCTCGCTGGTAGCGGCCTCGGCCGCCGCAGCACGCGGGAAAGCTGATGCCCCCAGCGAGAACCTGCACTTTGCGATCATTGGAGCCGGCGGCCAGGGGTTGCGGATCACGGGCAACATGCTCAAGGTTCAAGGCACCAAACTCACCTGCGCTTGCGAGATCAACCCGCTGCAGGTAGAGACCCTCAAGCAGCTTGCGCCGAACGTGCGGATCTATGAAGATTGGTCAGAGATGCTCGCCATGGAGCGCGACCTGCAGGCCGTGCTGATTGCTCTGCCGGAGCATACCCATGCGGCAGCCGCTATCGCCGCCATGGAGGCAGGCAAGGACGTGTTCTGTGAGAAGCCCATGGCCTACTCCCTGGAGCAAGGGCGAGAGATGCTGGCCGCCCGCGATCGCACGGGACGCGTTCTGCAAATCGGCCAGCAGCGGCGTTCCAACCCGCTGTACTACCTGGCTGAACGCTTGTTGCAAAAGGAGGGGCTGATTGGCGAAATCCTGCGCGTAGATGCCTTCTGGGACCGGGAAAGCGACTGGAAGCGCCCCCTGCCGAATCTGACCAAGGACTTCTCGCCCTGGGGTTTTGCCACCCTCGATCGCCTGATCAACTGGAGACTGTACCGCGAGTACGGCCACGGCCTGATGACTGAGAACGGCACGCATCAAATGGACGCCGCCGGCTGGCTGCTCGGCGGCCGGCGGCCCATGCGCGTGTGTGGCCTGGGCACCTCACGTTACCGCGACGGCCGCGAAACGCACGACATCGTCTCGGCTGAGTACATGTACGAAGGAGACGTGATCGTGCGGTTCACGCAAGACTTCCACCAGGGCTTCAACTATGGCTGGAGCTACGGCGAGTTGTTTCTGGGCACCGAGGGAGCCCTGCGCGTCACCGCCGAGCAGGAAGTTGTGGTCTACGACAAGAAGCGGCAGCCCGAACGCATCTCCATCGAACGCCTGGGAGAAATCGAGCTGGGCGGCGTACCCTGCACGCTGGCAGAACTCTCAGCGGCCGAGGCCAACCGAGAGGGGGGAGGACTGCGCACCTACTCCTACGAGCACGAAATGCGCATCTTCGCCCATGCTGTCCGCAACCGCACGCAGCCCACGTGCACCGGAGAGATCGGCCTCAATTCCATCGTGCCCACGATCTTCGGCACCGACTGCCAGTTCGATTTCACCTACCGCGAATTCGATAAATCTCTGTTCGCCTAGCACGGCCCGCGGGCTGGACAGCGGCTCATGCTTGCACCGCGGCACTGACGTGCCTCTCCCGCAAACCGTACAGAGAATCCGCGGCAGGCTGTACGGCCGGGCGATGTCGCGCAGCGGTTCCGGGTGAAGAGCACACGCATATCGACCGGCCCGCAAGGAACGCCCGCGGGCGCAGGCGCAAGGCAGCGCATCCGATTGAACCTGTACGCGGCCATCCGGCTTTTTGGCACCTGATCATGTCTCGCTCGAGTCGCCGCCACCTTGCTTCTCTGCCGCACTGGCTACTGTGCTGCATGCCTTTCTGCCTCGGCGCCACAGAGAGAGTTGTTCACGCCGATCACGGCGACAAGCCTACTCTCACCCTGCCGGGGGCCGCGGCGGAAGCCGGCCCGCACGTCGCCCAAATTGAGGCATTGGGAGACAACGCCTGGCTCTACCTGGGACCACCCCAGCCCGATCCCGCGTGGGGAAGCGCACGCGGCCGCTCCTGGAGCACCAATCAGCCCGCGGCGCCTGACCTCCGTGGCGCATTTGTCTTTGGCGAGGGCGTGCACGCCTTCGTCAAGCCAGACGGCCACTACATGAACGACCTGTGGTTCTATGACATCAACGGCCACCGCTGGATCTGCCTCTACCCAGGGATCGATACACGCACGCTGCTCGACCAAATGCAGGATGGAACGCTCCAGGTCGATGAGCGCGGCCTGCTGGCCGACGAGCAGGGCCAGCCGCTGCCACCACTGCTCATCCACGCCTATGGGTTCCTGGCCTACGATCCCCATCAGCAGCAGCTTGCCATCGTGGCAGGCCAGTTCGACAACTACTTTACCACCGGGCCTGGAGGCGTATTTGCCGAGGCATATCGGCTGTACCAGCAGCAACGGGCAGGCAAGGACCTGCCTGGCCTTTCGCCTTTCTTCTACGACGTGCGCCAGGGGCGTTGGCGATGTACCATCGTCCAAGCCACGCCGCGCGGGGGCGAACCCTATGGCGGCAGCCAACTGGTGTATGTCCATGGCAAGCGGCAATTCTTCTGGGGCGGGACCAGCGGCGCCTGGTTCTTCGATCTGGCCAACGGAACCTGGGTGGATGCCCGCCCCGCGGGCACGCTTCCCACCGGCATCGACCACTGCGCCTGCTACGATTCCCGCCGAGACCGTATTTACTACTACACCAATTCCGCCAGTGCGGCCCACGAGAACTTTTTTATTTACGACATTCAGCAGAACTGCTGGACCCGCCCCCGCACCGTCGGAAGCGGGCCCGCCTACGCCAGCTCCTACGAGTCGATCTTCTCCTACGACCGCGCGAACGACGCCCTGGTGATCATTCGATTGTACGCTACCGAGCGGGAGCCTCGCCGCGGCGTCTACGTGTTTGATCCCCAGACAGATTCCTGGGCCGATCCGCTGCCCCTTCCCCCCCAAGTGATCGATCAGGTGGGCGACGGCAACTTTGGCTTCTACGACCCCACGTTGAATGCCTACTTCTGCTGCTTTGCACACGACAGCCGCGACGACGGCACCATTTGGGTCTACCGCTACCGCAAGCGTCGCTAGCTTGTCCGTCGAACGCAGGCCGGCGGCCTGCGTGCGCACCGACCGGTCTTGCCTGCGAATCCACTGCCCTTCCCGCGCGACGAACAGGAACCTTGGTCCTATCGCCATAAACAGCTTTGATATTCCAGTCCGGCACCTCCTCCCTGCACTCATCCCCCCCCTCGATCGGCGCTGTGCACGGCTGTGCGGCAGGCGTACATCGGCACGAGATAGGCCTAGGTGCGGATCGCACAGGCCTACCCCCCTCGTGGCCAGTTTGTTAACGGAAGGACGAGTGCGCGTTCTGCACCCGCTCGCAGGGCACCCGCTTCCAGGCAGGCCTATGCTACTGGTAGAGGCAAGCTGCAATGCCTGCTCTACGGGAGCATGCAAGCAGGGATGCCTGCACCACAAGGGGGGAGGCATGGCCGCCTGCACCACAAGCAGAAGAGGGCCGAGACTCCTCGTCCGCGTGAGAAGCTAGACGGCACGCCTGCGCGCCAGCACGGGGCGGGCGGCCTGTCCGCCCAGGGGGCGGCAGGTACCGCGACGCGCTGGCCAGGAGCCGCGCAGCGGCGTTTGGTGATATGGCGGCCCCTCCTCACCCCCGTGGAAATGGGGGTGACAAGCGGCCGATCAGGAGTTGGCATGGCACCACCGGCGCGGAGGCGTGGAACTCCCAGGTCGTTGTCCTGGAGATGGGTGCGGTAGACGCTACGGGCGCGGAGAAGTGCGCTACCAGCAGTGGTGGGCGGGACGCAATCGCCTCCCGCGACCGCTCGCAAATGGGCCTGTGCTGCCGGCAAGCAGACGCATGCGCCGTGTTCGTGTGCCGTCACGGTCGTGCCGCGGCGGACGGGCGGGTGCCGCCACGGGGAGTGCATGCGGCTGCCGCGTGGGGAACAGTGGGAATGATGTTTGGCAGCGCGGCGGAGGGGCGGGGGAGGCGGAGGGGCGCTGAGCCAGGAGAGGCCGGGAGGCGTGGCGGCGGGTGTCCCGTAGCTCGGCTTGACGGCCGTGTTCGTGCGGGCTACCTTCTCGGCCCATTGCCGCGCAGGAACCCCTGTGAGAGAAGCCCTGAGCATATATGTGCCAAAGTGCGGCGTGGAACTTCCGGCGACGGACGGCCCACTTGAGGTGCAAGGTTGGCTCACTTCAGGCGGCGCGGCGGGGGCCGGAGTTGCGGCGTGCCCCATTCCTGCCTTGCCCAACTTGACCCGCCCATGATCGATTCCCCCTGGCTAGCTGCCTGGCTGGTTGTGGCCGTGCTGGCCGCAGTGCAGACCGTGCTGTTAAGCGTTTACGTGTGGGAGCATCGACGGTTCGCTCGACGCCGCCTCTCCAGCCTGCCGCGCCACGTTCCCTCGTTCCGCCCCTACGTGGCACTCTTCGCTCCTTGCAAGGGATACGACCTGGAACTCGGCCACAACCTGCGGCCACTCTTCGAGCAAGACTACGAACGCTACGAATTGGTCTTTATCGTCGAGTCTGCCGACGACCCGGCAGTGGCTGTGATCGAAGAGCTGCGTGCGTCTTTCCCCGGCCGCAAGGCCCGGCTGATCATCGCCGGCCATAGCGAAAGGTGTGGGCAAAAGGTCCACAACCTGCTGGCGGCCACACAGCGGCTGGCGCCACAGATCGAAGTTCTGGCATTTGTGGACTCGGATGCCCGTCCCCGTCGGGATTGGCTGCGGCACCTTGTGTCGCGGCTGAATCGGCCCAACATCGGGGCCGCTACCGGATATCGATGGTTCGTGCCCCTGCGCCCCTCACTGGCGAACTACGTGCTCTACAGTTTGAACGCCGCCGCCGCATCGCTGCTGGGGACGGGCGGGCACCACTTGGTCTGGGGCGGCTCCTGGGCAGTACGGCGAGACGTATTTGAGCATTGCAACCTCCGTCGCGCGTGGATGGGCACGCTCAGCGACGATCTGGTGGCCGCCCGCGTCTTGCACGCGGCGGGCCTGCAAGTCAGGTTCGAGCCCGCCTGCGTCATGGCCTCGCCGCTGGACCACACCTGGCGTGAAACCGCCAGGTTCGTCAACCGGCAGTACACGATCGGCCGCTGTTACGCCCCGTTGCGCTGGGCGTTGGCCTGCTATGGGGCCGCCGTCGAGGTGCTGGCCGTGTGGGGTGCACCGGTCATCGCTGCTGCGCAGGTGCTGGGCGGCGGCGGTGTGTGGTATCTGCCGCTGATCGTGGCAGGGTTTCAGTATGGCTGGTCCTTTTATCGCGGCCTGCTGCGGCGAGAACTGGCCGGACTGTACCTGCGTGGGGAGCATCCGTACGTGAAGCGGGCGGCCTTGTTCGACGCCTGCCTGGCCCCCTTGATCACGCTGCTGCATTTGGCATGGCTAGCACGTTCGCTGTGCACGCAACGCCTCACCTGGAGAGGCATTACGTACCGTTTATGCCAGGGCGGCCGCGCAGAGGTAGTGGCACGCCGGCCTTTCGCTGCACAGCCCGCTGCCCGCAATGGCAACGGCGGTACACGGCTGGGGCCGGAGGCGCCCCAAGCGGTGGTCGCCACCAGTGCGTCGGCGGCTGGATAACCGCTCTGGCCGCACTGTCGCCAGCAGGCGTCCTGCCCAATCCAACTGCGTTTTCGGCTAGGAACCATACTTGCAGGCAGCAAGCCATACCGTGCTGGGGCCAAGGCCCTCGCCGCCAACGTGCCCAAAAGCATCGTTACTCATCTTCGCCACTTTCCCTGCAATGCGCATTATCTCACCTCAGCGTCTGCCTCAACCTGAACAAGAACGTCTTCCGCTGCTGCCAGCCCGCCTGCGGCGTCCAGGGCAACGCCCTGGACCTGTGGGCCGCGGCCCATCGCCTTCCCCTGTATGAAGCCGCGCTAAGTCTGGCGGAAACCTTCCATCTTCAGCTCCAGCCCAACAGAGAAGAGGCAACCCGAAGCCCTCAACCGCCCAACAGTTAACCACCCTCCACAACCCGGGCGTCATCACACCCGACGCCCCTTGACTTCCACCGGTACATCTCTCTCCGAGGCAGCTCAGCAGCCGCCGGCCTGGCGGGGTCCCTTCACACGCACACTGGCTGGGCCTGCGGAGGAGATTCGACACAAATCATTGATTTGAAGACGTTTACGTCATCTGACGTCGGCATTCGGTCAGCGAGGAGTCCGGCTGGCCCCCAGATCAGGAGGAATGAGCCGGCACTTTAGGGAAGTGGCGGCAGCCTGCCACGAGCCATGTTTCACGGCGGCAGCATCGCCGGTAACCAGTTTGCTGGCTGGAAGTTGCGGCGTTGCGCGTCACGATGTCGTGACGCTAGCCGTAGCAGCCCCATACGCAGGCGTGGTCGGATGGTCCAGGTGTTGGGCGAGCCGGTGGCAAAGCAACCCCTTGCGCACGTCCCCCTCCAATCAATGAACATGGACGGCCATCCCAATCTGGGGCCGCACCATGTGCAGAGGCACGGCGCAAGACGGTGTGGGGCCTCCCCGCGAAGGTGGAACAGCGGCGAGCAATATTTTTTTTGACTGCCCGGCAACAATGAGTACAATAGTCCCGCATAGCAACTGACTGGCCCTCTCCGCTTCAAGCAGGCTGCGTTCTGCGGCCTCCGGAGGGGCAGTTAGTAAACGGGCACGTCTCTGCGGGAACAAGTTCGTGCGCGAGATTCGCTGGCAGCCGTGCTGGCAGCGGCTGGTCTGCTTGCAGCAACGACGCTGCAACCGTCGGGAGTTGTCTGGAGCCGCGAAGCGGCAACGTTTTTTGCCACGTGCCTCGTCGCCGCAGTGGACTGACCGCGCGAAGGAATGTCTTCGATATCGCCACGTAGGGGTTTTGCGGTGACCACGGACGCCAATTGCCCCGAGCAAGAAGGAATTGGTGCAGCAAAGATGGTGAGCAAAGTTGCTGCTTTACCGGATGCCTCTGCCGTCAAGGTTTCGGGTGCCGGCCGGCTGGATGACGGCACGATCGAAGAGCTAGTGAAAGTCTTCAAGCTGCTCTCGGACCAGACCCGCCTGCGGATCCTGTTGTACCTGGCACGCGCCCAAGAGCTGCACGTGGCCGCCCTGTGTGAGGCACTGGATCAGAGCCAGCCCGGCGTGAGCCACCACCTGGGTCTGCTCCGCGAGGCGGGACTCGTGGCCGTGAGGCGCGAGGGCAAGCACAACTATTACCGGATCCGGCCCCGGCGCTTTCAGAACGTGCTGGAGCTGCTGTTTGCGGCCATGCCCGCCAAGAAGCGTTGGGCCAGCTTCGAGGAGTGTTTGCTGGCCCTCTCCGCGGGGCAAACCTTAACTTCGCGACCGGGCATGCGGCAGTAAGAGCCAGAGGGCCCTCAGGCTTCTCGCTCTGGCCTCGCGGTTGACCCCTGTTTCTCCCAATAGCTATACTTCAGGCCGATAAAGGCACAAGCTGCCGGCCCAGCAGCTTGGCGGAGGTTTTCTGTTCCCATTGAACGAGGCTTTCCATGGTCACAGCCACCACCAGGGGAATTCGTGACGAAATTACGCATTGCATCGGCAACACACCGCTTGTCCGATTGCGCCGCATCGTCGAAGGGTGTGTGGCGACCGTAGCGGCCAAAATGGAGAACCTCAACCCGCTCTGGAGCGTCAAGGACCGGATCGCCCGCGCCATGATCGACGCGGCCGAACGCGATGGCCTGATCAAGGAAGACACCATCATCATCGAGCCCACCAGCGGCAACACGGGAATTGGCCTGGCATTTGTCTGCGCCGCTCGCGGCTACAAATTGCAAGTCACCATGCCGGAGAGCATGAGCATTGAACGCCGCCGCATGCTCAAGGCGCTCGGCGCGGAGCTGATCCTCACACCGGCAGCCGAAGGCATGCCGGGGGCCGTCCGCAAGGCGGAGGAGATTGTGGCCTCCAGCCCGCGCTATTTCATGCCCCAGCAATTCAAGAACCCGGCCAATCCCGAGATCCACCGCAAGACGACCGCCGAAGAGATCTGGCGGGATACCGAGGGTCAGATCGATGTGTTCGTCTCGGGCGTGGGTACCGGCGGCACGATCACCGGCGTCAGTGAGGTGATCAAGAGCCGCAAGAAGTTGTACACCGTCGCCGTGGAGCCTGCCAACAGCCCGGTGATCTCGCAGCGTCGCGCGGGGCAGCCGCTCAAGCCCGGCAAGCACATCATCCAGGGTATCGGTGCCGGATTCATTCCCGACGTGCTGAACCTGGACGTGATCGACGAGGTGATCCAGGTCACGGAAGAGGACGCCATGGAGACGGCTCGGCGTCTGGCCCGCCTCGAAGGCCTGATGTGCGGCATCAGCAGCGGGGCTGCAGCTTGGGCCGCGCTGCAAATCGCTCGCCGCCCCGAACACGCCGGCCAGTTGATCGTGGTGGTGTTGCCCGATCTAGGCGAACGCTACCTCTCCATGCCGGTGTTTCCCGAGTAGCCAGCGTGGACATACGACGCGGTCTGTTCGCCTGGTGGCGGCCCGCGGCGTGGCAGCTTGTTGGCGCAGCGGCACACTCAAGGAGCCACGCGGCCGACGCGGAGAGCCGGTGCGTGCCAGAGTCTCCTCGGCCGCCTGGGACGCCTTGGCCTTGGGCCATGCGCGCGGTCGTCCGGCCTGGCTTTCTTATGGCCGGCCTGGAAAGCCCGCCCTTGCCGCCACGGTGCCGCCAGGACTATACTGCACTGCTCGATGCGTGGAGATTGACACATGACGATGGACAAGAGTTTGCAGCTTCGAGCCGGTCTGGTCCGGGCGCGTAGCGTACTGACGCGCGCAGAACGTATTGCCCGCCTGCAGGCCGCCGACCGCTGGAAAGAGGGAGACAGCCCTTACGGCCTGCCGAAGGTGCGGGTCTACAAGCTCTCGGTCAAGAAGAAGAAGAAACGCAAGGAAGAGGAAGAGGGAGCAGAGGCCGGGAAGGCAGGCGGCACGGCAGCCAAGAGCTGAGGCGGGCCTGCCCGATGCGCGTGAAGCTGGAGTATGGGCGGTCCGGCCTGGAGGTAGAGCTGCCGGACGACCGCCCTGTGCGCCTATTAGCGTACCAGGAGGCCGTGCCCCTGACGGATCCGCACTCGGCCGTGGTCGAGGCGTTGGCACGCCCCACGTGCAGTCCGCCGCTGGCTGAGGTGGCGCGTGGCCGGCGAGACGCCTGCGTCGTTGTCAGCGACATCACGCGGCCCGTACCCAACACCACGATCCTGCCGCCGCTATTTGCAACGCTCCAGGCCGCCGGCATCTCACGAGATCGGATCACGATCCTGGTCGCCACGGGTTTGCACCGGGAATGCACGGCTGCCGAGCTGAACGAGATGCTGGGGCCCGAGATCGCTGGCAGCATCCGGGTGGAGCAGCATCATGGCAAGTGCCTGGAGGAGCACGTCTACCTGGGCGATAGCCCCCGCGGGGTGCCCATCTGGATCGATCGCCGCTACGTGGAGGCCGACCTAAAGATCACCACGGGCTTGATCGAGCCCCACCTGATGGCCGGCTTCTCAGGCGGCCGCAAGCTGATCTGCCCGGGGCTAGCTGCACTGGAGACCGTGCGCGTCTGGCACGGGCCAGATTTTCTCGAACACCCCCGCGCCGATTGCGGCGTGCTGGAAGGCAACCCCGTCCATGAAGAGAATACCTGGATCGCGCAGCGAGCCGGTTGCGATTTCATCGTCAATGCGGTGATCGATGCCCAGCGGCGGCCTCTCAAGTTCGTCGCCGGCGACATGGTTGCGGCGTTCGAGGAAGGGGTTGCGTTCGTGCGCGGCGTGGTGACCGACACCGTGCCCGAGCCCTTCGATGTGGTGGTCACTAGTGCTGCGGGCTACCCGCTGGACACCACTTTCTATCAGGCCATCAAGGGGCTGACGGGGGCCTTGCCCGTCGTCAAGCAGGGCGGCACCATCATCCTGGCAGCGGGTCTGAGCGAGGGCATTGGCAGTCCGGAATTCTGCCGGTTGTTCGAGGAGAATCCCAGCCTCGAGGTGTTCGTTCAGCGCATTCTGGGAAAGGATTATTTCGTGATGGACCAGTGGCAGCTCGAAGAGCTGGCCAAGGTGCGCCGCCGGGCGCACGTGAAGG
>JAIMBC010000010.1 GCA_023511675.1 Pirellulales bacterium
ACCCAGGGTGCGCGGGCGCGACCCTGGGCTAGGATGTGCAACCGCTACGCGGTTGAGAGGTAGGGGGTTGCGGCGGGCCGGTGTGGGTATCGGCCACAGAGCTGGCCCCCCGGGATAGTGCCGGCGATGTAAGCCTTGAGCACGAGCCCAGGGTGTGTCTGCGGCAATCTGGTTCGGGATGTGCAACGACACACTGGCGCGCTCCAGGACCGCATGAATGCGGTCACTACGAACCTGGCCGCTCGCGTCCGACAAAGGAGCGTGGCGTGGCCACAGCTCACGGTGATCGCGACGCCCGAGGCAGAGCCTTGCGGACAGTGCGTTCCCAGGCAGGAGCCTGGGCACGAGGGAAGTGACCACAGGCGCAGAGTGATCACCGGCACGGAGGGCAAGGCTACGATGAAGCAGGCTCACCTGGTGACGGCATCCCTTGCGCGCCCTGGACTCAAGTTCCCACGTAACGCGCGTACAGGGTGCGAGCGAGGGCGATGTCGTCGGTGCCACTCACAATGGCCCGGCCATCGCCGAACACGGCGAGCGAGTATCCCGGGATCTCCAGCCGCACAAGGAAGGGGTTGTGCGTCACCCGACCCATTCCTGCCAATCGGCCGGCAAGTTCTTCCAGCGAGATGTGCGTCTGCCGCGACGGCATAAGCTGCACGGCGTTTCGTCCGCACAGCGCTACGGTGTGGCTGCCTCGCCGCCCCTCGAGCCAGGGAAACTCCCGCCCCTGGCAGGCCGGGCAATCGGTTCCTTCGCTCAGACCGGCGACGCGGAGCTGCCGAACGCGATTCTCCCACATCTCAAATACCAGCAGGTTTGGCTGGACGGCTTCCTTGTGCCCCGCGAGGATCTTCATGGCCTCCATCGCCTGGTAGGAGGCAATCACGTTGACGATCGGGGCCAGAATGCCTGCTGTATCGCACGTGGCAGCGGCCCCCGCCGGCGGGGGCTCGGGCATCAAGCACCGCAAACAGGGCGTCTGATGGGGAAGGATGGTCATCGTCTGACCCTCCGCCCCGATGCAGCCCCCGTACACCCAGGGGATGCCCTGCCGCAGCGATACGTCGTTGAGCAGATACCGGGTCTCGAAGTTGTCTGTGCCATCCAGAATGCAATCCACGCCTTCACATAGCGCCAGCGCATTGTGGTGGTCGAAATCGGCGACTACCGGTTCGACCTCCACCTGAGAGTTGATGCGGCGCAGCTTGCTCGCTGCCGCCACCGCCTTGGGCAAACCGGCGGCCACGTCCTCCTCGTCGAACAGCACTTGCCGCTGAAGATTGGTCAGCTCGACGAAATCCCTGTCCACAATGCGCACATGCCCCACCCCAGCACGCACCAGGGTGTTCGACAACACACTGCCCAAGGCCCCGCAGCCGCACAGCAGGACGCGGCTGGCCACCAGCCGCTGTTGGCCCTGCTCGCCCAGGGGGGCATACCTCATCTGGCGTGCATAGCGCTCGAAAAACGATGGCGATGGTTCCATGAGCATCTCGTATGCTGGGTGCGAATCACAATGCCGCTGTTGGCCGCCGCGTTGAAAAGCCGCTCTGGCGTCCCCGTGCGGCCTGTCTTTCGGCAGGCTTTTTCTTTCGTGACGCCAGCTTACAGCCGGTGCACTCGCGTATGGGGCGGACGCATGCGCGCCACGCTGTGGCCGATAGCGGCCAACACCAAACCCACGGCATCCCCAAAGGAGTCACCCTGCTGGCCGTGGGTTGGAGCAATCGCCACGGCGGCACCGCAAGCGGCCGACACGCGTGCGGCCGTGTCGTACGATCAAGCAACGACGCGGCTGCTCGCGGCGCCTGGGGTGAGTTGCGACGATGGCGTGGGTTGGCAGAATCGCGTGGGTTGCGAGGCTGGCATGGGCCGAGCGACCGCCACGCGGCGGCATGCTACTTCCGCCTGCCATAGTTCTACGCTGGGAGCAGCCGATTCGTCCAACCGAGAGGTTGGCAAATCGCCTCGGGAGGCCGCTGTTGGCCCATTGCAGTCTCACAGCTCCGCGCCGGGGAAATAGCATTTGCCATGTGCGTTATATAGCTATTTGTGGAGCGGCCTTGCACCCACCTGGAGTTTGTATTGTGATCTTACTGGCTGCAAAGTATGGGCTGCGGCGGCATCTCTTTGGCGGCTGCCAAGGAGGCTGCTGCTAGCAGCGAGGGGACTCGTATAATGTATGTAGCCCCGAGAGCGTGATGCCATAGCGGGGTGCGCGTTACAAGTCATTGTGGTGTAGTGGTTTGTGAAAAACGTTGCCGTGCCGCTGGCATTGGGGGGCTTGCGTAAGGTATAAAAGGGACGTGCAAGACGATTCGGGCAGTTCGAGCAAGCTATTAGGCTGGCTGCGCGTGCCCTGGGCGGCCGGCGGGGGGCCTTCTATCTACTTTGGTCAAGTAGGGGGAGACGTCATGCCCTCTGCCCAGCAGCAGGGCTGGATGGCCCGGCGAAGATGACAGAAGCCAATATCGCCGTGGTCGATTCGCGTGCCTTGGTGGCCCTGTTCGGCACCAGGGACCAACACCTGCGGTTGATTCGCGAGGCGTTGGGAGTGCGGGTTTCTGCGCGGGACGACCACATACACGTAGAGGGGAACGAGCAATCCGTGGCCCGCGCCACGGAGGTGCTGGAGGAACTCAAGTCGTTGTGCCATGTGCAGGGGAGCGTGGGCCCCGATGATGTGAGCCGCGTGCTGGCCCGAGTGACCGGTACGGCCCCGGCGCCAGAAAGCTGGTCGCTGGAGGTGATGAGCGCTGGGCGGAAGATCCAGCCGCGTACGCCGGGTCAGGCGCGCTACGTGCAGGCGATCCTGCAGCACGATGTGGTGTTTTGCGTGGGGCCTGCCGGCAGTGGGAAGACCTATCTGGCGGTGGCGGTGGCGGTGGCCTCGCTGAAGCAGGAGCGGATTCGGAGGATTGTGCTGGTGCGTCCGGCGGTGGAAGCGGGGGAGAGCCTGGGCTACCTGCCGGGGGACATGCAGGCCAAGATCAACCCGTACTTGCGGCCGCTGTTCGACGCACTGCGGGAGATGATCGAGCCGGAGCAGCTTCGTCGCTACACCGAGTTGGACCTGATCGAGGTGGCGCCCTTGGCCTACATGCGGGGGCGGACGTTGAACGACGCCTTTGTGATCCTGGACGAGGCGCAGAACACCACGGTATCGCAGATGAAGATGTTTCTCACGCGGATGGGGCGCGGTTCGAAGATCGTGGTTTCTGGAGATATTACGCAGGTGGATCTGCCTCCCACGGTGCCCAGCGGCATGATCGACGCGCTGCGGCGTTTGCAGGGCATCGAGGGCCTGACGCAGATCACGCTCACCGAGGGAGATATTGTGCGTCACAAACTGGTGCGAGACATCGTGCGTGCCTATGACGAGGGACCGCGAGAACGCCGGTCCCGTACGAGGTAGCTTTCCATGCCGCCCAACGGTGCGCGGAAGCGCGTACGGATACCCCGAGTGCAGCTCACGCTGGCGCCGGGTGCCACGGCGCGGGTGCTGGGCCAACTGAAGCGAGGCAGCGTGCTGGGGCGATTGGCCCTGGCGTTTGTGGCGCTGTGTGCCATTTGGATCAGTACGCGGCCGTGGCTGCCGCCATTTGAATACCACCTGGGCTACACTCCGGCACGCGACGTGGTAGCGCGCGTCGACTTCAGCAAGCCCAACCCTCTGCTCTCGGAAACAGATCTGCCCACCTATCGCCAGTACAAGGCGGGCGATCCGCTGGCCAGCGCCGGCAAACCGCTCAAGGTGGAGACCCTGGAACTATTGCGGTACGAGTACCTGGCGTACACCGAGAAGCTGCCTCTCACGCGACAGGTCGAGCGCGGCCTGGCCGTGTTCGGCATGATGCTGGTGCTGGCCGTGGTGTGCGGCTTTGCCCTGTATCATCGGGAGCCGCGGCTGCTGGCCCGCTGGCATCGTTTTGCGGTGATGCTGCTGATGCTGACGCTGGCAGTGGCGGCGAGCGTGTGGGCCTCCCAGGACCCCTGGCGTGCGGAGTTGGTACCGCTGCTGGTGGCGGCCATGACGTTTGGTATCGCCTACGGCCGCGAGCTGGCCATGGTGCTGGCCTTCTCCATGGCATTGGTCACGGCGATTGCCGTGGGGCAAAGCCTGGGCGAGTTCTTAATGTTGATGGGCGTGGTGTCGGCTGCGGTGTTGCAGTTGGGACGGGTGCGCAGCCGCCGCAAACTGATTGGGGTGGGCTTCTTCGCTGGGTTGATCGCCCTCCCGCTCACGTTGGGAGTGGGCCTGCTGATGGATCAGCCCTTGGGTTGGCCGCTGCTGAGCGACGCCCTCCGCAATGCCATGTGGACGCTGCTGGCGGGCTTTCTCATCACCGGGCTGCTGCCTTTCATCGAGGGGCTATGTGGGGTGGTGACGGAGATCAGTCTGCTGGAGCTGGCCGATGTTGCCCACCCGCTGCTGCAAGAGCTGGTGCGCCGCGCGCCGGGGACCTACAACCACTCCATCAACGTGGCCTCGCTGGCGGAGGCGGCGGCCGAGGCGATTGGCGCGCGTGGGTTGCTGGTCCGCGTGGGTGCTTACTTCCACGACATCGGCAAGATGCTCAAACCAGCTTATTTCGTGGAAAACCAGGCGGGCGAGAACAGCCGGCACGACCACCTGGTGCCCGCCATGAGCACGCTGATCATCATTGCACACGTCAAGGACGGAGCTGATCTGGCACGCCAACACCGGCTGCCGGAGCCGATTGTGGACTTCATCGAACAACACCACGGTACCACGCTGGTCGAATACTTCTACCGCCGCGCCAGCGAGCAGAGCGAGCAAGACGGCGAGGCTGCGGTCGTTCCGGAGAGTTCCTTCCGCCATCCCGGTCCCAAGCCCCAGACCGTCGAGGCGGCCGTGCTGATGCTGGCCGATGCGGTGGAAAGCGCGGCGCGGACGCTGGTAGAGCCTGGCTCCTCCTGCATCGAAAGTCTGGTGCACGAGCTGGCCATGAAGCGGCTGCTGGACGGTCAGTTCGACGAGTGCGGCCTGACCCTCAAGCAGCTTGCCACCATTGAAGACAGTCTGAGCAAGTCTCTGATCGCCATGTATCACGCACGGGTGAAGTATCCCGAGCAGCGCACGGCGTGACGAGTCCGCAGCGCCGTGTACAATCGAGGGCATGCTGCGCGTCGAGGTGGTACATCAACCGTCCTGTGTGGCACTGCCGGACGAGCTGGTGGCTCGCGCCGTCAGGCTGGCCCTGCCGGACAGAGAGGGAGAAGTGAGCGTGGCCATCGTCGACGACCAGCAAATCCGCCAACTGAATTCCCGCTACCTCGGACACGATTACCCCACCGACGTGCTGAGCTTCGCCCTCGAAGCGCGTGAGGGCTACATCGAGGGCGAGATCGTGTGCAGCGCCCAGACCGCCCAGTCTGCCGCGGCACAGTGGGGCTGGCCCGCGGAGCACGAGTTGCTCTGGTACGTCGTGCATGGCGCTCTGCATCTAGCTGGCTACGACGACCAAACATCCGAGGGCCGGCAAGCGATGCGTGGCCGTGAGCAAGAGATTCTGGCAGCCCTGGGGCTGCCGCCGCCCGTGCATGCCGCTTGAAAAAACCCAGGCGATTGTGCTGCGCGTCATCGAATTCAGCGAGTCGAGCTGCGTGGTGACGCTGTTTACCCGCGACTTTGGCAAGGTGGGGGCTTTGGCGAAGGGAGCGCGGCGGCCCAAGAGCGCGTTCGACTCTGCCCTTGACCTGCTCTCGGTCTGTCGGATAGTGTTCCTGCCCAAGTCATCCGAGGCACTGGATCTGCTCACTGAGGCCAGGCTGGAGCGCCGTTTCCGGCTGGCAGGCCGCAGCCTGCCCTGTCTCTACGCGGGCTATTACGTGGCAGAGCTGTTGAACGAACTGACCCATGAGCACGATCCGCATCCTGAACTTTTTGATGCCGCCGTGCAGGCCTTGGCAGGGCTCGATCAGCCCGGCGCTGCTCCGCTGCCCTGGGTGGTACGCTTCGAATTGACAAGCTTGCAGATCCTGGGGCACCTGCCATCCCTGGAGGTGTGTGTCGAGTGTGGCAGCGCGGTGGAGCCAACGGCACGCGTCGCCTTCGGCTTGACGGCCGGCGGCGTCCTCTGTGCCAACTGCCGGCCGGGCCAACGGCATGTGGTGACCATCGGCGGGGGCACGCTGCGGGTGATGCAGTGCTACAGCGAGAAATCAGGCCAGACCTGGCAGCGCCTCCAGCTCGACGCCCCAACACGTGCCGAGCTGCGCGGCGTGCTGGGTCAGTACATCGCCCACCTGATGGGCCGCCCCCCACGCATGCAAGCCTACCTGCCACTGCTGGCAAGCGAGGCCATGCCCCCGCCGCCTGCCTGATGGCCGCACTGGCCTGCGTCCTGCTGCCGCACGCTACAGGTTGCACGACGGCCTGGCACAAGCCCCAGGAGCAGTACTACTTTCGCCAGCCTACCGATGCGGCCCGCGCCGCCGCGGGCAATAGCCAGGGAGCCGAACCCAACGCCCCCCCCAACGATACACAGCCCGCCGCCTCGCGGGGGCAGCAGGCCACACCCGTAGCCTTCGACGCTCCCGCCCAGCAACAGGCAGCCCAGGCCGAGGCGGCCGGCGGCGTGGCCCTGCCGCCCTATGGGGAGGAACCCGACGAAGGGCAGGGCTGGCTGGAGCGCTCGGCCAAGAATCTGGCTCCCAAACGCGTGTGGAACCGTTTTCTCACTGCCATCGGACAAGGCCCCGACGAGCCGCTGGCACACAGGCTTTTCGCTGAAGGGGACGAACGGTTCCGCCAACGCGAGTACCTCCAGGCGGCCAAGCGTTACAAAGCGGCTGCACGCCGGTGGCCCGATTCCACCCTCGAAGAAGATGCCCTCTTCATGCTGGCAGAAAGCTACTTCTTCGCAGACCGATATGCCAAGGCCAGCGACGCCTATGCCAATCTGCTGCGCAAGTACGAGAACTCCCGCCACATCGACGCCGTCACCCGCCGCCAGTTTGCCATCGGCCGCTACTGGGATTCCCTCATGCAGGCTGGCAAGGCCAAAGGCCCCTTTAACCTGACCGACCATACCCGCCCCTTCTTCGATACCTGGGGCAATACCCACGCCATTTACGAAAGCATCCCCATCAACGACCCCACCAGTCCCCTGGCCGATGATGCCACACTGGCCCTCGCCAACCTCAACTATCTCAAGGGCCGGTACGAAGACGCAGCATATAACTACGATCTGCTGCGCAAGAACTACTCGCAGAGCGAACATCAACCGATCGCACACCTGCTGGGATTGAACGCCAACCTGCTGGCCTACCAGGGACCGCAGTACGACGCCGCTCCGCTCGAACGCGCCGAAGAACTGGCCAACCAGGCGCTCAGCCAGTTTGCCCTGCCTCTGGCACACGAACGCGAGCGTTTGCTCGCTGCCCGCGCCGCCATTCGCGAGGAACGTGCCCGCCGCGACTTCGAAGCCGGCGAATACTACTACCGCCTCCGCTACTACCGCGCCGCACGTGAGTATTACCAGCACGTGATCCGCGAATTCGGAGATACCACGTTTGCCGCCCGGGCTCAGGCCCGCATGCAAGAAACTGCAAATCTTCCGCCCGTGCCTCCGGACCGCCTCAAGTGGCTCTACGACTGGATTCCCACCTCCAAACGCCGCTCCTGACCTGCGTCCTGGCCGCCTGCATTGCCACACTCACTCTCTGCGCGGCCGGCTGCGCGCCGTACCACCTGGGCAACCGCTCTCTCTATGCGGCTGATGTCCAGACCGTCTACGTGCCCATGTTCGAATCTGCCAGCTTCCGCAGACATCTCGCGGAACGGCTCACTGAGGCCGTGATCAAGGAGCTGGAGCTGAAAACCCCCTACAAGGCCGTGCAAACGCCCGATGCCGACGCAGTCCTCTCCGGCCGCATTCGCGGCGAAACAAAACGCATCCTCGTGGAAACCCCTACGGACGAAGGACGCGAACTGCAGGTGGAACTAGTCTGCGAAGTCGCCTTCTACGACCGCCGCGGCCAGCGGCTCGCTACCTTCCAACCCATTCCACTGCCGCCCGAACTGGCCCACATCACCCAAACCGCCTCCCTTGTGCCGGAGGCAGGCCACTCTCTGGCTACTGCACAACAGGCTGCCATCGCACGCCTGGCAGAGCAGATCGTCGCCCAGCTCGAAGTACCCTGGTAAGCCTCCCCGCCCCTGGCCCTCCTTCGCTCGTTTCACCACCCCCGAGACCAACCAGCCCCTCCCCCACCAAGTACGGAGTACGCCAAAGCCCGGTGGGGTAGCTAGTAGCACAGCAGGGCTGTGCCAGGGCTGCGCGCCGGCGCTGCGCTCCCCATGCTCTGCCGGCCGTAGGGCCGCGCTGGTACCGCGCAGGACGCCCGCGCCAGGGCGATCTCCCCAGGCCCCTTGCCCCAGGCATGCCGCCTCAGCGCTGGAGGTACCGCTCGACCTTGGCCTCCAGCACATCGAGGGGCAGGGCGCCGCTGGAGAGGATCACCTCGTGGAACTCGCGCAGATCGAAGGCTGGTCCCAGGCGTGCTTCGGCCCGGGCACGCAGCTCCCGGATCTTCAACTCCCCCATCTTGTACGCCAGGGCCTGGCCAGGCCAGGCAATGTAGCGATCGACCTCCGCCACAATATTGTGCTGGGCAAGCGCCGTGTTCTGTGCCATGAAATCGATCGCCTGCTGGCGCGACCAGCCCAGATAGTGGATGCCCGTGTCCACCACCAGCCGGCAGGCCCGCCACATCTCGTAACTCAAGCGGCCGAAGTTGCTGTACGGATCCTGGTAGAAACCAACTTCCAGCCCCAGCCGCTCCGCGTACAGGGCCCAGCCTTCCACAAACGCCGTGATCCCCGCAAACCGCTGAAACGCCGGCAGGTCCGCCAACTCTTGCTGCAAGGCGATCTGCAAGTGGTGGCCGGGTACAGCCTCGTGCAGGCTGAGCGCTTCGATCTCGTAGAGCGGCCGGCTCTCCAGGGCGTAGGTGTTGACGTAGTAGTATCCTGCGCGGGTGCCGTCGCCTGCGGGGGGGGAATAATAGGCGGTGGTGGTCAGCGGCGCCACGTAGTCGGGCACGGGGCGAATGCCGTAGGGCATGCGCGGCAGGGTGCGAAAGAGCCGCGGCAGCTCTCCATCCATGCGTTTGAGCACCAGGGCCACTTCCTTGAGCAGTTCGTCTGGGGTGCGGGCATAGAAGCGTTTGTCGCTGCGGAGGTGGTCGATGAAGGCAGCCAGATCGCCGGAGAAGCTGGTTTGTCGCAGCACTTCCTCCATCTCGGCGCGGATGCGCGCGACCTCATCAAGGCCGATCTGGTGGACTTCCTCGGGCGTGACGTCCAGGGTGGTGAACTTGCGGACGCGATGGCGGTAGAACTCGCGCCCGCCCGGAACGGCGGAGATGCCTTCGCTGCCGCGTGCGGCGGGCACGTACTCATCCCGCATGAAGGCCAGGAAGCGCGCATAGGCAGGTATGACGACGGTGGAGATGGCGTGGCGTGCGGCCTGGCGGAGCCGTGCATGCTCAGGCTCCGGAACGCCTGGGGGAAAATGGAGGAACGGCTCATAGAACAAGCTTTGTTCCGGTTGGTCGACGAGGTGGGCTTCGAGCGGCCGTTCAAAGCCGTTGAGGACGGCGGCCGGCAGGGTCCACTGGTCTGCGATGGCGCGGCGCAACAGTTCGATATGCTGGTCGGTGTAGGTACCGAAGGCGGCCAGACGTGCGAGATAGTCTTCGTAATCATCCGTGGTTGCCAGGGGCATTTGCCGCCGCAACTCGGGAAAGTAAATGTGGAAGCCTTCTCGATTGGTGATGGGCATGCGCCAGGCGCCCAGTTCGAACTCGGCCAGGGCGTCCTGCTTGAGCCTGCGGAACACGTCGTAGCTGATTTGGTCTTGGGGCGCTAGTCGGCTGCGGTCGATGGCTGCCAGACGCTGGAGGAACTGGCGGTTGCGTGCGGCGTAGGCGGCTTCGGCCTCGGGCAAGACGTTGGGCAGCAGGTGATTGTAGTCATGCACGCCGCAGTGCGTGGCGAAGAGCGGATCGAACTTCAAGTCTTCGGCCCAGCTTTCGGCGAAGAGGGCTTGAAGTTGTTCGCCGGCAGTGGGCTGCTGCTGGGGCTGGCTGAGGGCAGGATCTTGCATAAGCAGAGCGGCTGCCAGTGCGGCCAGCGCGGAAGGGAGGCGCGGGCACCGGCCATTCGTGGCAGATCGAGACATGCGCGTCAAGGCTGCCCTCAAACGACCTCGGGCAGCGGTTGGACGTGGTCGACCAGGTAGTGGGGCCGGCCGTGCAGGTCGACAACGGTTGCCGCGTTCACGTCGATACCCAGGTTGTGATAGAGCGTGGCAAACACTTCCTGAAAATGCACGGGGCGTTCTTGAGCATACTCGCCCAGCCGATTGGTGGCACCGATCACTTGTCCCGTACGCATGCCGCCGCCGGCCAGCAGCGCGCAGCTCACCTGGGGCCAGTGGTCGCGTCCCCCTTCCGGATTGATCCGCGGAGTGCGGCCGAATTCGCCCCACACCACCACGGAAACGTCCCGATCCAGGCCGCGGTGATGGAGGTCTTCTACCAGTGCAGTGAGGCCGCGATCAAGCATGGGCAGATGGTCGCGCGCATTCTCGAAGGTGGTGCCATAGGGACGGCCGTGCCAGTCCCAGCGGCCGTAGGCGAGGGTCACGCAGCGTACGCCCGCCTCGACCAGCCTGCGCGCCATCAGGAAGTAATCATTCAGCAGGGGCCCCGCGTCTCCATAGCCAGCCGGCTCCGGCGAGCCGCGGCCGTAGCGGTCGCGCAAACGGGGATCTTCACGCTCCAGATCGAGGGCTTCAGCCAGTCTGCTGCTGGTCAGAATGCCAAAGGCCTGCTCGTGCAAGGCATCCAGGCCGCCGTAGGCAGCGCTGGCATCAGCCTGACGGCGGAAGCGGTCGAAGGCGGCGAGCAGCTCGCGCCGATCGTTCAGCCGCGCCAGTGTGATGCTGCCCAGCACCATGTCGTCCCGCCCCTCAGCCATGGGCCGAAATGCCGCGTGGCGCACACCCAGAAAGCCCGGCTGGCCCGGATCGGCCCAGGGGGCATGCTTCATGGGGGGAGAGAGGCTCACAAATGGCGGCACGGACGGGTCCACCGGCCCCTGCAATGCGCTCACCGCCGAACCGAGCGACGGCCAGCCGCCCTGCGGCTGATTCTGCTGTGTGCGGCCCGTCATGCACTGGAACGCAGCGTGTGCCCCCTCGGCCCCCACGATCGAACGGATAAACACAAACTTGTCTGCCATGCCCGCCAGCAGCGGCAGGTGCTCGCAAATCTCGATGCCCGGCACATTGGTCGCAATCGGATTGAACTCGCCCCGCACCTCCACCGGAGCTTCGGGCTTGAGATCGATCATGTCCTGGTGCGGCGGCCCGCCCGACAGGAATACCATGATCACCGCCTTGTGGCTGTTGCGTATGCCTGCACGCGACTCCGCCCGCAGTATCTCCGCCAGCGAAAGCCCCCCCATGGCCAGTCCGCCGATCTGCAAGAATGTCCGCCGGCTCAGCCCATCGCACAGGCGATACCCGGGTCCGTTGATGGCCAACATGGCACACACCTCTCAATACGGGCAATCTGCATGGCACCCGGCGTGCACGCGGCAGCACGCCGCCGTGCCGCAGCCGCCCCATGGTAGCACGCGGCCGCGGCCGGGCCAACAGGCGGCAGGGAGAAATCAAGACGTGAAACTCGGGCAAGGAGCGTGCAGAGCGGCATGGCAGCGACGTTGAGGACTCGAAGCTCCTTTCCACAGCGGCTTTTGTGGTTCGTCAGATCGCCACTTCTTACGTGGCCGCGCGATTGCGTTCACGAGCTAGGCATTGGCTGGTTTGCCGGCGCGGGAACGCTCGGTTTCCCCTCCGCAGCACGTGTGGTGTTGCCTCCCGGCGCTATACGCTCTCGGCTCGTCGGGGCTTATTTCACGCCTGAGCACATCGTAGCGGGCGTTCTCTCTACGCTCGCACGTATGGAGCTTATGGCAAGGGTTCGGGTGGAGGCTGTTGCAGCATCTGCTCCAACTCGGCAATGCGGGCCTCGAGTTCCTGAACGCGGCGTTCGAGTTCGGCAATACGCTGTTCCGCGTTAGGTTTTCCTCCGGGCTGTCGGGGTGCAAAAGCAGCCTGTGCGCCGGGCTGCATCTGCCTTTCGAGATCTTCCTGCTGGACATCGACCGTTCGTTCTTGCAGCCGTCCGCCCAGATAACACAGCAGGGCAAGCTTGCCCGGCACCTGCACGCGCTGCAACAGCCGCTCGATGTCTTCGGGCCTTTCCACACGCTGGCCGTTGATGCCCACGATCACCGCATCGGGCTTCAATCCCGCGCGGTCCGCCAGGCCGCCTGGGTGTACGGCCAGCACCAATGCCCCGCGCGTGCCGGGAAGGGCCAGCCGCCGTTGCGCGGCGAGGTCTACGGCCTTGACGCGTGCACCCAACCGCAGCGGAGGCTGCCCGGCGGCCTGCCCCGCGCGCCCCGCCGCGGGCCGGGCCGCCAGCGTGGCTTCCAGTTCCAAGGTTCGCTCTTCGCGTTGCACCGTGAAGCGTACTCTGGTACCCGCCGGCAACGGGGAGAGCATTTCTGCAAACTCGGCCAGGCTGGCCACGGGCCGGTCGTCAACATGGGTGAGCAGGTCGCCTGGCAGCAGGCCGGCACGGGCGCCTGGCCCGCCCTGCACAACAGCCAGCACGCGCACACCGAGGCCCTGCTCGCCCCGGTCGTCGAGGGTAACACCCAGGTATCCCGGCTCGGGGGCGGGCTCGGGCTGCTGCAATTCCTGCTCCAGCTTGTCCAGGGCCGGTTGCCCGCAGACGCTTAACGGCCAGAGGAGCCCTAGGATCCATGCGGCCGGACCGCACCAGAGCCGGACCATCGCTCAACCTCCACCCGAGACTGGCCTGAGGACGGCTGGGGAACCCCTCCCTCCGGATGATTATAGCCGCGCGGCTGCGGCGCGCGTGCGAAATTTCTCTCGTTCCCGGCCTGTTGCCTGGGAACGCGCTGTCTGCGAGGCGGCGCCTCGGTCGTCCGCAGCAGTGGCAGATGCCGCCATGCCTTGTGTCTCTGGGCCCGGCACCTTCAGCTTCCTCGTCGCCCACACGCCCCGCCAACCGCGTGGCGATTGCACATCTTAACCCAGGCTCGGCCACGTACCTCCTTGGCTGCTCGCTTGGTGCAGACCAGTTCCTCGCGTGCGGCCGTAGGATCCCACCGACGCACGCGAGCAACCCCGTGAAGAATGGTTGCAGTGTACGGTGATTGCCGCCTACCGTGAGCACTGGGCCGCACGCGACGGAGCGCCAGGTCAGCGAGTTGCGGAGCCGCCTGGATCGCACTTGTCTGACTGACGTGGTACCCGCTGGCGTTGGGTGGCATGGCCAGCACGACAGCGCCCGTGCTCGCCCAGGGCATCCCCCAAGAGACGAGCGCATCGCGCGCCGGCTCGGATCCTGCCACTGCCGACGCCGTTTGCGGTGAGATGCGGGCCATCAAGGCGTCAACCAGCACGAACACCTGGCAGGTTGGCACCGCCAGATTGCAGGGCGGCCGGCGGTGCGTCCACGCCCCTAATCGAGTATGGGGGGCGCAGTTCTAACACTGATCCTAGCCCTAAATGACACACGAGACACGCAAGCACCACGGTGGCGGCCGCACGGTTTTCCGGTGAGCAGCAGGGCGGGTTCAGCGACAGGCCCGGGCGCACGATCAACTGGTCAGTGCCACGTGACGACCCGCGCCCTTGAGGGCGCGGCTCCGAGTTGGTGTCCGTCGAGTAAGTTGGAGGGCAGGGCCCAAAGCGATTCAAAGAACCGCACGAATGCGGTCACTACAAAGGAGCGACGCCCGCGGCCCAGGGGGCGGCAGTCAGCCCCACTCGAGCGCCTTTGTTCGAACTGTCACAACGCAGCAGCCACGGCGGTGCTACGTCTTGGAATAGCACCGCAGTCGAGGGGCGTTGTTCCGGCCGTTATAACCGCTCCGCCTCCAACGGGGACTTCTGTCGGTCCAGGGGCCTGATGGGTTACCGCCCCGCTCGGGCGCACCACATACCTTGCCCCGCATGCCTGCTGCTACCCCGTCGAGAATGGCTGGGGACGGTTGCTTCTGTGCGGGACTTGGGAGGCAGGTTTTGTTCGGTGGGGCTGTTGCAAGCCAACAGTGCTTTCGGCATAGTTTCTCAGGCAGGCTCTATTGGCAAAAGGCCGGAGCGGAAGGACGATGAGACATGCCTCGTACGATGTGGTCCCGGTGCCGCCAGCGCTTCGAGAGCAGGCATTGAGGCTGCTGTTCAGGGGCGCCGAGGAAGTGGAGCGAGAGCAATTGGTCGCCCACTTTCTTAGCGAACTTGCTCGAGCGTGTCCTGATGCTCCAGCCGCCCTGGGCAGCGCGGCATCTTCGCAGTTCGAGGCTTCGTCATGCCAGGCCGTAAAGACCGAACAGCAGCCGGGGATCCTGGTTGGCCAGACGCCTGCAGCGGTTACGAAGGCGGAACCATCCTTCATCTCAGCCCAGCCCGGCTGGCTGACCACGACACGCAACGAGCGCCTGCTGCTGCTGGGCGTGTTCGGGCAGCAGCACCTGCTGGGGGCGGTGTTGCTCGAGCTGCTAGGGGGCGGCGCCGCCATGCTCTGGCCAGCGTGCCTGGAAACCTCTACCTTGCAACAGGCCGACGAGTTGCTGATGCGCTCGGCCCTCATGGCTGCCAAGCAGGGGGGAACGAGGCTCACGCAGTGCCTGCTGCGGCCCGGGGACACGGCGAGTTTGCAGCGGTTGAGGCGGCATGGTTTTCACGAAGTAGCCGAGTTGGTGTATCTCTACTGTGATGCGGAGCATTTTCCTAAGTCGCCGCCCGGAGGGCCGTTGGAGTTCGAGCCATATCGGCCGTCGGAGGGCAAGCGGCTGACGTCACTGGTAGAGGGCACGTATCAGCACAGTCTGGATTGCCCGGCACTCAATGGCGTGCGCACCGCGGAACAGGCCGTGGCGGGCTACGCGGCAGCGTGCCAGGAGGGGGCGAGCTGGTGGCAGTTTGCGCGTTTGGGAGGCAAGGATGCGGGCTGCCTGCTGGTGGCCAGGCATGAGGGGGCTGGTTCGTGCGAGCTGACCTACATGGGCTTGCTGCCCGAGTACCGGGGGCGAGGGCTAGGCCTGCAAATGGTGTTGCATGCGTTATGGTTGGCGCGGGTGGCGGGCTGCATGCGGATGGTAGCGGCAGTCGATCTGAACAACGTGCCGGCGGTGCAGCATTATGTGGCGGCGGGTTTTCGTGCCTGGGACCGACGTGTGGCATGCATCTGCCTGCTAGACTGAGGGCGTGCGTTGCTGGGCAGATGGGCAGCAGGCGGCGGGTGCGAACGCACCGAACTTGTTGGCGTGCTACGGTTTTGGGCGCACGCTTCAGTAATGGGATGCGCCGCTGCGGAGGTTGAGCGACACGTTTTCCACCGCTGTTGCGAAACCGGGGCGGGGGACAGCGCGGGGAGCGCCCGATGCGGGGGTGTTTCTGCAAGCGCTTCATGCGAACGAGGTTAGCATTGTGTGGGCAGCACGGCGGCAGAAGCTGTTCAAGAAACCTTTTGACAGGCGTGCTAGCATGGCTACAATCCAGCCCTCTGGTGACAACAAACTGGATGGGCGGTCTGTTGCAAGACCGGGCCCACTTTCCCACAGATTGGATGCGCTTTGGCACATTGCGCCTGGTTTGCAGCCGGGTGGCAGTCTGCGCCAAGGGGGAGCGAATGGAAACAGCGATGAGCGATATGGAAGTCGTGTCGGCGGTGCAGGCTGCGCTGGCCGACAGGGTGGGTCAAGAGCGGTATGAATGCTGGTTTGCTCACAATACGCAGTTATCGCTGGATGGGGGCAAGCTCTGGGTTCGGGTGGCGAGCCCCTTCTTTCAGAACTGGCTGCAGTGCCAATTCCGCGAGGCGCTGGAGGCCGCCTGCCAGGCCGTGTTAGGGCATGGCGTGCCCGTGGAGTTTGTCGCTCATGCCGACGGCACCGCGCGTGTGCCTTGCGAGCAGCAGGCAGCAGCTCCGCAGCCGGTGCTTGGGGCGGTGGCCGCCATGTGCCCTCCATCAGCGAGGGCGCTCGAGGAGCGCGGAAGCGGCGAGCGAAGCCATGGCGGAAGTCAGGGGGGCGGCAAGGCGGGCGAGGCGTTCACGGAGGCGGCCATGGTGCCACGTGTTCCGGCACACGGGCCGCACACGGCGGCAGATCAGCCGCTGCGTCGCGCCGCAAGGGAAGAGGGGGGGGATGACGCCCTGCCGCAGAGCGGGGGGCCTGGCGTGCGTGCAGCGGCGAGGGAGGCACCGTCTGCGCGAGAACAGCAGGGCGGCCAATCCGCCCAGCCGGCCAGCGCTTCGCCAGCGCGTCGGCGGCTGGCCAGCTTGGACCAGTTTGTCACCGGCCCGGAGAATACTGTGGCGCATGCCGCCGCGCTGGCGGCAGCCAACTGCCCTGGCCGCAGTTCTCCGCTGGTGTTCTACGGACCCACCAGCGTGGGCAAAACGCATCTGTTGGAGGGGGTGCTGGCAGCCGCACGTATGCAGCGGCCGACGATCAAGGCCGTCTACCTGACAGCCGAGCAGTTTACCATTTCTTTTCTCGATGCCTTGCACGGCAGCGGGCTGCCGAGCTTTCGCCGCAAGCTGCGCGATCTGGATATGTTCTTGCTGGACGACTTGCAGTTCCTGGCGCGCAAGCGGGCCACTCTGGCGGAATTCGTCCACACGCTCGACACGTTGCATCGCAGGGGCGGGCAAGTCGTGCTGGCTACGGATCGCTCGCCCGCCGAACTGCGCGTGCTGGGCGAGGACCTGGTGACGCGGCTGCAAGCCGGCCTTTGCCTGCCTGTGGGCCTGCCGAGCGATGCCACGCGCAGGCAACTTGTGCGCAACCTGGCCGGCCGGCTGGGCATCCAGGCCGATGAGGATGTGCTGCAACGTGTGGCGCTGCGCGTCCCCAGCCATGCCCGCGCGCTGATGGGCGCCCTCCGCTCCCTGGAGATTACGGCGCAAGCCGAGGGGCGGCCCATCACGCTGGAGCTGGCAGAACGCGTGCTGGCCGAGGTGGTGCCGCCGCCAGCCCGTGCCATCCGCCTGGGGGACATCGAACAGGCCGTGTGCGAGGTATGCGGCGTGACGCAGGCTGAACTCCACTCAGATAACCGCTCCCGCCGTGTGGCCGATCCGCGCGCCCTGGCGATGTGGCTCGCTCGCAAGTACACCCGGGCGGCGTTGGCGGAAATCGGCCAGTATTTCGGCCGCAAGAGCCATACCTCCGTGCTGGGCGCCAAGGACAAGGTAGAAAACTGGCTCAAGCATGATGCTCAGGTGGCCGTCAGCTCAGGCCATTGTTCCGTTGCCGAGGCGATTCGCCGCGTGGAGCAGCGGTTGCTGGCCGGATAGGCGCCTTCCGAGCAACGGACAAGCGCCGCGCACGCCTGGGCCGGTCGTTTGCACACGCACGGCTGGTGCCTGCGCATCTCCTCGCACTGCGCACGCCTGGGTCGGCCCCACGCCACTTGCGCGAGGGCCGCAGGGAGTCCAGCGTCTGGCGGTAGTTCCTCGACCCTGGCCATGGGCGCACACCCCCTCCCTCGTGGGGGGCTCCCACGGTTCACAGGGCCGCGTCACGCGAACTGGGTGATGCCGGGCATCGCCACGGTTGGTGTGGGCGCCGGGCCCCACTCGTAGGCAGGAGGCGTGAGATCCTCCTTGGAGTCGACCGCTTCCTCCCAGCTGATGGTCTGGCCGGTATAGGTCGCCATGCGGCCCATGATGGCGATCATGCTGCTATTGGCCATGTACCAGCCGTTGTTGATGGGGTTGCCGGAGCGGATGGCGGCGAACAACTCGTCATGCTCCTGCTGGTACATGTTGGGGGTGGGACCCTCGTACTTCCAGATGCGCTTGCCGGAACGATCCACAATCTCGTGCCGCATCAGATCCGCGGTGCCCAGCGTGCCCATCACGTAGTCCGAGACATCGATGCTGCAACCGGCCTGCTGACGGCAGAACGAAAACACCTTCACGCCGTGATCGAACTGATAGACCACCGCATGATGGTCATAGATGTTGCCGTATTCCGGCTGCACACGGACTTGCCGGCCCCCCAGCCCCGTGGCCGATACGGGAGACGCATCCCGCAGCGCCCAGGCAGCCTTGTCCAGGCTGTGCACGTGCTGCTCTACGTTGTGGTCTCCCGAAAGCCAGGTGTAGTACAGCCAGTTACGCACCTGGTATTCCATCTCCGACCATTGGGGCTGGCGCGGGTGCAGCCACAACGTGCCCGTATTGTAGGTGGTGTGGATGGCCACAATCTCCCCCACGGCACCGTCGTGGATGCGTGCCATGATCTCGCGCTTGGGCAAGTCATAGCGGTAGCACAGTCCGGAGACGAGGCACAAGCCCTTGGACTTGGCCAGCGACGTGGCAGCCAGCACGCGGGCGATTCCCGGAGCATCGACGGCCACGGGCTTCTCCGCAAAGACATGCTTGCCGGCGGCCACGGCATACTCCAGGTGCTGCGGCCTGAAGTGCGGCGGCGTGCACAGCAGCACCACGTCCACGCCGCTGTCGATCACGTGCCGATAGGCGTCGAACCCAACAAAGCGGCGGTCGGGGGGCACGTCCAGCCTGTCTGCCGGAAACTGCTTCTGCAAGTTGTTGAGGCTGCTCTCCAGCCGGTCAGAGAAAGTGTCTCCCATGGCGGTGAGCACCGTGTGGGGATCGGCCCGCAGGGCATCGGCTGCGGCACCGCTGCCACGCCCCCCGCAGCCCACCAGCCCGATCCGCAGCCGCTCGTCCCCCCCGGCATGCACTCCTCGCGCTAACAGCACGCTGCCCGCGAGCGCGGCCGTCGATGTCTTCAGAAAACTCCGGCGGTCGGTTGAGGTACGATGCGTGTTGCTGCCCGATACGCTGCGCACATGTCGATCCATGCGTTGTCCCTCGGTCGGTAAGTGGCGGGGCCGGGACGGCAGCTCACCTGCCAGGCACCCGCGACGGCGGGGCCTCACCCGGTAAGAGCTAGCATAACAGCGCGCCGTGGCGGCGAAAAGCTCGACCCTCCCAGCACCTGGAGCACGGGATGGGCGTCAGCGGCCTGACCCCAGCGACGACGGTCTGGCCGGCCGGCACGGGCTTCCATTCCGCGGTCTGGCCTGCCAGCCTGTCGCGGTGGCGGCATCGGTCGCTATCTGGCGGATTTGCCAGCGGTCGCCCCGCTCCGCTGCCGGGCCGCCGGATTCTGCGACCGCAGGGTGCGCGGCCGGCAGCCGTCCTGCCCTAGGGCCACCGCCTTCGCTCGCCTGCGGAGTCGTTGCGTTCCCAGAGAGGCCTCCGACGAGGGCCCGGCTCGGACGGATTCCGCTGCGATTGCCTCTGGAAATACAGACGCTGTAATCGCAGCAGGAGCGCTTCCTCCGACAAGCCAGTGAGTTGCTGGCGCTCTTGGGGCGTGAGTTCCTCGTTCAGAAACCGAAGCAGCACTTCCGGGTCGGGCGGTTCGCGTCGGCGGAAAGGCCCCCGCCCGTAAACATCTCCCAGTGCCTGGCGAATCCATGCCGCCAAAAGCGCGCGGCGCCCCTCTACGGTCGTCTCGGCGTCCAGGGCCTGCTGCGCACGCGGCGAAAGGGCCTCACGCAGTGCGCGCACGTTCTCTTCCAGAGACGTGCCCAGCCGCAGGTTCTGCTGCCGCCGCTGGATTGCAAGCCGAGCCAGCTCTGCTCGCCGCTGCTGCTCAGGCAAAGACTCCAGCCGCTTCCACTCCTCAGCCGGAAGCCGCGCTTGCACAAGCTGTTCCAGCCAGCGCATCACCACCTGGCGGTCTTCCGCAGTCAAACGGCCGCGCTGGCGTGCCCGCTCGGCGGCACGCAATTGGCGGATCTTCTCCAACCGCTCTTCCGGATCCATCGCCAACAGTTCGGCCCGCTGCGCCGTCGGCAACCGCGTCAGCCAGCGGTGGTATCGCAGCATCACTGCCCGCAGCTCATCAGCAGCCGGATCCTCCTCCAGGGCCTGGTGCAACGCCCGCAGCCGATCCTGCTCTGCGGCACTCAGCGCCAGGAAGCGCTCGTACCGGCGTGCAAGCTGCTCTTTCTCCGCCGCGTTCATTGCGGCGATGCGGTTCCGGCGCTCAGCCAGAACATCGTCGGCCACGACCGGACCCGGCAGGCTCAGGCCTCCCAGCAGCCACGCCAGGGCGAACAGCCATGGGGTGGCGGGCCGCCGCAGCGTGCCTGCCTGTCGTGCTGCGCGTGGCTGCCGCGCCGTGCCTGAATGCGGAGCGATAGCTGGCCGCCGAGCTGTGGCCGCCAAGCGTGCTGCATCAGGCCGAGACGCCACGTGAACCTGCGGCACTGTGCTTGAACAGGAGTTCGTGCGCGGCGGCCGGATGGATGGCCTGGGCCGCTGCCATGCAGAGTGACGGGAGGCGTTAGAACGCATCGCTCTCGTCCTCCTCAGCGAACAGTCCCTCGGCGTGCAGGCGGCGCAAGAAGTCGATGTCTCCCACCTGCTGGTAGGCGTCCAGGTTTTCGACAACGGGCAGGTCTTGCAAGAGTTTGTGGTTGGGGTCGGGCCAGGCGAGCTGCACGCCCAACCAGCCGGCAAGCGCGGCAGCCGCCAGGCCGACGGCAGGCAGGAGGTACCGGCGCCAGGGACGGCGGCGGGCGGGTGCCGTACCAGCCAGGTCCTCTTCTTGTTTGACCGCGACCATCTCGATGGTGGAGCGCGTGAACACGTCTCCCACGCAGACGCGGGGCAGCTCGTCGAGCAGATCCCACGTGCGTTCCAGCAGGACCAGCCGCTGGCGCACTTGTGGATCCGATGCCAGCCGTTCCTCGATGAGGCGGCTCGCCTCGGCGTCCAATTCGCCGTCAAGGTAGGCCACGAGGTCGGCCGTCAGTTGCGGGTCGTCGGCAAAGGATGGGTCAGGGGAGTGCATGGCGTTAATCCACTTGCGGTTGTTGGCCGCTGGACAGGTACGGTTCTAGCACTTGGCGGAGATGCTCGCGGGCGCGGGCCAGCAGCGACTTTACGGCCTCTGGCGTGAGGTCCATGGCGGCGGCAATTTCGGCATAGCTCATTCCCTCGAACTTGTTGAGCAGCACGGCCATCCGCTGCCTTTCGCTGAGGGCGCCGAGCGCCTGCCGTACCATGGCGCACAACTCGGCCTTGTCGGCCACGCGCGTGGGCAATTGGCCGCTGGCGGCGATGGCCAGCTCGTCCAGCGATGTGGCGCCGCTGGCGGACGGATCGGCCACCACTTGCACCTCGCGCCGGCGCGACTGGTCTCGCAGGGCATTGGCGGCAAGGTGGTTGGCAATGGTGAACAAATAGGTGCAAAACTTGGCATCCGGTGTGTACCGGTCGCGATTACGGTAAACGCGTAAAAACACCTCCTGCGCCAGATCCTCCGCCAGGGCACGCGAGCCCACCAGGTGTTCCAACACACACACCAGCCGGTCCTGGTAGCGAACCACCAGTTCCTCAAATGCTGCGGCATTCCCTTCCCGTACCTGGAGCATCAGGCGTACGTCGGGGTCGATCAGCTTGACGGCCGCAGAGCTGGCCGCGCTACCGGGCACGGCGGCGCTCCTTTACGCAAGGTTTGGGTTCTGATGGCAGCAAGGTCAGGGCCACACCTCCAGTCTAGAAAGGCGTCTTGCAGGCAACCAGCTAGGGCACACGGGTATCTCGCTTCGCTCGCCAGGGGGGCCGTTGCGTGCGCTCTGAAGATTTAACCCAGGGTGCTCCGCGCGGTATCGCGGCCTTAAGGTTTTCGCCGGCTGCACTCTTTGCCCACATTCCCTGGAGTGCGCGCCGTTTTGGTGGTATGTTTGGTACGCTGAGCCACTACTGGACCTCTGGCCAGCGCCCTGTTGGATGCGGGGCCAGTCGCTTGCTCCCTCTCGGCACGGCCGCCGCAGAGGCCGATTGCCCACGGAGCCCCACCGATGCGCCGGCTTGCGCAGGCGAGTTCCCGGTCTCTGAGCCTTCCAAGGTGTTGCAAGGCCCTGGCTGTTGTGCTGCTTGCCCTGGCGGGGTGTGATGGTACGGCATCGGAGCGGACGACGGGCGGAGCCGTGCAGGGCAATCAGGCGGGGCGGCCAGTGGCAGAAGGAACGCACCTTCCAGACGACCAGGAGCTGCGGCAGCGTGTGGATCGCGTGCTGGGCTTTACTCTGGGACGGCACCTGAATGCCAAGGTCTCCAACGCCTGGCAGGTGGTGCATGGCGTGCTGGCGTTTGGTCCCCGACTGCAGGTGGTGGTAGATGGCAAGCCTGTCAGTGCGCTGGAATACCTGCTTGAGGGAGGCCAGCTTGCCGGCTGGACCCTCGTGCCGGGAGACAGCTTTCCCGAGGGCCAGGGTTTGGAGGCCATCCTCGAACCGGGAGACAAGGTAGGCCAGGGCCATGAAGATCAGTGGCTGGGCTATCTCTCTCAGATAGGGCTGGCGCCCGACCGCACGATCATGGTGCGCGGCCAGCAGTTCACCACGGCCGACATGGTCCGCCAGGCGCAATGGGATGTCTACGACGGCATGGAGGCCACCTGGACCCTGATGGCCTTCTCCACCTACCTGCCCCTTGATGCCCGCTGGCAGGCCAAAAACGGCCAGGAATGGACCCTCGAACGCCTGGTTGCCATGGAAGCCCGGCAGGACTTGCGGGGCAGTGCCTGCGGCGGCACACACCGCTTGTATGGCCTGTGTACGGCCGTGAATCGGTACCTCGAATCCAAACAACCGTTGCAGGGCGGCTGGCTGGAGGCCGAGAACAAGATTCAGGAAGCTGTTGCGGCCGCCCAGCGGTATCAGAACCCCGATGGCTCCTTCTCCAGCAACTTTTTTCAGGGGCCGGGCCAGGCGGCAGATGTGGGCGTGCAGATCAACACCACGGGCCATACGCTCGAGTTCTTGATGTTGGCACTCAAGGACGCTCAATTACGAGAGTCCTGGATCACGAAGGCAGTGCTGTTCTTGTGCTCAAAGTTGGAGGCCACACGCAAGCTGGATCTGGAGTGTGGCGGCCTGTACCACGCCGCGCACGGCTTGGTGCTCTATCGCCAGCGGCGGTTTGGGCCCTGGGTGCCGGAGGACGGCCCCACCACATCGAGCCAGGAAGAACCGGCTGCGCCAACAATCGACCCCGCTCTGGGGGCACGGCAAGACGCTGTGCGGCACTAGCGGCGTCCCCAGGCAGGAACACACGCCGGCAGTAGCACGCGCCGGCGGCAAGAAATCCCGGCAGCGACAGTCGCCTCTAGCATCAGACACCGGCACGGTGGTCCACTTGCGCCAGACTGGCAGTGGGCATCCCCCGTCACGGAGTGGCAGGGGAAATCGCCGCGGCGTCGCGGCCATCGCTGGTCCCGACTTTCCGTCGCGGCACGTCGGCGGCTATCGCGCTCAGTTCCTGGCCTTCAAACCGGCAGGCCGTAGGGTTCGCGGTAACGCTTGGTGAGCATCTGGTTGGCTTCGTCACAATCGAGGAACCGCTGTTGCTGGGGATCGAAAGCGAGCCTGCCTTGCGTGCGAAGGGCGATTTCTCCCAGGTGTACCAGCGCACTGGAAAGGTGTGCTACCTGGGCAGGAGCATGGGTGGGCGTGCGGTGGCGGACCGCCTCGAGAAAGTTTGCCATGTGTTCGGCATAGCCCGTCTGGCCGCGCAGCTCGCGCGGCTCGGTCGGCCCCGGCGTATTCTTGGGCCCCAAGAAGACGCTGAACGCCCCGCGGCGCGAGAAGACCATATACCCCTCGGTCCCATAGAAGACGTTGCCGTTATCAAAGCCGTGCAGCCCGTAGGGCGTGAAAGCATAGTTCTCGTAGATCAACACGCGCCCGTCGGGATACTCGTAGATGGCGTGCATGTTGTCTGGGTACTCGCTGGCATGGCCGTCCAGCAACATGCGGCCGCCCCGGGCCGTAATCTGCCGCGGGAGCGTCTCCACGCCCAGGCCCCACACGGCCATGTCTAGGTCGTGAATGCCGTCATCTCCAATCTCGCCGTTGCCATAGTCGCGAAACATCCGCCAGGAGCCATGAAAGCGCAGCGGGTTGAAGGGGCGTTTGGGGGCGGGTCCGAGCCAGCGGTCGTAATCGACGCCTGGCGGCGGATCGGTATCCGGGACGGGCGGCACAACGGAGCGGGTTTCGGCGGTCCAGGCGCGGGCTGCCTTGACCTGGCCGATCATCCCTTCGTCGAGCAGCTTGCGGGCCTGGGCCGTAACCGGGCTGCTGCGCATCTGCGTGCCGTGCTGGAAGACCCGCCCGTACTTCACGGCTGCGGCAGCCAGCACAAGGCCCTCATTGTAGACGTGCGAACACGGCTTCTCCACGTACACGTCTTTGCCCGCTTGCATGGCAGCCAGGGCGATCGGTGCGTGCCAGTGATGGGGAGTGGCGATGATGCAGGCGTCCACGTCCGGGTCGGCAAGCACCTCCTCGAAGCGTCCGGTTCGCTTGGGCGGCGTCTGGAACTCCGTCAGCATGGCGGCCTTCTGCTCGATCTGGCGAGGGTCCACATCGCACAACCAGGCGATGGATACCGCCTCGCCACGGCGCACCAGCCCTTGCAGATGGTGCCCCATGATACCCCCGCAGCCGATCAGTCCGAGCCGCACCACCTCCGGCCGCTCGTCGGCAAAGGCATGAAAGCCGCTGCACGCAGCGGCTGCCAGCACCGATGCCTGCGTGGATTGCTCCAGAAACTGCCGCCGTGTGGGCTGATGGGCCATGGCCGCGAACCTCCGTACGGGTGCTCCATTGCAAACGCACTCAGTCTAGCCCGCCCGCTACGTCCAGAGAAGATTGCCGCCTCACCACAACCCGAGGGCGGGCTGCCGTGGGGGTGTTGCCTGAGGCGCCCGACAAGCTGCCTGCGCCGGTCCGACAAGCCCGGGCCACAGGGCAGAGCGACAGGACCAGGCGACAGGACCAGGCGACAGGACCGAGAGGCACGGACCGGCGGCACCGGCGGAAAGGACCTCCTTGACAACTCGGCCGTGCTACGTGCTGATTACTTCCCTGACCACTCGCGTACGCCCGTAACGGAGCCCCAGCCATGCGCCTTTGTCGATACGACGACCAGGGACAGCCCCGCGCTGCCCTGTTCTATGATGAGCGCCTCGTTCCCCTCCACGCGGCAGCAGAAATCTACGCACAAGAGACAGGGCAGCGTCTGGAGCTGCCGCCCGGAGACGATCTGCTCTGTTATCTGCCCCCGGATGGTCCGCGCCATGCCGCATGCCGGACCCTGGAGGCTTACGTTGGGCCGCGCCTCGACCGGCTGCCTGCGCACGCGGTGCTCTCCGTGGAGCAAACCTCATTGCTGGTGCCGGTACCTCGGCCGAACAAATTGTTTCTGCTGGCGGGCAACTATGCGGAGCATATCCGAGAAGGGGGCGGCATGGCCGTCGAGCGTGCGGAGACCTTCCCCTATGTGTTCATGAAGCCGCCCTCCACCACGTTGCTTGCGCCGGGACGGGCCGTGCGGCTGCCGGAGATCTCGCCCGCCGCTATCGACTGGGAGCTGGAACTGGCCGTGATCATCGGCCGCCGTGCCAAGCGGGTTGCGGAGGCCGAGGCGCTGGGCGTGGTGGCCGGATACACCATCATCAACGATATTTCCGACCGCCGTTTCCGGCCGAACCCGCAACGTCGAACGCGAGATCGTGACGCATTCTTCGACTGGATGCACGGCAAGTGGCACGACGGCTTCTGTCCCTGCGGCCCGTGCATCCTGTCGGCCGACTGCGTGGGCGACCCTCAGACCCTGCGCATGGAACTGCGACTCAACGGGGAGGTGCGCCAGCAGGCCAGCACCGCACAGCAGATCTTCCCAGTGGCGGCCGTGATTGCCTTTATCTCGAACTTTGTCACCCTGGAGCCAGGCGATATCATTTCGACGGGAACTCCATCGGGCGTGGGCGCTGCCACGGGCACATTCCTCAAGCCCGGCGACCGGCTGGAGGCGAGCATCGCGCAGATTGGCACGCTCGTTTCTACCGTCGAGGCGGAGTAGCCACTACGCCGTGCCGGTAGAATTACTCCCGCTGTGCCGGGTGCCCAACCCGGGGCCGGACAGGCTGAGTCGCTCCACGCCATGGAGGCTGGATAACCCGATCGAGGCCGGTAGCTTGCGCAGCGCAGGCTGCTGGCCGGTCCATGACTCGAGAGGAAGTACTACCACGTCAAACCGTGATCTGCTCGACGCTTGATTGCCATCCGGACCCAGCCGGGGAGGTGCCCCTACCGTTACTGATCACGGGCGTGGCGGGCGTGGCTGGTTACAATGCGCTGCCCTATTTTCAAAGTCGGTACCCGGGCCAGGTGTACGGCTTGCGGCAGCGAGACAATGTGCGGCTCAACGGGCCGGGCATTCTGGCCTGCGACGCAGAAGATGCCGATGGACTGGCACGGCTGTTTGAGCAGTATGGCTTTCGCAGCGTGCTGGATTGTGCCGGCAATTGCGCCCTGCGTGCCTGTGAACTCGATCCGGCCCTGGCCTGGCGGATCAACGTGCTCGGGGTGCGCAACGTGCTGCGCGCCATCGGCTCGGCGGCCGTGCGGCTGGTCCATCTCTCCATCGACCTGGTCTTCTCTGGCAACGGAGAGGGGGGGCACGTGGAGCAGGATCCCACCGACCCTGTGACCGTTTACGGGAAGACCATGGTGGAGGCAGAGCAGCTTCTGCTTGCGGAGGCACCTTGGTGTTGCATCTTGCGCATCAGCCTGCCGATGGGCATTAGTTTCAATGGGCATGCGGGAGCCATCGACTGGATCCAATCTCGCTTCAAGAAGGACCGGCCTGCCACGCTTTACTTTGACGAGATTCGCACGCCCACCTACACGGATTGCCTCAATCGTCTATGCGAGACGATGTTGGCCCGGCGAGACAGCGGCCTGCTCCACGCAGGCGGGCCGCGCAGGCTGAGCCTGTACCAGATCGCCCAGATTGTGAACCGGGTGGGCGGGTACGATCCCCGCCTGTTGATGGGCAAGCCGAGGCGCGAGGCTGGCCCCATTCCGCCGCGTGCCGGCAACGTCTCTCTGGACTCCAGCAGATTAGCACGGCTTTTGGGCTACCAGCCGTTCGATCCCTGGCCTGTTGATGAACGCTGGGTCCCCACGCACGACCGCTGGCACTTTGAACGCACGGCGGAGGAGCCGGGCTCGCCGGCACTGTTGGCACAAGTCCTGTACCGCAATCCGCGGCGACGTACCCCATCCGGCCCCGCGCTGCGGTACAATGGCGGGGCACCCCAGCCGTAAGCCGTTGGGGCGAGGAACTGCCGCCCCGACCGTACCCGTTAGCCTACTCCGACCAGAGGTGATCTGCCGCCGATGAGCATTCTCGACCAATTCCGACTCGATGGCCGCCGGGCCGTGGTTACCGGCGGCAGCCGTGGTCTGGGCCTGGAGATGGCCCGCGCTTTAGCCGAGGCAGGCGCAGAAGTGATCATCGCCAGTCGCGAGGCCAGCCATCTGGAACAGGCCAAGCAAGAGCTGGCAGGCGCCGCCAGGCGGGTGGTCACCATGACGGCCGACCTGGCCACGCCCGCCGGGGCGGAAGCCTTCTGCCGCGAGGTGCTTACACGCCACTCTCCGATCGACATTCTCATCAACAACGTGGGCGGCAGGCGCATCAACATACCCACCGAGGAGCTGGAGCTGGCGGACTGGCAGCGGATCATCGACCTGAATCTCACGCAGGCCTTTCTCTGTACCAAGCTCATTGGGGGTGCCATGCTGCCACGGCGGCGCGGCCGGGTGATCAACGTGGCCAGCATTTCGGGATTCTTGCCGGGCAAGCCCATGCGCGGCCGCAGCTACGAGACGGCCAAGGCGGCACTGGCGATGTTCACCAAGGCCGTGGCGGCAGATTGGGCGCCCTATGGCGTGACGGTGAATGCCATTGCTCCAGGCACGTTCCTCACCGATGCGAATCGCCGCTGGTTCAGCATGAAGCCGGAGCTGCAAGCCGAAATCGAAGCGGCCATCCCCATGGGCCGGCTGGGCAACCCTGAAGAAATCGCTGGACTGGCCCTCTACCTGGCCAGCGATGCTTCGAGCTACATGACCGGCAGCGTGATTGTCATCGACGGCGGCCGCCTGCTCTGGTAGGCGGGCACGCTCCATGCCGGCCTTGAACACGGGACATACCCGCCGCAACGCCACGTGACGCCACGTACCATCGCCACGCTCCACATTCCCCAGCTCGATTGTCCCACGGAGCTGGGCCTTGTCCAAAAGGCGCTGCAAGATTTCCCGGGAATCGCCAAGCTGGAGCCGGATTACCTGGCGCGCAGCCTGCGCATCGAGTTCGATGCGGGCCGCACCGACCTGGCCTCCATCACCGCCCGCTTGCAACAGGTAGGGTTTTCGCCCCAGCAGATCGCCGCGCCGGCCGCCGCGCCGCTTGCCCTGCAACCCGCCCAGCCGGAGCCCTGGTGGGCCATGTGGCGGGGACCATGGGGGCTGGGAGGCGCCGTGCTGCTGGCCGCGGCAGTCTGCGCTGCCGCTGGCTGGGAGCTGGCTTCCCGCACCGCGGCCGTGATGGCCACGCTGGCCTCCGGCCTGCCCGTGGCGCGTGCGGCCTGGCGGGCCGCGCGGCTGAGGACCTGGGACATGAACGTGCTGATGACTCTCGCCGCCGCTGGCGCCCTGGTGACCGGCGAGTTCTTCGAGGCAGCCACCGCCATGTGGTTGTTCGGCCTGGCCCTCGCCCTGGAGCGGCTCAGTCTGCGGCGGGCCCAGCGGGCCATCGGTTCGCTGGCGGCCATGGCGCCGCAGAGCGCGCGGCTGCTCGAACACGACCAAGAGCGGATCGTCCCTCCGCACGAACTGCTTCCCGGGCACCGTGTGCTAGTGAGGCCAGGCGAACGCATCCCCAGCGACGGCCGCGTGGTCAGCGGGTCGTCTGCCGTGCAGCAGGCCGCGATCACGGGCGAAAGTCTGCCCGTCGAAAAAGGCCCAGGAGATGAGGTGTTCGCCGGCTCGCTCAACGGAGAAGGGGCCCTCGTCATTGAAGTCACTCGACCTCCAGCCGACAGCACGCTCGCCCACATCGCCGTTCTCATCGAGCAGGCCAGACGCTCGCGCTCCCGCACCGAACGCTTCATCGACGCCTTCGCACGCCGCTATACGCCCGCCGTGATCCTGCTGGCCCTCGCCGCGGCAGCCCTGCCCCTCCTCGCCACCCAAATCGGCGCCGCCTGGGCGCGTGCTGCTCCCCCTGCCGTCTGGCTCCACCGCAGCCTCGTGCTCCTGGTCATCGCCTGCCCTTGCGCGCTCGTCATCGCCACGCCGCTCACCATCGTCTGTGCCCTGCACGGCGCCGCACGCCGCGGCCTGCTGGTCAAGGGCGGCGAACACCTCGAAAACGCCGGCCGCATCAATGCCGTGGCCTTGGACAAGACCGGTACCCTGACCACGGGGCGGCCGGCCGTGATCGCTGTCTTACCCGCGGCCGGAGCATCTGCCGAACAGGTGCTACGCGTGGCCGCGGCGCTCGAAAGCCACAGCGAGCATCCCCTGGCCCAGGCCATCGTCGAGCACGCACGGCGGCATGGAGTTGCCTGGGACGGAGTCTCGGACGTGCAGGCCCTCCGTGGGCTGGGAGTGGAGGGCACGTGGCGCGACACACGCTACCTCGTGGGATCGCCCCGTTTGTTCGCGGACCGTGGACTGCCCACCGACGACCCCGCAGGCCAGCCCGAGCCGGTATGGCAAGCCGATTTCGACTCCGCGGCGTGCACGCCGGTGCTGGTTGGAACTCAGCGGGAATTGCTGGGCAAGGTGCTGCTAGCCGACCCGCTGCGCCCCGACGCTGCCCAGGCCGTTGCCGAGCTGCGGCGGTTGGGCATCACCCGACTGGCGATGCTCTCCGGAGACCTGCCGCAGGTGGCCCGGCAGGCGGCGGCCATGCTGGGTATCGACGATGTCCGCGCCGGATTGCTGCCGGAACAAAAGGTCGAGGTCGTGCAGCAGCTTCGCCGTGAGGCGGCACATCTGGCCATGGTGGGCGACGGGGTAAATGACGCGCCTGCCATGGCCGCCGCCACACTAGGCATCGCCCTTGGCCCCCACGCCAGTGACACGGCACTCGAAACCGCCGACGTGGCCGTGCTGGTGCCGCGCGTCACGCGCGTCCCAGAACTGATCCGCATCGGCCGCCGGCTGCACGTCGTGTTGCGGGAGAACATCGTGCTGGCCCTGGGTATCAAAGCCGGCGTGCTGCTGTTGGCCCTTCTTGGACCGCCGGAGCTTGCCCGACTCTGGTTGGCCGTGGCCGCGGACGTGGGCGCCAGCCTGCTCGTCATTGTCAACGGCATGCGCATGCTGCGTGCCTCGGCGAGTTAGCTTGGACGGCGCCTTGCCCACCCTGGGATCCTCGAAACCGATCTTTCGTCGCCCGTTCGTCGCATCGTGGCACTGGCCCTGCGGCGATACCTGGCTGGGCGTCGGGAGTCCGAACCAACCGGCCCTGGCCCCGGTTCCAGAACGGTCGCGAGCGATGGTACTTCACGGCCGGCGGCCGCCATGCTCAGTAGGCGTCGCCCGGGACGCTTAACCATCGCGGCCGACGGCCAGTCTTTCCGCATGATTGACAGTGCATTGCCCGGGGGCTAACGTGGCGGTACCGCAGGGCGTCGCAGCTCATGCGGATGCATCGGTGGGCCGGGCGCCAGCGGCGGCGGGTATTTCTCTAGCCAAGGGCCGTGTATCGATCGTATGGGGAGGACGTATGGGCTACGTGGTTTACGAGCTGCCCGAGCTGCAAAAGGGCACCGCAAGAGGTGCGCAAGGCCATCGACGAACTGAAGGGCCGGCTGCGCAATCTGCCGGACAATGGGGTGGTAAGGCCTCCCACGCTAGATCCGATTGGCAACGGCTATTTCAAGAAGCGCGTCCCCGGGAACCGCTGTCTGATTGCACGCTTGCTGTCCGTGCCTGTTTCCTCGGCCAAGGTTCCCGTCCTGGTGCTGGTGGACGCACTGGAAAGAAATAGCCGGACGTATGAAGAGGTCTTGCAGGGCCGGCCTGATCGTTATGAGACGCTCGTCGAGAAACATCTGGGCCGCATGCGCGAGGCGGCGGTACGAGCCGATGTTGGCCCGCTGATCTCCGCCGCCCTCGAGGTTCCCCCGCAAGCACTGCAAGAGCTGCTGGACCCTGTGGCCCTGCCTCCGCGCGATGCGGCGTTCTTCGTGCCGGAGCATTGGCTGCGGACATTGCGGGAGTTAGAGATCGACGAAGCGAAGGGGGACATTCGCAAGCTGCTCGAAGGGATTGCCGATCAGCACGGTGAGCCGTGCGGTGTCCGGCTTCACCGCGAAAGGGGCGGTTATCGGGTGGACTATGTACGGCTGGCAATGGCTGAAATCGCTGCGGCCCCCCACGTGTTCCTGCTGGGCTTGCATGTGCCTACCCCTTCGGGTTCGGCCTCGTGTGAGGTGGATTTGCGCGCTGAGGAGCTGTTGCGCCGGATCCAGCGCGTGGCAGAGCAGCACGACCCCGCCCAGCGCTGGGACGCCATGAGCCAGCTTGCAGAGCGCGCCTTTCCGGACTATCTCCTGGCTGACGCAGCCTTGTGGCAGCAGCTTTGGCAGGAACGGGAGGTGTTTCTGGCCCTGTCGACCGAGGAGTACCGCTACCTGGATAGCCTGTGCAGCGGAGAGGGAGTGCCCGCCATCATCGAAGGCCGGGCGGGCAGCGGCAAATCGACGTTGCTTTACTACTATACGGCTCAGCAACTTAGCCGCAACTTGCAAGCGCAACATCCGGAGCAGCCCCCGCGCCTGCTGTATCTGACGCAGAGCGAGCGTCTGTTGGAGGGCGCGCGCCAACTGATCGAGAAGCTGACCGAGCGCCGGCGGCTGGAGGGTACCGTGTACAGCGACCGCGTCTGTCTCCAGCTCACGTGCGATACCTATCACAACTTCGCCTTGCAGCAGCTTTCGCCCCAGCATGCACGCAGATTCGCTGTGCGCCGCCGGCAAGAAAAGGGGGGATGGCTCGACTTTGCCACCTTTCGAGATCTCCTTCGCGGCCGGGGCCAATATGGCTTTCGCGGCCGATTCCGCCAGAGCCGCGATGCGACTCCCGAGGCTGTCTGGTTTATCATCCGCAGTTATATCAAGGGCTTCAAGATCCACGAAACCGACGACGCCCGTTGGATGACGGCCGAGGAATATGCAGAGACGGACTATGTACCCCGCAAGGAACGGCAGGTCTCTGAGAAACTGTACCACGATGTCTGGGAGCACGTCTGGCCATGGTATCAGCAGCTTACCATTCTCCCCACTGGCCGCGATGATCTGCCTCCTTACTGGGATGATCTGGACCTGGCCTGGGAAGTGCTGCTAAACCGCCGTCCCGATGCGCCGGACTTTCCCCTGCTGGTCTGCGACGAGGTGCAGGACTTCTCCCGCATCGAGCTGGCCGCCTTGCTGGGTTGTCTGAGCTGGCGGAAGTATGATTATGCCGCAGCCGGCTCAGGATCCGGCCAATCTGGGGGCCTGCCGGTGATTCTTGCGGGAGACGGCCACCAGACCGTAAATCCCTCCTGCTTCCGCTGGGAGCGCGTGCGCACCGACCTGGCCAAGGCCCTGGTGTGCCACCTCCCGCAGGTCTCGTTGCCAGATGTGGCCAAGCACGAGCTGAAGTGTAACTACCGCAATGCGGCATCTGTGGGCCGCCTCTGCAACGCGCTGCAACATTTGCGGCAGCACTGTCTGGGACATCAAGGCGCCGTGCAGGAGCTGTGGCGCGTCCATGATGATCAGCCGAACCAGCGCATTCGGCGTTTGTATCCCTTCATCGACGCACGGAATACCGTGCAAGAATTGCTGGAGCAGGGCGTATTCCTGATCGGACCTGAGGACGATGACCAGACCATCGAAACCGCCAGGCCCTTCTGGCGTGGTCTGGGCTTCGAGTCTCCGCCCGCTGACCGGCCCAATTATGTGACGCCGGCCGAGATCAAGGGTCTGGAACAGGACTTTGTGGCCCTGGTCGGATTCGGTACGGCCTTCACGCAACTGGGTCTGGATGACTTCTGGAGCTGGCGCAACGCAGCAGAGAACGACTCGGTGGCCGAGGCGGATCTGTTCGCGGCGGAGTATTTCTTTAACCGGCTGTACGTGGCTGTGAGCCGCGCCCGAGAGCAACTGTGGATCGTTGAGACGGAAGAGGGCTGGAACGCCTTGTGGGCAAAGCTGGAGCAGTGGTTGGAGGAAACGTGTTCGGGCGAGGTGTGCAACCTCGTGGGCCTGCGCTACTCGGACGGCTCGCGAGGCGAGTTGGTCCACGTCTTCGAGGGCAACTGGCTTCCGCTGGCCAAACAGCTCGAAAAGGCCGCGCACGACCAGCGCGACCCCGAACAGTGCGAGCGTGCTGCCTTCTATTACGACCGTGCCGAAAAGACCGCTGATTGCGATCGCATGAAGGCCTGGGAACAGTACTATCGCGGCCGCGTGATCGAGGCGGCACGCATGATCGAGCGGATCGCGCCCGAGCAGGCCGTCACGTGGCTGTGGGAGGCCCTGGCCTGGCAGCCACTAGCGGACCTCTACGTTTGCCCGCCCTGGCGGAGGCAACTGGCAAACATCGCACTAAAACTCCAACCGCTTGCTGATCCCTTTGACTCTCCACCCGCCACGCCTGCGGAAGAGGCGGGCGTGGCCACCTACGTCCAGGAACTGCTGGACGCGCTGGGAGAGCACCGCCAGCGCATGCCTTCCTCGGCCAACGAGCAATCATGGGCACCCTGGAGTGCCCTCCATTCGCTGCTCACGAAAGGAGCCAGCAGGTTGTCGGCTACACACACCCCGCTGCGGCGGAAGGTCTTCGAGTACATCAGGCAATTCCCTTCGCTGGTGACGGCTGGCAGCTCTCATGTGTTGCTCGAACCGTTGGCAAATCTCGCGTACGAGTTGGAGGAGTGGGGCACGGCCATCGACTGCTGGACCCGGCTCCAGCAAACGGCGCATCACCGTTACTACAATGCGCGTGCGGCGATCGAGCCCTACCCGCAGTGTCTGCAATGGCTGGAGAGCGCTGGTAGGGAGCGTGCGCCACGCATCGTGGAGCTGTACCGTGCCCACCCGCATGTCAAGCTCGATGTAGAAGCCCGCCGCCGTGTGGCGCGTGCGGCCTCCCATTTGAAGGATTGGACACTCGCCCTGAGGCTCGCCGCCGAAATCCAGGATGCCGAACTCGCTAGTAGTTTCTGGACTGCGTGCAGCATGGGCGGCGGGCAGAATGCGCTGATAACGCTGGTGGAAGAGATGTATGATGCTGTGCGGGCTGCTTTCCACGAGAGTGCTCGCGGGCAGCCAGAACGGGAGCGCGATGGCCTGCGACTGCGTTGGACAGGATTCCTCTACGACATGTGGCGCGCGTTTACCTCCAGGGCCGGCGTGCCCAGCCGCTTGGACGCCGAGGGCGCCCTGGTCTACGGCTTCTCGCTAGCCCCTGAACCGGGGCTGCTGATCCGCCGCGTGGGGGCGAGCGGTGAGGGGCGTGATCCCGACGACCTAGCGGCGGCTTCGCGCCTGCTGGGTCAGCTCATCCAGAACATGTCGCGGTGGATTCGGCAGCATGCTTCCCGTGAGAAGCTGGACGCCTGCGCCAAGCTTGCCCATTTGGCCCTGAATCTGCTCTGGGAGTTCCGCGAGCGGTCGGCATGGAGCAGGGAATCTGGCTCCGTGGGGCTCCCGCGGCACCAATCTGCTCTCCGCAGCTATCTGCTTGATGCAACTCCGCAGAGGCCCTCGCTCGACTACCTCAACCAGATTTCCAAAGAATATCAGCGGGCGGTCTGTAGGGTCTTGCGGCGCATCGCATCGGTACCGAACGATTTCTGGCGAGACGCCGTGCCCACGGCAGCGGTTCGAGAGCTGCATGCGGCGCTTGACGCGCTGGCGTACGACCTGTACGAGCACTTGCGGAGAACGCTGAGGGCGGCACAGACCAGGCAAGACTATGGCGATGCCGGCTGGTGGCTGCTGGTGGGGCGCTTTGTGGAACAAGCCCCCTTCCGGCGGCGCGGGCGCGACTTCTACAGGGAACTTGAAGAACTCGCCCTCCGGGCAGGCTGGCCCAGCCATGATCAAGAGCGTCTGGCTAGCCAACGGCAGGCGTACGAGCGGCGCTACGAGCAGTGGCGGCAAAGCCCCAGCGTGCGGCCGCTGAGTTTCGGCACGGAGGAATCCTCTGAACTGCTGCGCATCGTTGCGCGGGCAGACCGTACCGCGGTGCTGGTGATGCTGCGCACCAAGGAAGAGACGCGCATTCGCATCTCGGCTCCGCGCGGCCAGCATGCTCCCAGGGTTACTGCTGACCCGGGGGTGATCATACGCGGACCGAGCGTTGTGCGCAATGAGTGGACGTGGAAGGCCCAGTGCGAAGAGGTTCAGGTCTCGATGGTGTGGGATACAAGGGCCCGTACGCTGCGCCTCATCGGTGACGAGACCTTTGAGCTGGTGTGGACGTAACCGCCACCCGGGCACGCTTTGTGCCGCCGTTGAGAGTTCGCTCATGCGTCAGATTTGCTCGCCGTGCCAGCAGGGCTTTCACGCTGGCGGAGGAGAAAGCCTGCGCGTGGCGCACCCTTTAGTTCTGTTAGCCAATGGAGACCACCTGGCCGAGGTCCTGTTGGATGGGTCGAGCATGGGTGCGACGGGCGGTGTCTGAGCGGTTTGTGCTCCGAGAAACGCCCCTCGGCAGTCACTCCGCCTGCTAGGAGAGGCCGTTGCTAGCCTGCAACGAGGGCCAGGGTAGCCGTCTTACGAAAAGGCCTTGAGCACCGCCTCACGAGTTCTTTCCAGGCCGGTGCGGGCCACGATGGGTGCCGGTTGCTGCCAGTACTCGCGATTGAACAGCTCCAGGGAGAGGACGCCTCGGAACCCGATCTGGTACAGCGTGCGCAGCAGCTCGCTCAACGGCGCGGCCCCGTCTCCGGGATAGACGCGATGGGCATCGGTCAGCTCCGCCCGCTCGGGTTGTGCAGGATAGTCGTTCATGTGAAATACGTGCATGGCCGCACCGTTCAGCCGGTGCAGTCCAGCGAGCTGGGAGCCGCCCTTGTGCAGGTGGTAGCAGTCGAGAAGCAACAACACGTTGGGGTGTGCGCACTCCGCGGCCACGTAGGCCAACTCTCCCAGCCGGCTGAGGGTGCGGGAAAATCCCCACAGCTCGAGCTGCGGCGTGACGCCCAGGCTTTCGCCCAGGGCCGCCAGGTCAGCGAGCCGGCGGGCAGCCGCCGCCAGGTCCATGTTCGAGACGTCCACGACTCCTGCCGGTGGAGCTGCCAGCCGAGAGCCACCCAGTGCGGCGGTGAACTCCATATCGCGGCGGGCACGCTCCAGGCCGCGTGCGCGGCGCTCGTCGTCGTCCACGATCCACTCGGCAAACCCAATCACACCGGCCACGCTCAGACCCAGATCGGCAATCCGCTTGGCCAGGTCTGAAAGCGAGCCCCCCTCTGCCACGTACTTTTCGATCTCCTGGGACCACGGTTCCACGGCCTGGTAGCCCACCCGCGCCGCCAGCTCGATTTCCTCGATCAGGCTTAGGCCCTGGCCCCTGATGGTGCTGGTGTTCAGGCAGTACCCAAATGGCTCGGGCAGTTTGGGGTCAGTTTGCAATTCGGCGGGCTGGGTGGCGGCGCCGCCACCGCTGGCAGCGGGGCTGTTTGGGCTGTCAGCGGAGGGCAGCCCCTGGGTATGAGAGGCGGGGCGGGGGCGAGAAGGAACAGGTTCTTCGGCCTGGCTCTCCATCCCATGCATACGTGCTGCCGCGGCAGCGAAGGCTGAACCCACCATGGCCATGGTTGCTCGGCGAGATAATGGGAGAATCATCGATACGCACCTGACGGGTCAAGCGGATGGATGCGATAGCCAGCAGTGTATCTCCGGGAACTGGCTCATGAACCGACGGCAGCCCGCACCCATCAGTAGGCTTCGCATCTACCGGTGGATCGCCACAACTGGAACAGGCCGCGGCATTCGTCCGCCAGCAGGCCTGGAATGAGCTTCACCGTACTGCCACCAAGGCGGAGCAGCTCCGCGGCGGGAACCCGTAGCTCGTTAAAGCCGGCTGCGGCGGCATCGGCAATGGATGCACCATAGTACACCGTATCCAGCCGCGCCCAGTGCAGCGCCGCCATGCACATGGGACACGGCTCGCACGTGGTCGCGGCCATGCCGCCAGGCAACAAGAAGTTGCCCTGCGCGCGGCACGCCGAGCGTAGCCCCACAATCTCTGCATGGGCTGTGACGTCGCAGGTTTCCCAGACACGATTATGCTCCACGGCCAGCACCCTGCCCGCATGCCAGATGGCGCAGCCAAAGGGAGACTGGCCGCTGGCAATGCCCTCGCGGCATTTCTCGATGGCCATGCGCATCAGCAGAGCGGGATCGATCATGGCTGGCTCCGTCACGCCAGACGGTTGCGCACCGCCTCGAAGATGTTGTACATGACATCGAGATAGAGCTGAGCCTCGTCCAGCGGCATCACCAACGGAGGGCTGACACGCAGTACCTTACCCGCCAGTGGGCCGAGCAGGTGGATCGCCCGCCCTGCGGCATCGCCGCGGTAGCAGGCCTCGACGCAGGCGCATGCCACTTCCGCGGCGGAGGCCTGGCCCACGGGCGCGCACTCCACGCCCCACACCACGCCTTCACCGCGCACGTGGGCAACGACGCCCGTTTCCTTCAGCCGCACTAGGCCCGTTTCGAGCACGCCAGCAAGCCGGCGGGCATGGGCCAGCACGCTGCCGTCTGCATATTCATCCAGGGTGGCCAGCACGCCTGCGCTAGAGAGGGGATTGGCACTCCACGTATCAGAGGCCTCTCCATAACGCATGTTGGCGAACAAGTCTGCCCGGCCGACGGCGGCGCTCACAGGCACGCCGTTGCCCAGCCCCTTGCCCAGCACCACAATGTCCGGCTCCACCCCGTACTCTGTGAATGCAAACAGCGAACCGGTACGGCCGAAGTTGGCCTGGATCTCGTCGAGAATGAACACCACGTCGTGTTCGTGGCAGAAGCGATCCAGAAGCTGCAAGTATTCTTTTTGCGGGTGGTAGGATCCGCCGCCGCCAAGATAGGGCTCGGTAATGAGGCAAGCGATCCGCCGACCGTAACACCTCCAGAGCTGCTCCAGTTCCTGGGCGTAGGGGGCAAGGTCCAACGGCTGCCGGCGGCGTGCCACGTCGATGCACTCCTCTCGCGGAAAGCCGATGAACCGCACGCGTGGGTCGCGTTCGGCGTCCAGCTCGCTGCCCGTAACGGCGCCTGCCAGCCCCTTCTTGCCATGGAAACCGTGCCGGGTGGCAAGGATCACGTCCGCCCCGGCCTGTCGGTCCAGGGCGGCCCACAGCGCCTTCTGGATGGCCTCGCTGCCACTGGCTGCCCAGCAAACCTGTTCACAGCGCCCTCCGCGGGGTTGAGATCGCAGGAGGGCCACCAGCCGCTCGGCCGCCGCCAGTTCCAGCTCCGTGGCTGCGTTATAGGCATTCAGGGTCAGGGCGGGCACAAACGGCTGGGCATCGGTGAGTTCAGTTAGGCCCAGGTATCCCAGCACACGCCGCCACCAGCGAGCCGGGTTGTGGCCCAGGTTCATCACCAGCACGCCTGAGGTGAAATCCGCCAGCATGCGGCCCTCGGGCGTCCAGTGGTAGCAGCCAGCACTGCGTGCGAGCACGGCCAGGCTGGGCGTGTAGGTCCGCAGGGCGTGCGGTTCCACGGCCGCCAGGCGGCGGCGAATATCGTTGGAACGCTCTTCATCCCGATGCTGAATAGGGGGGTAAGCGGTGGCGCCGGCTTGATACATGCTGGGTCTCGCGTCGAGTGGGGCAGCACAGTTGGGCGAGCGGGCGGGGCTGAATGGCCGCCGCCACCACAGCATAACTGACCGCGGCCGTCTCTCCCAGGGTTGGGGACGGGCTGAAAGCTTGCCATCGTTCGGGGAACTCTAGTAGAATCGGCGTTCGTCGGAAAGGGCTTGCAACGCTGGTGGGTGCGAGTGTGGCATGCGGATAGCGTTCCAAGGCCCGCAACGCAGTCTGTGTGCCACGCTGGCTCAACCGGCTCCTGCAGCCTGGAGCAGGTGTATGAGGGTGCTCAACATGATGCGTGCGGTCCAACAGCAATGTTGCAAAACAAGTAGTGCTGTGAGATGGGGAAAGCTGTCGCTGGCGGCAGCCTGCACGTCGGTCTGCCTTGGGGCCGCCGGCTGCGGCGAGAAGCTGCAGGATCTCAAGCAAACCGTATCCGAGAAGGTGGGGCAGGTTGTGGAAAAGGCCGAGGGCGCGGTGCAGAAGGTCGAGCAAAAGGTTGCGCCCCAGCCGGAGGGCATTGAACTCGATGCTGGCGGTGCCCTGCGTGCCGAGGCGTGCTATGCGACTCTGACCCAGGTGCGTGCGGGAGAGCCGGCCATTTTGCAGCTTAGCACCTTCGAGCAGGGCAAGAGGGAGACGTATCCCTCGGTGTACGTGCGTGCCGAGGTGTCTGCTGCCAGTCTGGCCGACTTGCAGGGCAAGAAGCTGCAAGCCCAGGTGTACTTGCAAAACCAGGCGGACGGTCCCATCTGGCAAACCCCAGTGGGCGGTCATGTCGAACTGACCGTGCTTACGGCTACGAAAGATCGTATCACGTGCGAACTCATCCAGGGCCAGCTTGTCAATGCGGCGGACGGATCCACGCTGCCGATCAAGGGGAAGTTCTTTGCCAAGCTCCCCTCCGCCACGTAGCGTGTGCCGGCAAGTCATCGCCAATGTGCCGGGCGCTGCGAGCGGCCATCACGGTCTCAGCCACAAGTGAGGTTGCGGTAATGAAGAACAGCTTCGGTTTGGCTGCGTTGCTCGTGGCGCTGGCCAGTGCAGGCAGCGCCCTGGCGCAGGTGAATTGGCCGGGAGATCAAGCGCCCCATGCCATCTTGCCCGTGCGAGATGAGGTACAGAACCGTGAACTGCTGGCCTCAGCCGCAGAACGTTTGGAGAAAGTTTCCAACGCCCTGGCAGGCTACCAGGAGGCATTGGAAGGGGGCGAGGAGGCCATCAAGAAGCTCAAGCCCATGGACGTGGGCAAGACGTTCGTGGACAACAGCCAGCTCGGGCGGTTCGCCAAGTTGCTGGCCCTGGTGGGAGAACCCGCTGGTCCGGAGCTGTCTCTGAGGCACCACAACTTCTATCAACAGCTTGCCGAGCTGCGTAGCCGTCTGAAACAGCTTCCCCCGGTGCAGAAGGCCCTTCCCAAGGCGCTGGAGCAATTAAAGCAGCGGGCCAAGCGCGGTCTGAATGGCTTGAAAACCGTAGACGCGCTGATCCGCGAGAAAAAGTGGGACGAGGCCGCCAACAGGCTGTTTGAATTGCGCGACAACCTTGACGAACTCGGCTTCTGGTTCGAGGGCGCTCAGGTCGCGGCTGAGTATGAGCCCTACGACCAGCGGATGCAAACCATCCAGCCCAACTGGTGGCAGTGGTGGCGAGATCAGAACAACGCGCGGATTGATCAGCAGCGGGAGGCACAGGCCCCCAACTTTGCCGCGCTGCTGACGGAGGTGGAAGAGGCCGCCAGCGGCCTGGCAGCAAACGGCAAGGCAGTTGTTGGCAACCAGCAGTTGGCCGGTCCAGACCTGGTCACCTACTTCATCGGCCGCTGGCAGCAGGTGCAGGTTGCTGCCCTGCGCAGCCGCGCACTGGAATGGAGCCGAGACGGCGACCTGGAGGGGTGGGATCGCACCCGCGTCACGGAATTGGAAAAGGAACAGCTTCAGTTCAGCACCAACATGCCCAAGGCACTGGCCAGACTGATCGAGGCCGACGCCGCCAGGGCCTCGGCCGGAGAGGTTGCCGACCTGTATGCCCGCTACCTGGCCGTCTGCGCCCCCTTGGCGGCCCTCCTAGCAGACGAGGCCATCTTTCAGGTGGTCTCACCCGCCCTCGACAAGTTGGCAGCCAGGGATCCAGCCTTCCAGCACCAGGTTACCGCCTATCGGGCCGCCACGGCGGACGTGCTCCGCTGGCGCGAGCGGGCTGTTGCGGCCGCCGTGAAGGCGCAGCGGCCCCAATTCCCTGCCCTGGAGGTCTTCTTCGCACAGGCTTTCGCCAAGGATACGCAACACGCCGGCCTGGTCAGCCTGCAGGATGCACACAATGGACCTCGGTTCTTGGACCCGATTCCCTTGGTGGTCGAGGACGGCTCGACCCGATTCTTGAATCAGAAGGTGATGGCAGCCAGCCTCGCGCCCCTACCCGGACAGCAAGGACACGCCGTCTCGCGCTATACGAACCGCTGCTACGCCATCTTGCCGCTACAGGCCAATCTGAGTGCCGAACTGGCCGCGCTGCGCAAAGACCTGCTGGCTGATCAGCATCCCCCGCTGACGCTCGAGGCATCTGCGGCATTGTACGCCGCCGAACAGGGGCACTTCGTCAGTGCCGGTGGGGTCGTCACCGCCTATGAGCTGCCTGCCATGATCACCCGTTACCTGCTGGCCAGCGAGGCAGATGTACCGCTGTTCGGTCTGGGTAAGATTCCCGGAGAGCCGATGGCCCAGCGGTTTCAGCAAGCCATGTTGGCCTGCCGCCTGGAGCCGATGTGGCTGGCACACAGGTACTTCTACGTCACCATCCACAAATAGGTCCCGGGCCGCGTAAGCCTCCGCGGTCTGTCTGTTGGTGGTGAGCGGCTTCGGCCGGTTGTCCATCGCGGCCACGGACCGCATGACTGCGGTCCCTACCAACATGCGGTCGAGGAAAAATCCCGCCCTGCTGTGCCGCCTGGCGTTGCCCTGATTGCAGTCACAGCTCGTCCTGCTTGGCGTGCAGGTATTCTTCTCCCACAGGGTAGTTGCGAAAGCGGATGGTGTAGTAGCTCTCGAACCAGGCGGCGATCTCGGTTTCCAAGGAGCGGTCGTACTCAGGGTTGACGAACAGGGTGTTGCCGTAGTGGGGCTCGCGGATTTCTCCTTGCTCGACGATCACGCGACCCGCCTTGATCACGTAGCGAGGCAGCTCGAACATGGTCTCTTTGTTCTCGTGGGGCGTGTAGATGGTGATGTCGGCGTCGGCCCCCGGACCGAGGTGGCCTTTGTGTTTCAGGCCGAGGATTCTGGCTGGGGCTGCACGTGTGATGATGCAGATCTCGTTGAGCGTGTACTGGCGGTCGAGATCTTCCAGCACGCTCCGCTGGCGGACCTGCGGGTGAATGCTGTACAGCACGTCGCGGCGGTAGGTGCGGTCCATCAAGAGGCGGATGATCTGGGGATAGGCCAGAAAGGAGCCGCCATTGGGGTGGTCGGTGCTCATGACCACGCGCCAGGGATCCTGCACCAGCAGATACCACTCGAGGCCGATCGCCCATTGCAGGCCGTGCACGAGGCTCTTTTGGCGGTATTCGATCGGTGCAATGCCGCAGCCTGCCTCCAGCTCCGTATCGCCGCTAAACCACTTGGACTTGTACACATTGCTCAGGTAGTACCCCAGCGGGCCGTCGCCCGTCATGCTGGTGGTCTGGCCGAACAGCACCTGTCCTACATCCACCGTCAGGTTGGGGTGCGCATTGACGTACTCGGCCAGCGGCACCACCTTCGAGTTGAAAGTGTTTTCGTCCGCGTCGCCCCCGCCGTAGCTGTGGAACTGAATGTGCGTGAGATGCCCACGGTGTCCCTCCAGCGCCTGCATCGTGTCCAGCGTGACCTGCCAGTTGCCAGGCATGCCAAGCTGATTGCAGTGCACGTGCACGGCGTGGGGCAGGCCAAGTTCGTCTACCGCCGCCGCCACGCCGCGAATGATCTGCCGGGGCGTCACATCGAAGGAGGCCACCTTCTGGTCCAGATGGCTCACATTGCCTGCCTGCCGCGTTTTCCACTCCTCTACGCCGCCAGGGTTCACCAGCTTGGCGGCGTAGCCCTTGGCGGCGCCCAGCAGCCAGGCCACGAACGACTTGAGCTTCTCCGGCTCGTTCTGCTGCAAGCACTTCATGATGAAGTGGTTGTTGCCCATCAACACGTAAAAGCCCCGGTCGATGCAGGGCGTGTCGGCCAACTCTTCGTGTGCATGGCGGGCTGCCAGAGGGGGGATGGCGGCATCAAAGGCGGTGGTGTAGCCGAGGGCTGCGTACTTGTAGCCCGTGGCAAAAGTGCTGGGCACGCTGCCCATGCTGCCGCTGTGGGTGAGGGGCGTCCGCCGCACGGGAGGATGGCGGCGTTTTTCCTCCGGCCGCATCTTGCGTGCCATGTTCACCTTGGGGCCGGCGATATGACAGTGCATGTCCACCCCGCCCGGCATCACCACCAGCCCCGTGGCGTCGATGGTCCGCTCAGGCACGTCCTGCGGGTCGGAGGGCGGCTCGACGATTTGGCTGCCGCGGATCCAGATATCGCGCACCTCGCCGTCAATTCCATTGGCGGGATCGTAGACGGTACCGCCAGCGATCTTGAGGTAAGACATGAGCAAGGAGGCTCCGAGCGGTTTAGCGTGCGGCCGGCTGCGGTGCGGGGAGCGACCCGAGCGAGACAGAGGCGGACTGGAGTTGGGCGCGGGCGTCGCGCAGCGCGGCGGCGGCACTGGCCGTGAGCCAGCCGGGGAAGGCACCCAGCGCAATGACCAGCACGGCAGAGAGCGTCATGGCCCAGCGGGCACCCCGTCCGCCGCGGGCAAGGGGGGGGGCGAGCGGCAAGCGGAAGTACATGATGCCTATCAGC
>JAIMBC010000098.1 GCA_023511675.1 Pirellulales bacterium
CACCACGCCCAAGGCGCAGACGAAATACGCCAGCTCGTAGCCTCCCTGCGGGCAGATCGGGTAACAGATGCGGAGGATTCCGTAGCCGCCCATCTTCAGCAGGATGCCCGCCAGGATCATCGAGATCGGCGTGGGGGCTTCGACGTGGGCGTCGGGAAGCCAGGTATGCACCGGGACGCTGGGCACCTTGATCGCGAAGCCGATGAACAGCAGCAAGAAGGACCACCATTGCACGGACCAGCCGCGGAACCACTCGCTGCCGAACACGCGGAGCACAAAAGGATCACGGTCGAACAGATCCGTCCGCTGGCCCATTTCGGCCAGGGCCAGCAGATTGAAGGTGTGCACCACGTGTTCCCGCTCATCGAGCTGCGCCAGGCGGGCACTGGAGAGAGACGGGTCCAGGTTCAACTGCTGCCAGAACCGCTGTGCCGGCGGGAGCCGCTCGTTCACCTTGGCCAGCGTGACCAGGTTGCTGTTGTAGTAGAGCATGAGAATGGCCACCAGCATCAGCACGCTGCCCAGCAGGGTGTAGAGGAAGAACTTGATGGCTGCATACTCCCGGCGCGGACCTCCCCACACGCCAATGAGGAAGTACATGGGCAGCAGCATCACCTCCCAGAACACGTAGAACAGGAAGAAATCCAGCGCCAGGAACACCCCCAGCATGCCGGTTTCCAGCAGCAAGAACAGGATGCAATAGGCCTTGATTTGCCGCGTGATGTTCCAGCTTGCCCACATGGCCAGCATGCTGATGAATGCGGTGAGCAGCAACAGCGGGAAGCTGATGCCGTCGATGCCCATGGCGTAGTAGATGTTGAAGGCATCGATCCAGCCGATGCTGAAGGCATCTTGCATATAGCGAGCCGCTTCGCCGAACTGGAAGCCAGGGCCCTCCATTCCCTCGGGCTGCGGCACTGCCGTGTAGAGCGTGAGCAGGAACACCACGATGGTGGCGGCGAGGGAGACGAGCTTGATGGTCTCCGAGCGCTCCTTGGGAATGAAGCACAACAGCAGGGCTGTGGCGGCGGGCAGGAAAACGATCAGGCTGAACAGCGTGACGGCACTAGCCATGATGGGGCCAGGGGGTTATGGCAGGGAGACGAAAGCTTCCAGAAGAAAGGTCAGGGCGACCGCGCCGACGACGATCAACATCACGTACTGGCGGAGCCGGCCGGTCTGCACGTTGCGGAGGCCGCGGCCGAGCGACCAGAACCAATCCGCGGTGAGGTTCACGGCGCCGTCGACCAGATAGCGGTCCAGCACGTCGTCGAGGATGGAGACGCCGCGCACCCAACGCGCCAGGCTATCGATCAGGCCATCGATCCAGCGGCGGTCGAACCGCGCGGCCAGCGCAGCGACGAAGTGCACCGGCCGCACGAAGACGAGGTCATAGAATTCATCGAAGTACCACTTGTTCCACAGCCAACGATACACGGCGGGGAACTGCTGCCGCACCTCGTTCGGATTCAGCCAGCGCAGGCCGTAAAACAAGGTCGCCAGCAAGAACCCGCCCAGCGCGGTGGCTGCCGCGGCCAGCGTGGCCGGTACGTGGATCGAAGCGGCGTGGCTGGCATGCTCGTGCGGATAGGCCAGGCTGGCCCACATCACGCCGCGGCCCACGTCACCCAGCGGCCGGGCCTGCTCCAGCAAGTCCGTCAGACCCAGGATCGGCCAGCCCGCCACCACCGCCGCCCCGGCCAGGATCACCAGCGGCACGTACATGATCTGGGGAGATTCGTGCGCGTGCTCGTAGATGTGCTCATCCCGCGGCTCGCCCGCAAACGTCAGGTACCACAAGCGGAACATGTAGAAAGCCGTGAGCGCCGCACCGCCCGCCGCCACGGCAAACAATATGTTTCCGTGAAACATGTTCACGCCGCGGAAGCTCAGCACCTGCGCCAGAATGGCGTCCTTGGAGTAGTAGCCGGATAGCCCGATGAGAAACGGGATGCCCGCCCCAATGATCGCCAGGCAGCCCACCAGCATCGTGTAGGCAGTCCAGGGCATCTTCCGCCGCAGGCCCCCCATCCGCGTCATGTCATTGGTGTGGCAGGCATGGATCACGCTGCCTGAGCCCAGAAACAACAGGCTCTTGAAGAAGGCATGCGTGATCAGGTGGAACACGCCGGCCAGCCAACCGCCCACGCCGAGGGAGAGCATCATGTAGCCAAGCTGGCTGACCGTGCTATAGGCCAGCACCCGCTTGATATCGACCGCCGTAATGGCGATGGTGGCTGCCAGCAACAGGGTGATCGCGCCCACGTAGGCGATCACCAGCAGCACCTCGGGCGTAAACACGGGGAAGAAACGGGCGCCGAGGTAGACGCCGGCGGCCACCATCGTCGCCGAGTGCACCAGTGCAGAGACGGGCGTGGGCCCCTCCATGGCATCGGGCAACCAGACATGCAGGGGGAACTGCGCGCTCTTACCCACGCAGCCGCAGAAGATGCCCAGCCCAGCCAGCACCAGCAAACCGTAGCCCAGGCCCTCGGCCCGCCAGCCGCCGCTGCGTGCCACCGCTTCCGACCACGCGCTCTGGGGATCCACATCCGGCACGTTGAAATGGTCGCGGACAATCTCCGCCACCCTCTCCTGGGCACTTGCCAGCACCATGCCGGTGGGCGCCGCCAGGGCATGCGGGGGCTCTCCTTGGGGATTGCGGACCTGGCTGAAGATGCCTGGCCCCTGCCCGGGCACGTCTCCGAAGGCGAATGTGCCCAGGCTGGACCACAGGGCCATCAGGCCAATGATAAACCCGAAGTCCCCCACCCGGTTGACAATGAACGCCTTGTTGGCCGCCTTGGTGGCGCTGCGGCGCTCGATGTAGAAGCCGATCAAGAAGTACGAGCAGATCCCCACCAGCTCCCAGAACACAAACACCATGAAGATGTTGCCGGCTACCACCAGCCCCAGCATGCTGAAACAGAACAGGGAGAGATACTGGAAGAAGCGGTGGAACCGCCCGCGGCGGTGAAGGTAGCTGCCGTCCGACAGCGTCACCTCGTGATCGGTGACATCGTGCAGCTCCTCGTGCATGTAGCCGATGGAGTAGAAGTGGATGCACGTGGCGATCACCGACACCATCACGAACATCACCACCGTGAGGGCGTCGATGTAGTAGCTGATCGTCACGCGGAGGCTGCCGAACTCGGCCAGCGTGTACCAATCGTCCGTAAAGGCATGTTTCACCGGCGGCGGCAGCGAGACCATGGGCGCAGGGCGCGCACGCCGCTTGCCGGCACGCACCGGCTCGCTCAGCGTGCTTCCGTCCGCCGCCGCAACAGCGGGGGCAGCGGCCTCCGGCGCATCCGCGATGGCATCTCCTCCTTCCCCGTGCGACGCATCGGCCCGCCCGCGGGCAGCCGCGTTATGCTCTGCCTCTTGCTGCACGTGCTCGCCCGCGGCCCCGCCGTGGTGCGCCGCCTGCCCGCTAGTGAAACCGAACACGTACAGCCAGGCACCCAGCGCCAACAGCGACAGCACGGCCGAACCGAGGATCGCTCCCGTGGCAACATGTCCTGCCAGCAAGCCCGCCTTGCCTAGCCGCGGACCCACCAACACCACCACGGCGAAGCTCGCCAGCGGCAACAGCCACGCCGCGCCCAGCAGGACGGGCAGCAGATTGCTCAGCGTCTGTTCGTTCATCAGCCCTTCAGCTCGCTGGCACGATCCACGTCCACCGTGCCGTAGTTGTTATAGAAATTCAGCGTGATTGCCAGCGCCACGGCCGCCTCCGCCGCGGCCAGCACAATGACAAACACGGCGATCAACTGACCATCCAGCCCCAAGCTCCGGCCCTCCTCGCTCTGCAAGAAACGGCTGGAAAAGGCCACGAAGTTCACATTCGCGCCATTGAGCACCAGCTCAATCCCCATCAGCACGCCCAACAGATTGCGCTTGCTGGCCATGCACACCACGCCCGCCACAAACATCACGGCCCCCACAATCATGTAGTGGGATACGCCCACAGGCTCGCTCAGCAGGTTCATAGCAGGCGCCTCTCCGCCGTGGCGCGGCGCTTGGTGCGGGCCAAGTACGCCGCACCCACCAACACCACCAACAAGTGAACCGACACGATCTCAAACGGCAGCAGGTAGCCGGCCATGCCCTCACGCCGGTTGGCGTCCGCTTCAGCGAGCCTGTCTACCCGGGCTCCCACCAGCCCCATGGCCAAGGGAGCGCTGGTGGCCGGCCGCTCCCTCACCCCAGCCAGGTACTCCGGCGTGGCCCTGTTCCGCCAGGCTGGCACGCTAAAGGCTGCGGGGATCAACAGCGCCAACAGGATTCCCGCCAAGAGCGCGGCCAGGATCCAGTCGCCGCCGCGCGTCTTCATGGAAATAAACGGGCCCTGGGCCGTGAGCATCACACCGAAGATCAACAGCACCAGCGTGCCGCCGACATAGATCATCAACTGCATGGCCCCGACAAAATCTGCCCCGGCGAGGAAGAACAACCCAGCCGCCGCGCCCAGGCTCATGATCAGATAAAACGCCATCCGCACCACGTTGCTGGCCACCACCACGGCCACCGCAAACACCACCGCCAGCAGCGAGAACAGCAAGAAAAAGAATGTGTGCCAGTTGATCGGTTCCATGCGATTGGACCCTCTACCTATGGCTCAACGACCTGCGGCTGGGAGCGGACAAACGACGCCAAGCTCGGCTTCGCTGCGGCTGCCATGGTGCCAGGCCTCTCGCTCTCCGCGGCACCCTCCGCCGCTTCTTCCCACCATCGCTGATAGTGCATGCCCAACGGCCGGCTGCGCACATCCACGCCGGGCAGATAATACGTCCACGCCACCGCACCGAGGAAAAACACCGCCGCCAGCGGCGTGCAGTACTTCAGGCAGGTCTTCATCACCTGATCGATCCGCAAACGCGGCAGCGTCCAGCGGACCCACATCATGAACACCACCCCCAGCGTGGCCTTGCCGATAAAGTTCAACATCCCTAAGAAATTGCCCAGATAGCCCGCCAACGCGCCGTTCTCGGCCGTCAGCCCCAACCAATGGGTCACGGGCAACGGCCCATTCCACCCGCCAAAGAACAGAATGGCCGCCAGCCCGCTCACGGCAAACATCGAACCATACTCGGCCATGAAAAAGATGCTCCACCGCAGCCCTGAGTACTCGGTGTGAAAACCCGCCACCAACTCGCTCTCCGCCTCGGCCAGGTCGAAAGGCGCCCGGTTCACGCTCGCCGTGGCACAGGTAAAGTAGACCCAAAACGTGCAAAAGATTAGTGGGTCGTGCAGAATCAACCAGTTGGTAAACAGCCCCCCTTGCATCTGGCCGATCTTCACCAGATCTAACTGCCCGGCAATCAGCACGGGCACCACCACGCACAACCCCATCGGCACCTCGTAGCTCACGACCTGCGCCGCTTCGCGCATGGCCCCAAACAGCGACCACTTAGAAGCCGAGGCGTAGCCGCCCAAGATCACTCCGAATACCTCCAGCCCCATCACCGCCAGGATAAAGAACACCCCCACGTCCACCGGCAGCGCCACCCAGCCGTCCGAAAACGGCAAGGCCAAATACGCACACAACGAGGCACACAGACTGATGTACGGCGCCGCGCGGAAGAGCAGCCGGTCTGCCCCCGCCGGCATCGTATCTTCCTTGCTGATCAGCTTGATGCCGTCCGCCAGCGACTGAAGCCAGCCAAACTTCCCTCCCACGCGCGTCGGACCGAGCCGGTCCTGAATACGGCCAGAAACCTTTCGCTCCGCCCAGATAAACACCAGCGCCCCCACCGCCACCACGTTCAACAGCAAGAACGCATGCACCAGCGCAGCCGCCAGGTAGGCAAGCCAACTGGGCACAAACTGATCGAAATAGGCAGCCACGGTGTTCCTTGCTCGTGGAGGTCTTTCCAAAGGATTGTGAAATATGGCACAAAGTCCCCTGGCAACTCAAGACCCTGCCCGCGGGAATTTCCCCACCGCCCGCGGCCCCGCACCCCTGCCAAGGCTCCGCCCCCCGCATAAGCTGGATCGCCAGCGCCGCAAGGCCATGCCGGGGCAAAGCCCGTCGGGGCAGCAGCCATGGCCGCCGGCCGACTCGCTACGCCAGGCCTCTTTGCCCCTCGGTGGCGGAACCTACCCCCTGCCTCACCTTGTCAAGCGGTGGGCAGGGGGCCGCCTGTTGGTCGGGCCTACACCTGGCCCCACTGGTAAAGGAGGGAGAGGGGGTGGGCGCCTTGCTTGCTGTCCCCTATTCAGGGCGCGGCCGGAGGGTCCTTGCTGCGGCACTCCATCACTCGGCCTCCCCTTCGCTTACTCCTCATGCGTGTGCAAATACCCGCGGCATTAGCCTCAGAGCAGGCTGTCCGGAGTGGAGAGTGCCAGGCGCCTGGGGCGACGCGGCACGCTGGCCGACGGAGCTATGCGAGGATTTCGTGCAGCACGTGGCCGTGCACGTCGGTGAGGCGGCGATTGATGCCGTTATGCCGGTACGTGAGCCGCGTGTGGTCGATACCGAGCAGGTGCAAGATGGTGGCGTGCAAGTCGTAACAGTAAGTGGGGGTGCGGGCACGCCAGGACCATTCATCGCTTTCGCCGTAGGCGGCGCCCCCCTTGATGCCGGCACCTGCCAGCCAGCCCACGAAGGTGCCGCCGTTGTGGTCTCGACCCGCCTGGCCCTGGCTGAAAGGCTGCCGGCCAAACTCGGTGCTGAACACCACCAACGTGTCCTCGAACAGGCCGCGGGCCTTGAGATCTGCCAGCAACGCGGCGATCGGCTGATCGACCGATGCGGCGATGGCAGGCAGTTCCTGGGGAATGTTGCCGTGGTTGTCCCAGTTGTTGGTGGCGCCGCCGGCACCGCTCCAGACCTGGACGAAGCGCACGCCGCGCTCGAGCATGCGGCGGGCAACGAGCAGGCGTTGGCCGAACTCCGCGGTGGCTGGCTGGTCGAGTCCGTAATGGCGACGGGTGGACTGGGCTTCGCTGCTGAGGTCGAACAGCTCGGGGGCACTGGCTTGCAAGCGTGCCGCCAGTTCATAGGCGGCGATGCGTGCTTCGAGGCGCGAGTCGCCCTCCCAGTGTCGGGCGTGTTCGCGGTTGAGTTCAGCCAGCAGGGCCTGCCCTTCTGCCTCGCTGGCGGGGGTAATGTAGGTGGCGGACTCGGGGGGAAAGAGGTCGTTGATGGGCTGGGGAGAGCCCGCCTTGATGACGGTGCCTTGGTGCACCACGGGCAGGAAGGCAGCGGAGAAATTGCCCTGGTTGTTGTAGGGCAGGCCCCGGCTGTCTGGCAGGACGACAAACGCCGGCAGATTATCGACCAGCGAGCCAAGGCCGTAGGAGATCCAGGCACCCAGGCAGGGAAAGCCGGGCAACACGAAGCCGGTGTTCATCAGGTAACTGGCGGGGCCATGGACGTTGGTCTTGGATGCCATCGACATCAGGAAGGCGATTTCGTCCACGCACTGCGCCAGGTGCGGAAACACGCTGCTGACCCAGCGGCCGCACTCGCCGTACTGCTTGAACTCGAACGGGCTTTTCATCACGGGAAAGCCCGGTGAGTTGGTGACGGACTCGACCCGTTCGCCAGGATCGAACCGCTGGCCGTGCAGTTTTTCGAGCTGCGGCTTGTAGTCGAAGGTATCCACCTGGCTCATGCCGCCGTTCATGAACAACTGAATGACCCGCCGCGCACGTGCCCGATGGTGCAGGCCGCCGTTCAGCGCGCCGCGGAGATCCGCACTGCTGACGCCCCGCTGCGCGCTGGCCGGCGGCGCGTCGCTGGCGAGCAGTCCTTCGTCGGCCAGCAGGTGGGCCAGGGCGATGCCGCCCAGGCCGCCGCCGGCCTGCCACAGCCACCGGCGGCGCGAGAGGCGCGGCGGCTGCGCACACGCGGCGGGAGGGCACGTGCGGCAGGGCGGCTCGGATAGAGAGGGCAACGGACGGGGTAACATGATGGGTCTCAATCCCTCGGGTTAGCGACGTATCCGCGCGCAGGTCCACACATCGTTGTACAGCCGGGCACCAAAGCCCCCTAACAGCCAGAGGCGGTCCTGGAACACCAGGGCTGCCGGTTCGTGGCGTATCGACCAGTGCTCGGAAACCTCGAGTTCTTGCCAGGCGGAGCCATCGGCAGAGTACCAGACGTCGTTGAGATTGCCCTGATGGTAGCCGCCCAGGATCCACAGCTTGTCATCGAACACCAGCGCCGCGTGGAACCGCCGTGCGGCCCAGGGCGCCTGCTCGAGGACGCAGGTCCACTCACGGCCGTCGCGGGAGCACCACACATCGCCATAATCCGCCACGGTATTGTGCGGATGAGCCGAGTTGTAGATGCCGCCGCCCAAGATCCAGATCCGGTCGCGGAACACCACGCAGCCGTGCATGGCCCGCGCTCCCCAGGGCGCCGCGCGGGTAACGCAGGTCCACTCCCCTCCATCGCTGGAGCACCACACATCTGCATGATGGCGGAAGCCGTCGATATCGAATCCGCCCAGCAGCCAGAGGCGGTCTTGAAACACGACGCCTCCGGCAGCCCCGCGCGGTCCCCAGGCGGCCGCCTGGCACGCCTGCTGCCACTGTTGCCCGTCTTCCGAGCACCACACATCCGCGGCCGATTCCTTTCCAGAAACGAGAAACCCGCCGTATATCCACATCTTGTCTCGGTATACCGCCGCGCACGGCAGATTGCGCGGCGGCCAGGCCGCCGCCTCGCTGACGCACGTCCACTCGCAACCGTCTTCGCTCCGCCAGACGTCGTTCACGCGGCGCGGCGTATAACCGCCCAGCAGCCACATCTGGTCCTTGAACACCAGCTCGCCCATCGAGTCGCGCGGGCTCCAGGCCGCCGATTCCACCTCCCGCTGCCAGGCGTAGGCGTCGTCTGCCCCTGCCCGCAGCGGGGCCAGCGCCCCTGCCGCCAGCAAGACGGCGGCAGCTAGTGTTTCTCCACCGGGCTGGCGGCGTAATGTCGCTATGCGGCGCTTCATCGCGATTGGCTCAAGGTATAAACAGGAACTCATTGCTATTGAGCAGCAGGCGGCAGGCGTTGGCCAGGCCGTGCCGGCTGGCGTACGAGGCGAGGGCCGCGGCCTCGCGCTCGGTGGGGGGCCGGCCCAGGGCCAATTCCCAGGCAGCGGCGATCTGGCCCCGCGTATCCTCTGCCATGGCGGCGACGCGGGCGGCAAAATGTTCGGCGGCACGCACCATGAAGCGGTTGTTCAACATGGAGAGGGCTTGCAGCACGGTGACGGACGTGTTGCGCGTAGGGGTGAGCTGATTGGCGTCGGCGCAATCGAGGGAATCCATGAAGGGGTCGGGCAAGGTACGGAAGATGAAGCGGTACACGCTGCGGCGTCGGGCGGCGGGCGAGTCGACGTCGAAGCTGGCGTAGTCGACGGTAGGCGTGACGTGCACGCCGGGCCCCTCGATGAATTGCTTGGCGGAGGGGCCCCCCATCTGCAAGTCGAGGCGGCCCGTAACCGCCAGCACCGCATCCCGCACGCATTCGGCGTCGAGACGCGTGCGGTTCATCCGCCACAGGTAAACGTTGTCCCCATCGACCAGGGCACCATCGGCCCGGTGCCGCGAGGACTGGCGATAGGTGGCGCTGGTCACCAGCAGCCGGTGGAGCTGTTTGAGCGAGCCGTGCTGGCGAAACCAGTCGGCCAGTCAATCGAGCAGCTCGGGATGGCTGGGGGGGCCGCCCTGATGTCCCAGGTCGTTGGGGGTCTGCACCAGGCCGCGGCCGAAGTGATAGTGCCACACGCGATTGACGATGCACCGCCAGGTGAGCACGTTGCGCTGGTCGGCCAGCCATCGAGCGAGTGCCGCGCGCCGTTGGCCCTCCTCCTGCGGGTTGGCGAGCGCGAACTCGGCTGGTAGGCCAGGCACGCAGGCCAGCGCGCCGGGCACCGCGGGAGCCAGGGGGCTGCTCACGTCTCCCCTCCGCAATACGTACACTGGCCGGCAGCCCCTGGCCGGCTTGTGGTTGCCCTCGGGCTCAAACTCGGCCGCCGCTGCGTAAATCCATTGCGGGGGGGGCAGGGCCTCCAGGACTGCCGCCACGCGTGACAGCGCGGCGAAGCGGGCCAGCTCCACGCGGTCCTGCTCGCTCCGCTCGGCCGCCGGTTTACCCAAAAGTCCCGCCACGGCCTCGGGGACGGCGGGCCCGCTAGCGGCTCGCGGAGAGTCGGTTGCCGAGAGCCGCAAGCGGCCGATCAGATGCCCGCTCCCGTGAAGCTGCTCCAGCGTGAACCGCAGCAGCGTTCCGCCGGCGTGATGCAGCGGCTCGGCCAGCTCGAACACGACGTGGTGGCTCCGCCCCACATTGGGGTAAATACCCCATGCCGTGGCGGGTTGGCCGTCAATGGCATGCGCCGCCGTCCAGCCCTCTTGATCGACGTCCGCCGTGGCCGCCCGCAGCGGCACCGCTTGCAGACGCATGGGATCGGAGCGCGGCGCCGCCTCCACGCGGAACTCGGAGAGGTGCAGGTTGCCATTGTCTTGCCGGCCCGGACCCTGCATGGGCAGCGACGGATCCGCCAGCACCTCCAGCCGCACCGCCGTGATCGCCTCGAGAGGGCTGTGGGCGACAATCGTGTACGTATCCTTCTCCGGCCGCGGTCCGCCGTACAGCAGCGAACCGTCCGGCTGCAACGCCGCCGTCGAACCCTCCACAGCGCTGAACTCCACTGGGCTCAGCACATGCCAGAGCACAGCCTCGGCCGCAAGCTGCCGTTCCCAGGATGCGGCCGCCGTCTGATAGGGCTGGGCAAGCAGCAGCGCATCCGTCGCGGCATCGCGCCGCTCAAGTTCCGCTTGCAAGGCCGCCAGGGCCCGCCGCGTGCGGCCCACCTGCGGGTCCGGATCATAGGGGCGGTTGGCCCGATCCACGCCCGCAAACACCGCTTGCAGCCCATAATACTCAGCCTGAGACACAGGGTCGAACTTGTGGTCGTGGCAGCGGGCACACTGTACCGACGTGCCCGTGAACGTGGCCATGGTGGTGGTCACCATGTCGTCCCGGTCCAGATAGCGGGCGATCTGCTTGTCTACCGTGTCATCGGCGATGTTCAGCAGCGAACTCTCGTCCCATGGCCCGGCGGCCAGGAAGCCCAGCGCCACGATGCCATCGGGATCGTCCGGATACAGGACATCTCCGGCTACTTGCTCCATCACGAAGCGGTCATAGGGCTTGTCGCCGTTGAGCGAGCGGATCAGGTAATCGCGGTAGGGCCAGGCGTGGGGGCGGGGCCGATCCTGGTCATGGCCATGCGTCTCCGCGAAATGCACCACGTCCATCCAGTGGCGTGCCCACCGCTCGCCGTAGCGCGGGCTGGCCAGCAGCCGGTCCACCAGACGCTCGTACGCATCGGGGGCCCGATCGGCCAGAAATGCCTCAATTTCCTCGGGGGTGGGCGGCAGGCCGATCAGGTCGAACGTTAGGCGCCGGATAAGAGTCCGCCGCTCGGCCTCTGCCGAAGGCGCTAGCCCCAAGTCATCCAGCCTGGCCAGGATGAACGCGTCAACAGGGTTGCGCACCAAGTCCGGCCGGCTGACAGGCGGTATCGGCGGCGGCACAAGCGGCTGATAGGCCCAGTGCAGCCGCCGCGGATCCACATCGCCCTCAGGCCACTCTGCCCCCTGGTCGATCCAGGCGCGCAGCACGCTGACTTGTTCTTCCGACAACGGCTCCCCTTCAGCAGGCATGCGCCGCTCGGGCTGTGCGCCGGCCACTAACTGGATGAGCAGACTGCCCGCGCTGTTGCCCGGCACTATGGCCGGCCCGCTCTCCCCGCCTGCCAGCGCTGCGTCCCGCCGGTCGAAACGCAACCCGCCTTCTTGCTTGTCAGGCCCATGGCAAGCAAAGCAACGCGCAACCAGGATTGGCTGCACGTCCGCCGCAAAACCCACGCGCCGGCGGGCGGGAGGGGGCATGGCCGGTTCGGCCCCGGCCACGCTCTCAGCGGTCGCAACAGCGCCCCCCTCTGCGGCCGGAGCCGGCGCCTCTGCCGCTTGAGGCCCGTTGCCCAGGCTTGTACGCACCAACAAGCCGCCCAGGCAGCCGAACAGCCCGGCCCAAATCCACGCGGTCCGGAAACGGCCAGAAATACTGAGGGCCATCAACGTCTGTCGCCTCCCTGGGTTCGGGCCGCACGCGATCATAACGGTGAATCCTTTAGTCCCTCCAGGAGGCGCAAACGGGATCAGTTTGCCGCTGCTTGCGTCTCGGCAGGAGGGTCAGAAACGGGGGGATCCGTAAGGCGGAGCCGCGGGCCGTTTCGGCTGGCTAGCTTTCATGCTACTCGGGGAGGCTGCGCACACAAGCCGGCGGAACGGTTGGCCCCGGCTGCGGGCCCATCTTTCTAGCGGCGTGACCGTGTAACCGTACACCACAACCATTCTTGACGGAGTTGCTACCTTGCGTGCGGGCGCGGAGCATGACGCGTTCACGCAAGCGCAGTGGGGGATGCCGAGGCCGATTGCGCGAGAGAAGTGGTCTTTCCAGGTCAAGCGGCTGTGGCGGTGCAAACAAGGCCGCTTGACTGCGGTCAAGCGGTCTCTGCGGGTAGGCCGGCAGCGGGAGCGATTCTACCTGTGGCGGCGGAAGTCGCAGGCTCACGGATTCGGGCACGCCGGGCTTGAGGTGGCTGCCGGCAACGGCGTTGGCAATCGAAGCCGCCGCGGTTCGCTTAGCGACCCTGCACTCGGAAAAGCCCTGGCCCGCTGAACGGCCTTGCCAGTCGAAAGCCGCCACGGCTTTGCAAATGACCCCGCTGCCCCGAGCACACGTGCCGGCGTCGGCGGGGCCAGCCGGCTGGAAAAGACCGCAAGTGCCCACATCAGCGGCAGGGCAAGCGGAAAAGGAGGGAGGTCGCCAGTGCGGGAGCCGTAGGTCGCACGCCAACCCCCTGAAGGGACGCGCTCCGTCGCGTCCGGGCATCCTGGAGGGACGCGCTCCGTCGCGTCCGGCGCAGCGCAAAAGGTGGGCGGCGATCGCGGCCACGACGGAGCGTGGCCCTCCATGAGGGAGCCCTCCATGCGCCCCCTGGAGGATGGGAGCGCCAGACGCCCGCCAGCGGGAGAAGCCCCACGATCTATGACACCAACAACCCACGCCGCAACTGGATCCGCCCCGCAACAGAGACGTACCGGCCCATCGCCTTGCTCTGTATGAAGCCGCGCTCAGTCTGGCGGAAACCTTCCATCTCCAGCTCCAGCCCAAGAGAGCATAGGCAACCCGTTACCCTAAACCGCCCAACAGTTAACGACCCTCCATAACCAAGGCGTCATCACGCCCGACGCCACTTGACTTCCACCGGTACATCTCACTCCTCTCCCACCCTCCCACCTGCGGAGTACGTCTTATGACATACTATGTGCTGGACGTGTTTTGCTTGTACGTACGTTGTGTTGGTCGTCGTACGCGATTTTGAGACTAGATATCGCGGACATACTTGTATGAGACGTTATAAATCCGTCCTGCGCACAAAGAATTTTCTTGCACGTCGTGAGGTACACGGATATCTTACTCGTCGGCATGGACCGCTGCCTGCGCGTGCCACGAGAGCAGTAATGATCTCCGATTGCGGAGTGTGTTTTCCTGTCATCTGTTTGTGAGGAGTGTGCCATGACGCGGCGCTTGTGGTTGGGTCGAGCGGCGTTCACGCTGGTCGAGTTGCTGGTGGTGATTGCGATCATCGGGGTACTGGTGGCCCTGCTCTTGCCTGCCGTGCAGGCGGCGCGCGAGGCGGCGCGCCGCGCGACGTGCAACAACAATCTCAAGCAGTTGGGCATCGCGCTGCACAACTATCACGACGTGTATAATCGCCTGCCGCATAACCATGCCGTGTGGCACTGGGCGCTCGGTTACGGCGAGTTTCGCGGTACGCACCTGGTCCGCCTGCTTCCCTACATCGAGCAGGGCGGGCCGCTGTACGAGCGTCTCGACTTCCGCCTCAACACCGTGGAAGACACGATGATGCCCGACGGCGAGCGCATCTTTAGCAAGGAAGTGGAGACATTCTACTGTCCCAGCGATACGACCGACCGCCGCAGCCGGGATACGAACCGGGCGCTATGCAACTACGCCATGCAGACCGGCGCCCAGCGGTACGGCTCGCCGCATCCCTGCAACCTGGCGGTTTTCGTTGGCATTGGTCCCGGTGGCGATCCCAGCGGTGAAAACTGGTTCGGCACCGGGCCGGAGTGGCACGCCAACTGGTCCTGGGGCGAGCCCAACCGGGCGATTTCCGGGATCATCAGCCGCGGTGGCGCCGGCTGGACGCCGGGCTGGGCCGGCAGCCCAGTCTACCTGACGATCGCCCCCTGGGCGGCCCGCTTCCGCGACATTGCGGATGGCACGGCCAACGTCATTGCCATGGGCGAGTTTCGGCCCAAGTGTGCCGACCATGCCTCGGTCAATGGCTGGGTACATGTGAATTCCATCTGGATGGCCACCACGGCACCCATTAACTTCCCCACCTGTCCTGGGGAGTTTGGCAACCCCGTGGACCAGTGGTCCGGGCAATTCATGCCCGGCCGGGCGTGCAACCACTTTCAGAGCTGGAACACCTCGATGGGCTTCAAGAGCCGGCATCCCGGCGGCGCGCAGTTCGTGTTCTGCGACGGGTCGGTGCACTTCCTGTCGGAGACCATCAACTACGACATGTACCAGCGCCTGGGAGATCGCCGCGACGGCCGCCCCGTGTTCGGCTTCTAGGCGACGTGGATGCAACTACCTGAGGCGACGCAGCGGGCAGGGCTGGACGGGCATGCCTGTTCAGCCCTGCTTGTTTCGCCTGGCGTAGCCGTCCCCTCGGCTCCATGGTGGGGGGATTCTGGCTGGGCCGGGCACAGGCGTCAGCTCAAGGGCAGCCTGGTCCCTGGTACGTTGAATTCTGGGTGGGAGGCGGGGAGTGCACTGCGCACGCAGCGAGGGAGCCGCGGGGCACCTAGCACGTGAGGCACGCGATGGCGGCCCAGCGGCCCGGCTGCGGAGACGCTGCCTTCACACCATCCCTAGCCGCAAACGGCTGATTCTTCGCAGCAGCAGAGGCCGGGCGTGGCCGGCAGACGCTCGTACAGGCTGGCGGCAAATGGATGCCCCGAACAGACGAAGCCGGCCTGGCACACGCGCCGGCTGCGCAGGATGGAAATGAGAAAGTCAGAACCCTGGGTCACCATCGGCAAGCTCAACGCCGAGGGACCGGGCAGTCTGGCTTTCAGGTTGCCGCCGACGATGTTGGCGATCTCGCCCAGGGCGTCGCGCATATCGGCGGGCGTAGCCTCATTCTCATCGATGTTAAACAGCCGCGCCGCTATACACCGCGCCAGCGGCGGGGCACACTCCAGCACCAATGCTCCCTGCCAGGCGCCGGTCACCTGTACAGAGGCTGCCAGGGCATACGCGCGCTCCGGAGCTGTGAGCAGCGAGCCGGGTGCCAGCTCCATTTGCAGTGTGGTGGTCCAGACCAGATCGATCAACGCCCGCAACTGGTTCTCTGCGATCATGACCGACTCCCTTAGCATTGAGATGCGGAATGGGCCTGCCCCGCGGACCGCAGGCGATAACAGCTTGTTCCCGCCATGTCTTCACGTTGGAAGGCGTCGTCGATGTTGAGCGTGGTTTCCGCGCCTCCCAGGAAGAGGTAGCCGTCGGGCCGCAATACCCGGCGGAGGCGGGCGAGGATCTGCTGCTTGGTAGCGAGGTCGAAGTAGATCATCACGTTGCGAAGAAAAATGACGTCGAAACTGGGCAGGCTCGGCCAGGGTTTGGTAAGATTAAGTACCTCGAATTTTACCAGCCGCTGGATTTCCTCCTTAACGCGCCAGTGCGAGCCTTGCTGCTGAAAGTAGCGGACGAGCATGGCTGCCGGCAGGCCGCGGTTGACTTCGAGCTGGCCGTAACAACCCTCGCGGGCCTGCTCCAGCACGTCGCAGTTGATGTCCGTGGCCAGGATCTGCACGTCCCATTCCGGTCGAGCGCCGAAGAATTCGTGCAAGACGATGGCCAGGCTGTATGCTTCTTGCCCCGTGGAGCAGGCAGCACTCCACAGGCGCACGCGGCGCGTGTCGGCCCGCGCCGCTAGCAGTGCCGGCAGGATCACGCGCCGCACGGCCTCGAACGGCTTGTGGTCCCGGAAGAAGTAGGTCTCAGTAGTGGTCATGGCCTCGACCACCTTGGCGGTCAAGGTCGCGTCGGTCCGCCGGCGCAACTGGCCCAGCAACTCGGGAATGCTGCCTAGCCCTTCCCGTTGTGCCAGCCGCCCCAGACGTGCTTCGACCAGGTAGTGCTTTTCTGGCTCCAGTACAATGGCCGCCTGGTCGCGCACCAGGTGACGTACGTACTCGAAATCGGCAAATGTCAACACCATGACTTGCCCCTCCTGTACATGTTCCTTCTAGCCACGGCTCACGGCCCGCATCAAGGCCGGCGCCAGCTCGTTTAGAGGCAAAACCTGGTCTGCAAGCTCTGCCCGCACCACGGCGCCCGGCATGCCCCAGACCACGCTGGTGGCCTCGTCTTGCGCGAACACACGGCCGCCTGCCTGGCGGATGGCCTCGCAGCCCCGCAATCCGTCCTGTCCCATGCCTGTCATCACAACCGCCAACGCTCCGGCGCCCTGCGCCACTGCCACGGAGCGGAACAGCACATCCACCGCCGGCCGGCATGAGTTCTCCGGCGGCTGTTGGTGCAATCGCGTGCACAGTTTGCCCACCCGACGCACGACCTCCAGGTGGCAATCCCCCGGCGCGAGCCAGACCTGTCCCGCTGCCAGCTCCTCTCCGCCCGCCGCCTCGCGTACCGACAAGGGCGAGCGAGCATCCAAGCGCTCGGCCAGCAACCGGGTAAAGACCGGCGGCATGTGCTGCACGATCACCACCGGTACGGGAAAGTTGGCCGGCAGCGCTGCCAGCAACTCCGCCAGGGCGTTCGGCCCGCCCGTGGAGACGCCCACGGCCACGATCTCAATCCGTGCCGCCCTGACTGCTATACTCGGCACCGTGCTGACACGCGCGACCACCGGCTTGCCCGCCGCAGGTACAGCTCCGCGGCACCAGGCCTTGATCTTGGGCACCAGTTCGTCGCGGATCCGTTGCTGGGCCAGGGCCACGCTGCCCACGTTCGAGGGCTTGGTCACATAGTCGTTGGCGCCCAGCGCCAGCGCGTCCAAGGTGGCGGCGGCGCCCCGTTCGGTGAGCGTGCTGAACATGATCACGGGCAGCCGGGGATAGGTTTTCCGCAGGGCGCGGAGCGTTTCCAGGCCGTCGAGTTCCGGCATTTCCACGTCGAGGGTGACCACATCGGGCCGAAGCTGGGGGATGCGTTCCAGCGCCAAACGGCCGTTGTGTACGGTGCCGGCCACTTCCAGTTCGGGGTCGGAGGCCAGGGCATCGCTGACCATGCGGCGGACAACCACGGCGTCGTCGACGACGAGCACGCGAATCCGCGTGGAGGTCTTAGGCGGGGCCAACACCGAGCATCTCCAGTTTTTCGAGGAGCACTTCCGGGGTGAAGGGCTTCATCACGTACTCGTTCGCCCCGGCTTCCAGCGCGCGGGTCATCTGAGACAGCTCGATCTCCGTGGTCACCATCACGATCGGTAGGTGCAGGTAGCGCGGGTCGCGGCGGAGGGTTTGGACCACCTCCAGACCCGTCATCTCCGGCATGTTCCAGTCGAGCAGAGCCACATCGACCGGCCCGTGTGCTTCGAGCTGCTCCAGCGCATCTCGGCCGTGCCTGGCCTCGACGACCTCATAACCGGCCGATGCCAGCGTGCCGCGGATCACCGCACGCATGGCTCGGGAATCGTCAACAATCAATGCACGCACAAGAACTTCTCCTACTTGTAGCCTGCCGGCAGGCGCTGGAGCTGCGTGACAGCTCGCAGCGCCCGGCCCGGCTCCTCAAAGAGTCAGCATGCAGCTCCCACCGCATCGTGATGTTTGCCATTGGCGGCAAGCGGCGAGGCCTTGGGCTCGCGCGTTGCCGGCCGCGTGCCCGCGGCGCGGCTGCGCCGCGCCGGCGGCTGATCCTGCGCCTGCGGTTGCGCCTCGTAGCGGAAGCGGTTCACGAGCTGCGTCAGCTCCGCTGCCAGGTGCGCCAGCTCCTCGCCGGCACGCCGTGTCTGCATGGCGCCGTCTGCTGTGCCCCGCGCCACCTCGGCCACCGCCGTGATATTCTGGTTGATCTCCCCGCTGCCGCGTGCCGCCTCCGTGACGTTGCGAGCAATCTCCGCGGTGGTCGCCGTCTGTTCCTCCACGGCGCTGGCGATGGTGTTGGAGATGTCGTTGATCTGGGCAATGATGCCAGAGATCTGGCCGATGGCCTCCACGGCGCCGCGCGTGGTATTTTGGATGGCCTCGATCTTCTGGCTGATGTCTTCGGTGGCCCTGGCCGTCTCCTTGGCCAGTTCCTTGACCTCGTTGGCCACCACGGCGAAGCCCTTGCCCGCCTCGCCTGCGCGGGCAGCCTCGATGGTGGCGTTCAGCGCCAGCAGATTGGTCTGCTGGGCGATGGAGGTGATCACCTTGATCACCTGGCCGATTTCGGCACTGGCCTCGCCAAGCCGCGAGACGGTGGTGGTGGTGCCCTCGGCCATCTTCACCGCGGCCGTGGCAATGCGTGCGGCCTCGCTGGCATTCTTGGCGATCTCGCGAATGCTGGCAGTCATCTCCTCGACCGCTGCCGCTACGGTTTGCACGTTCTTGGTCACCTCTCCCGAGGCGGTGGAGACCACGCCTGCCTGGGCGGAGGTCTCTTCCGAGTTGGTGCTCATCTGCTGGGCCACGGCGCTCAGTTCGTCGGCGGCGCTGGCCAGCGAGTGGGCATGGCTGGCAATGCCGCCAATACTTTGCCGCAGTTCGGCCAGCAGGCGGGCCAGCCCCTCGCCCATCTGTCCCACGGCGTCCTCGCCGCGGATCTCCACCTCGCGGGTCAGGTC
>JAIMBC010000099.1 GCA_023511675.1 Pirellulales bacterium
CGTATGAAAACATCGGCCGCGTTGCCGGTCCTTTGCTTGCCGCCCTGTTTGGCCCCTGGGTTTGTGTCGCCGGCACTGCCGAGCACGCGTCGTGTACCCGTCCCTCCCTCAAGCCGCCTTGGTGCTGCCTTGGTCGGCCACCCCCGTGCATGACGGAGCGGGGAAGTGCAGCCTTGTCCGGGTCGCCTGGGCGGCGGTGCGTTCGCTGCGGGCAGCCTGCCGCCTCTTTCGCCGCGGCGCAACAACCCGGCAAGCCGCCGCAATTCAACTTCTATACCCTCTGCGGCCGGGGTTCGGGAACACCTGTAGCCTGCGCCGGTACCTGCGGGAGACCACACACCCCTGGGATAGGAGTTTGTCATCATGCACTACTGCAAAACCTTGATCGGCCTGGGCGCATGCCTTTGCGGGCTGGCGTGCTGGATGGCAGCCGCGTTGGCGGCCCGAGCATCGCGCGCGGTGGGGAGGCTGCTTGCTTGCGCGGAGATGCGTGTCGTCCTGGGTGGTGGCTGCAACAACACCTACTATGAATCGGTGCCCTGTGCAGACGGTGTGGGAAACTGCGGGACCGTCACGCCCACCTGCTCGCTCGTACAGGGTCAAAATTACTGCGCACGTCATCTGAACAGCACGTACAGCACGTGTACCAAACCGCAGGCAGGATGCAATTGTGAGGAGAAGGCAGGGGATGGCGGCTGCTTTTAAGATCTACACCGGGCCGACCAACCGCAGCGGCGGCTGTGACTTTCACGCATGCACTGCTGTACGGTACGGCCTCGGGACTGGCAGCCATGGTGCTGTGGTGTACCAGCCCGTTTGTGCTGGGGTACGGCTGGACAGTGGTGGCCGACGTACCGGCTGCCGCGCTGCTGGCCGCAGGCTGGCGCAGCTACGGCCACGCACTGCGAGACGGCCGGCTGAGCAGGTGGCGGGCAGCCGCACTCTGGCTGGGTATGGCGCTGGTGGTCAAGTTTACGGTCTTGCTGGTTCTTCCGCTGTACGGCCTGGCCTGGCTGTGGCGGATGGTGCGCGTGGTAACAGCGGCAGAGCCGCATAGCGGACCAGCGACCCTGGAAGCCACCGCGCAAGCTGACGCCGCGCTTAAGCGCATCCACGGTACGCCGGCCATCTCGTACGTTGCCGGGCGGTGGCAGCGTGGTGCACCCTGGTACTCTTACCTGTATGGTCTGGCTTGCAAGACGCCCGAGGGCACGTTGGTGCTGCTTGTGCCGGCTGTGGCGTGCGGGCTGTGGGGCCGGCTGCGGTTCCGGCAAGACGCGTGGGCGGTGCTGCCGGCCCTGTGGCTGCTGGCGGTGCTGGCGGCGGGCCGTGGCACAACCATGCACCTGCGGTACGTGATTCCGCTGCTGCCATTTCTGTACCTGTGGGGCAGCCGCGTGCTGGCGGCGGGGCGTGCATGGCGGTAGGCGGGAGGGCTGGCGATTGCGGCTACAGCGGCGGGCTCGCTGGCGCAGTATCCGCATAGTCTGGCGAATTTGAATCTGCTGGCCGGAGGCCCCGAGCAGGGACACCGGCACCTGCTTTGCAGCGCACTGGACTGGGGGCAGGATCTCTTCGAGCTGGCACGCTGGGTACGGGCGCATCCCGAGGTGGCGGAGATCAAGGTGGCGTATCATGGCATCATGCATCCCGGGCAGGCAGGGCTGCGTGCCGGCGTGCCGCCCACTCTGAAGAGGCCCCCGGCTACTCGGGCATCAGGCGTGATTACAGAGCGAATTGCCTGGGCCGAGGAAGAAGAGCCTCCGCAAGCGGCTGACGCGAAGGAGGGGAGTTCTCCTCCGGAGCCGGCTGCGGAGCAAGCGGGTGTGCCAGAGGCTGTCGCGTGGGCAGAACCGGGCTGGTACGCAGTGAGCGTGATGTTTGTTATGGGCGGGGTCTGTTCGGTGATGGACAGTACCGGCCGCGTCTACCGCATGGACAAGGGAGACTTGAGCTACTTCCAGCCCTTTGAGCCCGTGGACCGCGCTGGCCGCTCGATCTGGATCTACCACCTTACGGAGGCGGACTGGCAGCGCGTGATTGCCCAGGGCTGGCGGCCCATCGAGCAGCCGTAGGCAGCCCCCCCTTTGCAAAAGCGGGCATGAACGGCCCATGCAACCAGTGAAGGCGGTTGCCAGCCCCCCCTTGCAAAGGGGGGCGTGAACAAGCAATGCAGCCAGCGACGATGGTTGGCAGCCCCCCATTGCAAGAGGGGCGTGAGGCGCATCAGCCGGTGCCTGCAAGCAGTTCGGGCAGCGGCTCGCCTTCGGAGAACTTGATGGGGCGGCCGATCGCGCTGATCTCCTCGTGCTGCGGGTCGATGCCCAGGGCGGTGAGCACAGTGGCGTGGATAGCCGGCACGGACACCGGGCGGACCACCTGCTGCCCGCCCTCTGGGTCCGTCTCTCCCAGCGCGATGCCGGCGCGCAAGCCGCCGCCGGCCAGCAGCACGGTAAAACCGTGCGGCCAGTGGTCCCGCCCCTCCAGACCGTTAACCTTGGGCGTGCGGCCGAACTCGCCCGTGCAAATCACCACAGTGCGGGAGAGCAGCTCCCGTTCCTTCAAGTCGGCCAGCAGTGTGGCGAGCGCGGGATCGAGCGTGCCGGCGAGCGCAGCATGCTGCTGGTGGTTGTTGGCGTGCGTATCCCAGCCGGCGAGCGTCACCTCGACGCAGCGTACACCCTGCTCGATCAGCCGCCTTGCGGCCAGGCAGCCGCGGCCGAAGGGAGTCTCGCCGTAGCGGGCGCGGAGTTCGGCCGGTTCTTCGCTCACGTCAAAGGCCTTGATCTGCTCGGTGGTCATCATGGTGCGTGCCCGCTGGACTAGCAGGCCGTGCAAGGTGGACTGGGCCTGCCGCTCGCGGCCGCGGGCGAAGGAGCGCTCCAGCACGTCGAGGTCCTGGAACCGCTTTTCGAGGCGGGGTTCGGGCACGCGGGCTTCGATGTCGGGCACGGGGCCCAGGGGATCGTACGTTTTGAAGGCGTCGTACTCGGCGCCCAGTAGACCGCCGTGGCCGGGCCAGGCATCGGGCAGGATCGAAACGTGGCGCGGGATGTGGGTGTTGCCGACGGGAAGCTGGTGGCAACAAATGGCGCCGATGCTTGGGTGTACCACGGTGGGATTGGGCCGATAGCCGGTTTTCACCATGTAGGCCCCGCGTTCGTGGTCCCCCTCCTTGCTGACCACGGAACGTACGAGCGAGACATGGTGCATCAGTTCGGCCAGCCGGGGATAGTGCTGGTCGATCAGCAGACCCGGCACGCTGGTGCGTATGGCCCGGCTGCCGGCAGCGATGCGGGTATTGGGATGGGGGGCGAACGTTTCCAACTGGCTGGGGCCGCCGCTGAGCCAGAGGAAGATGATCGACTGGGCGGGTTGGGCGGGCGCGGCCTCGGCGCGGCGTGCGAGCAGTTCGGCGGCGGGGGTCAGCCAGGCCAGGCCTCCCAGGCCGGCGAGCCGCAGCCAAGAACGGCGGTCGAAGCGGCCTTGAAAGTGTTGTTCGGCCAGGGCGTGTTCGCGGGCATGGAGCTGGGCGAGGGGTTGTGGCAACGTGCGTGATTTCATAAAGCTTCGGTCAGGTGTGCAAGGCGGCGCACAAGGCATGCTGTGCCGGCCGTGGTCTAGTGGTTCCAGGAGAATTCGCTGCAATTGAAGAGGGCCCAGTAGAGGTCTTCCATGCGTGCGGCCATGTTGCCATCTCCCTGGCGCAGCCTGGCGGAGAAGTGTTCGAACTCTTCGGGGGTTGGCCGGCGGGTGAGCACGCACAGGAAGGCGGTTTCCACGGCGCGCTGGGGCTTGGAGGCCAGAACAGCGATCTGCGTGGCCGCGTTGGCGAGCAGATTTTCGCGGGTATTGTCCCTGACAATCTCGCCGTTCATCATCAACAGCCGCTGGGGGATGGTGCCGCCGTGGGGCTCCAGCTCTTCCTCGCCAGCGTCTCCGTAACGTTGGAGAAAGCCCTGCTGGTCCGCCAGCCGCTTCAGCTTGACGAGGATGTGCGACTGGCTGCTGATGGTCTCCAGACGCGAGGCCTGGCTGATGGCGCCCACCACCTGCTCGGGCCGCAACCGCGTGATGGGAAACACGGCCCACAGCGCCTCGTGCTCGGGGGTGATCTGGTGTGCGGGATCGGCGGGATCGGAGCGGCTGTCGAGCTGGAACACCTCGCTGGCGGCGATCAGCAGGATCAGCCGCCGCAGGTTGAAGCCGTGCTGGGCGAAGTCTTCAGCGAGGATGTCCATCGCCGGGAGCACCTGCTGGTCCAGCCGCACATCATCGACGGGCTCCACCAGGGGACGGCCGAACATCAGGTTCCACACGCGGTTGACGATGGCTCGCGAGAACTCCTTGTTCTGAGGATGTGTGACCCAGCCTGCCAGGCGCTCTCTCAGCGTACCCTCGGCCGGCACAAGCTCCGCTCGGTACGGCACGCGCGGCTCGACGCGCCGGCGTGACTTGGTTTCGGGTTCCTCCACCTCGAAGACCGCCTTCGGGTCGTCCTGGATGCCGCGCAACGAGTTCTCCGCCTGGCCGAAGAATGCCGCCAGGCCCTCGAAGTCTGCTTGTTTCCAGCGATCGAAGGGGTGGTCGTGGCACTCGGCGCAGTCGATGCGCTTGGCGAGGAAGGCGCGAGCCACACGTGCTGCAAGTTCTCGCTCATTCACCCCCTGTTCATTATCGGGCACGATGGTCACGGTGAGAAAATTGACGGCAGGGGTGCTGGTCCACAGGCCGTTGCTGGCGATCAGGCGGCGTACCAGTTGATCGTAAGGTCGGTTGGCGGCCAGTTCGTCCGCCAGCCAGGAGACGAACCGCCGACGGCGATACAGTACGAACGGCCCACCCTTGGTGCCCACGTAGGCACGCGCCAGCCGTTCGGCAAGGTAATCGTGGTGCCGCACATCGGCAAAGATGCCGGCCAGCCACCAGTTCAGGCGGTCTTGCGCCGGGCGCTCCTCAAATTGCCGCAGCTCCTCCAGCGAGGGAATGGTGCCTTCTAGCGCCAGCGACAGGCGGCGGATCACCGTCAGCTCATCGGCCCGCGGCGCCGGCTTGATGCCCGCTTGCTGCCAGGCCTCTCGAAACGCCTGGTTGAGCCGCGTAAGGGTGGTGCGAAAGGCGACATCTTGCTGCGCCGCCAGGGGTGCGCCGTCCCGGGGCAGGGGCGGCCGCGTCGGTGCCAGGCTGCCTGCCAGGGCCAACAGCCCGGCTGCCGCCACAAGGGCAAAGAGCAGGTTGCGCTTCCACATGGACTGGACCCAGCAGGCTCACCGTGCTGCCATATCTCCCTGGCATTATATACCCAGGCGGGACCGGCTGCGTTTCTGCGTTGCCGACGGGCTGCTGCTTTGCCCGAACGTGCCGCTCCCTGGAGTGTGGGAGACCTCACCGCCGATGGCACGGCTGGCTAGCGTGTTGCTGCCGCAGGGCGCTGGCGACAACCTCCCATGGCCGCCGAGCCAGGCGCCGGCGCTGCTGGGGCGCTACGTCCCGCGGCGACGCGCGGCTGGAGGTCATGGGCGCGGCTTTCCGCTGGGGTGCTACTGCCCCAGCACATAGGCGAAGATCAAGGGGGCGACGATGGAAGCGTCGGAGTTGATCATGAACTTGGGGGCATCAGGCTCCAGCTTGTACCAGGTGATCTTTTCGTTGGGCACGGCGCCAGAGTACGAGCCGAAGCTGGTGGTCGAATCGGAGATCTGAGCGAACCAGCTCCAGAGCCTGACGTCGCGTTCGAGGTCTTGCACGATCAGGGGCACGGCGCAGATGGCAAAGTCTCCGGCAATTCCGCCGCCAATCTGGAAAAAGCCGAGCGGATGGTCAGCCACCTGCTCGAGATACCAGCGCACCAGGTGCTCCATCTGGGCCGTGCCGCCCTTGATGGCCTGGTGGCTCTTCACACGGCCCTCCAGCACGCGTGCGGCAAAGATGTTGCCCAGGGTCGAGTCCTCGTAGCCGGGGGTGTAGACGGGTATGCCCATCTCGTAGGCTGCCCAGACCCAGGAGTGCTCGCGAGGGATCTGCCGCACCTGTTCCAGCGTGCCGTCCTCGATCAGGCGGTAGAAATACTCCTGGGGAAAGTGGGACTGGCCCCGCTCGGCCGCCTCGGCCCAGTAGTGCAGCAGCTTGTGCTCCAGGTGGCGGATGACCGTCTCGGGGATGCAGGTATCGGTCACGCGGTTGTAGCCTGCGTCGCGCAGCGCCAGTTCATCCTGGGGGGAGAGGTCCCGGTAATGGGGGACCAGCTTGTAATCGCGATGGGCCACGAGGTTGAAGAGGTCCTCCTCGAAGTTGGCGGCCGTGCAACTGATGGCGTGGACCTTGCCGGCGCGGATCAAGGGAGCGAGCGAGAGGCCCAGTTCGGCCGTGCTCATGGCGCCGGCCATGGCCAGCAGCATCTTGCCGCCGGAGCCGACGAACTGCTTCCACGAGCGAGCGCAGGCCAGGGTTTCGCGGGCATTGAAGTGCCGGAAGTGGTAATCCATGAACTGAGAGACGGACATGCTTCCTCCTCCTGGGGCTCGGGGGGAGCCCGCATCAGGCAGGGCCGCCAGAGATCGGACGGCCTGCGATGGTCAGCCATGGGCGTTGCGGCTGCGGCCCCGCACCATGGCGATGCGCCCGCTGCGGACCAGCTCCTTGATGCCGTAGGGCCGCATCAGATCGATGAAGGCCTCGATCTTCCGTTCCTGTCCCGAGATTTCGATCATCAGTTCTTCAGGGCAGACGTCGACGATACGACCGCGGAAGATCTCCACCAGCTCGCGGACCTCGCTGCGCCGCGGGCCGGCGGGGACGGCGACCTTGATCAGCATCAGGTCCCGTTCGACATAGTCCTGGGAGCTGATGTCTTGCACCTGCACCACGGTGACGATCTTTTCGAGCTGCTTGCGGACCTGCTCCAGCACGGCATCGTCTCCCACCACCACGAAGGTCATCCGCGAGAGGTGGGGATCTTCCGTTTCGCCGACTGCCAGGCTGTCGATGTTATAGCCGCGGGAGGCGAGCATGCCGGAAATGTGCGCCAGCACCCCCGGCACGTTCTGTACCACCGCCGACAACACGTGTCTCATGCCGAACTCCGCAAGACAAAAGCCACAAGATAGGCGCGCGGCAGCAGCAGGGCAAGACGGCCCCCTGACCAGCGCCCCACCATGTTAGCCTAGCAGCGCTCTGGCCGGACCGGCAGCCGGGGGGATCAGCGGCCCCGTCTCGAGTGACGGATCGCTCCGCCGGGAAGGCAGCACGTGCTGTGGGCGGCGTGGGGCAGACTAGGGAGCGGCATCCGGCCCCAACAGTTCTTGCAGCCGCTTGAGCAACCGGGTGAGCAGCACGCGGATGGCCCCATCTGTCTTGCCTAGCTGGAGGGCAATCTCCTTTGTCTGCAACCCTTCGACGTAGCGCAGGCGCAGCAGCTCGCGGTGTTCGGCGGGCAGCGCTTCCAGGGCCGCTTGCAGCCTTTGTTCTCGCTGGTTGCGGCTAAAGGCCTGGCTGGGCGAGGTCATGCTTGCGGCCAGCAGGTGGATCAGCCCCGCGCGGCTCTCCTCACCCTGGGGAGCCGTGAGCGGAACCTCCCTGGACGCATCGCGTTTGCGTGCCCCGAAATACTTCCGATGGGCGTCGATGATCCGCCGCTGGGCAAGCTGACACAGCCAGCCGAACGGTTCCTCGCCTGCCGGGGTGTAGCTTTCCACGCTGCGCATAGCGTCGGCGGAAACCTCCTGCAAGATGTCTTCCGGCTCCACCTTGCGGCGCAGCGCAGCCCCCAACTGCCGCTCGATATACACCAAAAGCGGTGCCCGCCGCTGCTGGATGAATGCAGCCAGCGATTCCCGATCCAGCGCGCGCCGATCCGACGGGGCCTCATCTGCCATGCGATCCATCGTACCGACATCTGCTGCCTGCGGCCAGCAACGTGCACGTGCCCGCGGGCCACTCTCCACGGCCAGCCGACGGCGTAGCAAGGCTGACAGGCCCCTCCATCCGCTGCACTGGGCCCAGGGCAGAGTGCAGAGTGCAGAGGTTCTAGCGAGAATGACGGCGCTGGGGGGGACGTTTCCTGGGTTCGCCAGCCGCATCACCTGCCGCCGGCGGCGCGAACTACCACCAGCGGCGCGAACTGGCGCCAGCAGTGCGAACTGCCGCCACCCGTGCAAAATGCCGTCCCCGGCGAGAATGCGGTCACGCGACACCAACCGCGGCCAGCCGCACCAACTGCGGCTAGCGAGCGCCGTGCTGGCTGCACGGTCGGCAAGCTTGGCGCCAGCGCGGCTACCCTTCTTTGCCGCCCTTGTAGAGGGTGAGGGAGTACAGCATGGTTACGGCGCCGGCAGAGAGCAGGCTCCAGGGGGCCCAGTCCGGCGGGACCAGCTCGCGCGATGCCGCGCTGGAGGTGAGGCGGCTGATCGGCCCAGGCCGCTCCTCGCCGGCGAGGATGGCCTTATCGATCACCAGGCACTCCAGCCCAAGCAGTGTGACATAGGCGCCCAGACCCAGGAAGAATGCGCGCCACATGGATCGTTGCTCCACAAGGGGGCTGCCGCCAAGGGAAAGGAGTTGGCTGCAGCGGCTGTAGAACGTATCGGCGGGAAACGCATGCCGCTTGTGGCGATCGGCTCGCGCCAGCCCCGCCCGCATGTTGGTCATAAAGGGCGCCAGCAGACTCGCAGGCAAGCCCGGTACGGCCCAATCACGCTGCTTGAACAACACAAAGACAACAGGCGTACTTGGCAGCCTGGCACAGCTTGGCCGCCGCGCGCGTGCATGTGCCGGGCCTCAATCGGACCGACCCACATCATCGCCAGCCCCTCTCCTTGCTGGCCGCCATGGCGACTACCCCCGCTCGCTGGCGGCTGTTTGCCGTGACGCCTACAGGCGTTTCGCCTGCTCGGTCTGCGGGCAACGCGGCGTTCTGGCTGCACGGTGTGAAGGCTGCACGGTGTAAAGGCTGCTTCTCCTGCTGGTGCGTGCGGAGACTTTTTCGCAAACAGCCGCCGTTGTTCCATTTGTGACGTATTCGTATAATGTAGGCACCCATACAGCTTTTCGGAGCAAGAGAAGGTCTACCATTGGCGGGGAAGCCCAGGATTCTATGCGTCGGGGAGCCTGGCGATGACATGGGCTGCCTGTTAGAGCAGCTAGGTCAGCGCTTTGAGGTGGAGGTCGTGCGCGGGCCGCTGCGGGCACTGGCCCGCTTGTTGCGCGAGCCGTTCGCCGCGGTGCTGGTAAGCCGCGAACACATCCTCCCGGCACTCAAGCTGGGAAAGCTCCTGCAAACCGAGCGGATCCTGGAGGGCATGCCAGACGGCGTGGTCCTGCTGGATAGCGACAACGTGATCGTGTGGGCCAACCAGCGGGTGCTGGAATGGTCGAGCTGTGAGCGGGTGGTGGGCGAGAAGTTCTTCACCGTGCTGGGGAATTCCGAGATTGTGGAAGCGGATTTCTCGCCCTTCAACACGGCATTGGCCACCTGTTCTGCCAGCAGTTCCACATTGCGTTCGGCGGACAATCGCTACTACCGTGTGCATGCCGCCCCGGTGATCGACTCGGATGGTCCGCCGCGGAACCTAATTGTCACCATTCGGGATGTGACGCAGGAGGTGTTGCAGCAGCAGAAGTTGTCGGCCATTCACCGCGCGGGTATCGAGCTGGGGCACCTGACGGCCGAAGAGCTGCTGGAAATGAGCGTGGAGCAGCGGATCGAGCTGCTCAAGTCGAACATCCTGCATTACACGCGGGACCTGCTCAAGTTCGACGTGGTGGAGATTCGGTTGCTGGAGCCGCATACGGGCCGGCTGGCACCCCTGCTTTCTGAAGGCCTCACGCCCGAGGCCGCGGCACGCGAACTCTACGCCTTGCCTCAAAACAATGGCGTCACGGGTTTCGTGGCCTCGACCGGCAAGAGCTACCTCTGCGAGGACACGGCCGAGGATCCCCTCTACATCGAGGGCTGCCGCGGTGCCAAGAGTTCGCTGACGGTGCCGCTGTTGCTGCACGATCAGGTGATTGGCACCTTCAATGTGGAGAGTCCTCAACCGCGGGCCTTCTCCGAGAGCGACTTGCAGTTCTTGGAGATCTTCGCCCGCGATGTGGCTGCCGCCTTGAATACCCTGGAGTTGCTCGTGGCCGAGCAAGCCAGCACGGCGGTCCGCAGTGTGGAGGCCATCCACAGCGCCGTGGCCCTGCCCATCGATGAGATCCTCAACGACGCCGTGAACATCATGGAGCGCTACATCGGCCACGAGCCGGAGGTGGTCGAGCGCCTGCAACGCGTGCTCCGCAACGCGCGAGACATCAAGCAAGTCATCCAGAAGGTGGGGCAGAAGATGACCCCGGCCCAGGCCCACCCCTACCCCGCCAGCGAGCCGTCCCGCCCGCTGTTGCGCAGCCTGCAAGTGCTGGTGGTCGACGCCGACGAGAGCGTGCGCAGCGCCGCCCATGCCCACCTGGAGCACTATGGCTGTACCGTGGAGACGGCCCACACCGGCGGCGAGGCCATCTTCATGATCCGCAATCTCAGCCCCGGATCGTACGACGTCATCATCTCAGACATCCGGCTGCCGGACATGACGGGCTACGAGTTCATGCTTAAACTGCGCGAGATTCTGGATCACGTACCGTTGATTCTGATGACCGAGTTTGGCTACGATCCGCACCACTCGATCGTCAAGGCGCGGCAGGCGGGTTTAAAGGCCGTGCTCTACAAGCCGTTTCGCGTGGACCAACTGCTGGACGCGGTAGAATCGACCGCTCGCTCGCGCTCCAAGCAGCCTTGTTGAACCCCGCTGCGACGCACCGCCGACCGATTCTCCCGCAGCTCGGCTGCCCGTAAGTGGCTTGACGCCGCCTCGTGCTAGAACTGCGGGCAGGCATGGTGGCACGGCACTCCTGAGGAGCAAGCATGTCCTGGATGCACTGGCTGGTATGGCTGACGGCCCTGCCGGGCCACGCAGCGCTGTGCAATACCGCGGTGAACCATCTGCATGCCCTGGGCATCTCGCGCTGGCTGATTCGCGCCGCGACCCTGGCCTGTTACCTGTGGGCGGCAGCCGCTCCCACGGCCGCCATCTACGTCCTGCACAAGGCAGATGACGCCGGACATGGGGTCTGGTACGGGCTGATGGGCGGCTACGCGGCACTTGCTCTGGCCAACAGCCTGTTCTACCTGCCCTGGTGGCTGGCGCAGCGGCTACGCGCACGCGATCCCGCCGTGCTGCTGGATAACCACACCACCTATCACGCGCTTGGCCGACAGTGCCATGCCCGGCCGCGCTGGTTGGATCCCCCGAGCTGGTGGCTGTGGCTGCCACGCAACGAGGCCACGGATCTGGCGGTCCAGGAGAAAGAGTTGTACATCCCAGGCATGCCTTCAGCGTGGGACGGGTTCAGCATTCTGCACGTTTCCGACATCCACCTCACGGGCCGCATTACCAAAGAGTGGTTCATCAGGGCCTTCCGTCTGGCCCAGATGCGGCCTGTCGACCTGGTTGTGGTTACCGGTGATCTCATCGACCAGCCGGCATGCGCTGCGTGGTTGCCAGAACTGTTTGAGGAGTTGCGTGCGCCGCTGGGGGTGTATGGCGTGCTGGGCAATCACGATGTCCGTCGGCGCAACCTGGCCGCACTGCAAGAGGTGCTCCCCGCTACTCGATTTGTAGACCTGGCCGGCCGCTGCGTGTGCATCGAGCTGCGCGGCAGTACGCTGCTACTGGCCGGTACGGCTCGCCCCTGGATTGCGGGCGAGCCGCCCCTGCCCGCGGCGGATGATCCGGCAGCAAGCGGAGCCTTGCGGATTCTGCTATCTCACTCGCCCGACCAATTCGGCTGGGCGCGGCGGCACCACGTGCATTTAATGCTGGCGGGCCATACGCACGGAGGCCAGATTCAACTACCCAGACTAGGTGCGGTGGTGGCCCCCAGTCACCATGGCGTGAAGTATGCGGGCGGCACCTTCTTTGAACCCCCCACGGTGTTGCACGTGGTGCGCGGCGTCTCCAGCCAGTTGCCCTTGCGGCTCCGCTGCCCGCCAGAGATTGCCCGGCTGATCCTGCGCTGCACGCCAGCATCGCACCGCGCTGCAGGCCAGGAACCTGGTGCACGACAAACGTAACCGTACACCAGCACCATCGCGGCGGGGGAACGAACATGGGCCACAGAGGAGTGAGCGCAGAGGAGTGATGAGAGAGAGGAGCGGCGCGGGGAAAGGAGGAGGGGGGATACAAGTTCGGTCTCGGCTGGGGCGCCGTGTCGGGGAGCAGTTGCCGGCGTGTCTTGCGGGCCAGGCGGGATCGGGTTCGTGCAGCGTTGTGGGGCGCCGCGCTGGCAGATGGAGGGCCGCGCTGCCTCACGGAGGGCCACGCTCCGTCGTGGCCGTGATTGGGGCGTACCGTTTGCGTTAGCGAGACGCCACGCCGCAGTGCTTGCTCTCCATGGGCGGCAGCGATAAAACCACCCGCGTTGTGACGCACAACCAAGGGATGGGACCATGACGGACTATCCGCAGCTCGATTGCATTGCCGTGGGCGCCCATCCGGACGATGTAGAGATCGCCTGCGGCGGCACGCTGGCCCGGCTGGTACAACAGGGATACAAGGTAGGGATCATCGACCTGACCGACGGCGAGCCCACGCCTCATTCCCCGGCCCCGCATGTGCGGCTGGAGGAAGCTCGACAGGCCGCAGCAAAGCTGGGCGTTCACGTGCGGGTACACCTGGACCTCCCTAATCGGCGGCTGTTCGACAGTTTCGAGGCACGCGTGGCGCTCGCCAAGGAGTTTCGCAAGTACCGGCCGCGCCTGGTGCTGGGCTTCGGCGAGAAGACGCCGATGGCCAGCCCCGACCACTGGCAGGCCATGCAGATCACAGATGCGGCGGTGTTCTACTCTCGGCTCACGAAGTGGGAGGAACATTTCGACGGCCTGCCCGTTCACGCCGTCTCCGCCCAGTTGTACTTCACGCTGGCGTTTGCGGCGCTGGCCCCCCCTCCGGCCGCCGGCCATCTGGTGGTGGATATCAGCGAGACACTTGAGACCAAACTGGAGGCGGTGCGTTGCTACCAGACGCAGTTTCCGCCTGCCAAGGCCTATATCTTCGACCGCTTGCGCGCCCTCGCCATGCATTGCGGTATGGCGGCCGGCTTTGCCTATGGCGAACTGTTCGCCAGCCCCCGGATGCTGGGCACCCGCGACCTAGTGCGTTCGCTGTTCCCATAGCGTTTTCCCGCTGCTTTGCAGCCGTGCCCCACCGCCGCGCGCGAGAAGCCCCTTTCCCCCTCTACCCCGTGGTTCGGGGGAGCCGGAGGCAACCGTCCACCGCGACGAATCTTGACAGGGTTGGCATCCTGCTCAAACGCGGGTTTATCAAACGCAACGTGCCAGGGACATGACGACGCAACGCGTGCTTGCCAAAGTGCTTGGCGTCCTGGCGTCACTGCATCCAGGGGGGCCATGATGATCAGATGGTACGAGCCACGGAAGCGTCCGAGAATTGCCGCAGGCGGAGGCACGGGACTCGGACAGCTCCCCGCGTACTGCCGGGACATCGGCTTGCCTTTCAAGCTGCGACGGGTCTGACACTCCATGAACGCCACTGTCATCAACGCTCAAACCAGGGGACACAACGGCCCTGCCATCCGCTCCGGTGTTTGTCCAGGAACATGGGCTCACTGCCAGCGGCCCCTGGCAATGGTGAAACCGCCGTTCCATCTGGTTTGGCTCTGGTACGTGGACCATGAGTGTCAGCGCGCTGGCGCAGCGCTTCAAGGGCACGTTTGGCTTCAGCAGCAACCTCCCCGTCAGTTGTTTCGCCCGTCAAAGCCTTGGAGCGTGGATCTACCGCGGCAAGTGCGGAATGCCGCTCTAGACTGGCGGCAACGTGCACTCCGAGAGGTCGCTTTCCGGGTACGTCGCTTTGGCAGATGCCAGCCGCAGAACTTTGTCTTCAGTCGTCAAGCTGTACTTGTTCAGGTTGCGCTCCATGGCCTCGAAGTCCTTACGGAGCAGCGCCCTGGGCCGAGCGTACGCGCGGCGGTCAAATCCTGTCCAGCGAATCGAGCCAGCGCAGCAACTGGGAGAATTCGTCGTCAGAAAGATAGCGGGCCTGGTCGCCCTGGTCGAGCACAGTCACGGAGTATTTGCGCGCGCGGAGGGCAGAGATGGCCGCGTCGATCTGGCGGGCATACGTGGAGGCACGTGCGGTGGTCAGCAGCACGGTAAGCCGCTGGAGCGGATCGTTTTCAGGCGGGGGCAGCGGCAGGGGGGCATCGACCGCCGCCACGCCGCGGATCAGATCGCGGAGGTTGAAGGCAAGGACATAGGCCATCGCTCCGCCCGTCTGGTAGCCATGGGCCGCCACACGCAGCGGGTCGATCGAGTAGCGGCTGCGGACCTCATCGAGGACCTTGCGTATAAATTCCAGGTCTGCCCGGCCCCATTGATTGGGGTCCAGCGCGCGTGGGGCAACGAGGATCAAATCGTGGTCTGCGCAGGCGCGCTGCCAGCGGGCCAGCAGGGCTTCTTCCTGAAAGCCGCCAGGGCCGTGCAACCAGACGGCGAGGCCGTAGCGGAAGCGCGGGTCGTAAGACTCCGGCACGTAGAGCAGGCATTCTTGCTGGAACTCGGGGATTTTGAGAGGCAAAGGTCCCCGCGCAGGCCGCTCTGGCGGCAGGGGCAGGGCATCACGTGCAGGGGGCAGTTCGGGAGGGATGTTCTCCGGCTCGGCTGCCAGCACCAGTTCGAGCTGGCGCACCTCATGGCCACGTTCCACAGCCAGGCGGAGGCGGCTGCCTACCTCGAACGAGCTGAGCCGTAGCGCCAGATCCTCTGCGTTCGTCAGGGGTTTTCCCTCGAGCAACACCAGCCGATCGGCCGGTTGGATGTCCGCAGCGGCAGCAGGACTGTCGGGATAGACATAACGGACGGTAACGCCCGAGGAGGCGCCGTCCGCCTCACGCCGCGGCAGAATGCCCAAAAACGGCCGTTGGTAGGGCGGAATCTCGCGCACCAGTTCCACCTGAAATTCGAGGCGCTGCTCGCCCCGCTGTACGGCTAGTGAGAGCACATCTCCGGCGTAGCGGCGATGCACCTCGTTGAGAAGCTGCACCTGGCGTTCGATGGGACGGCCGTCCACCTCGATAATGCGGTCGCCCGGCCGCAGGCCGGCCTTGTAAGCGGGCGAATTGGGCACACAGGCGGCAATCACGGCGGGAGACGAGTGCAACCGCTCGGTCGACAAGCTGATACCCATCACACCCGGGTACAGATCTTGTCCCTGTTGCAAACGCGGCAGGACTTGCAACACCTGCACCAGCGGCACGGCGAAGCCAATGCCTGAGTCGTACCACTCCACGCCGGCCATCTGGCCGCTGTGCATGGGAGAGAGGGGGACCAGCACGCCCAGCACGCGGCCCCGAATATCGACCAGCGGCCCGCCGTAATTGGCGGGAGAAACTTTGGCATCCGTTTGCACGGCCTTGCCCCAGATGCGCTGCGTGGCGCTGACGATGCCGACCGAGACGTTGGGCTGACCGCCTTCATAGGTACGGCCCAGGGCAATGGCCCACTGGCCGACTTGCATCTCTTCTTCGGGCACGGGCTGCACGGTTGCCAAGGGCTGGTCCGTCTCGACCTTCAGCAGCACGAGCATGCGGTTGTGGTCCGTGGCCACCAGGCGTGCGGGCAAGCGGGTGCCATCGGCCAGGATCGCCAGAATGGAGGCCGGTTTGCTTGCAAAGCCGAAGGCGCTAGAGACGATATACCCCTCGGGTGAAACAATCAGCCCGGTGGTGGGCCCCGAACTCAGCAACACCTGTCCCAGTCGTTCCAGACCGCCGACCGTTTCGATGCTCACCACCGCGGGCGCTACATGTTCAGCCGCTGCCTGGATGGCCTGCTCCTCCAGCAGCTCCAGATCAGATTGGGGCCTGGCGAGGCGCGTGCCGGTCGAGAGCCAGGCCAACAGGGCGGCGGCCAGCACGGCCATCGCAGGCGGCCGAGAAGTGAGCGGCGCGGCCGGACGCCACAGAGAATCGATCGCCACCGCCGCGGCTCGGAAGCGCGGACGCCTCTCTGGCGGCTGGAGTACCGGACGCACCGACGGGGAGGGTGATTGCGGCACGAAGGGTGTTGTGTCCCAGACGTGGGCGGCCAGGAAAATCACGGGGTGGGGTCTCCAGCGGCCAATTCGACTTCGATGAGCTGCTGCCCACGAATCACGGTGAGCCGCACGATATCGAGGCGATCTACGCGTTCCAGCTCCGCCCGAAGTGCCTTGCAGGATTGCACGAGGCGGTCGTTGACGAAGAGGACCAGATCGTCGGGCAGCAAGCCGGCGCGAGCGGCGGGGCTGTCAGACAGCACCACATCAATGAAGGGGGGGGTGCGTTCCAGCACATCGGGTACGAGGATCAAACCCAGCAGTTCGGGGTTGAGTGCATTCTCGGGGGAGATGGCAGGGGGCACGTCGCGCTGCACGACGCGCCCTTCTCGGAGCTGGGGCAGAACCTCGCGCAGGACGTCCACGGGCACCGCGTAATTGAGCCAGGTGTTGGTTTGGGCGTTGCGCAGCTCCTTGCCCAGCATTCCCAGCAAGCGGCCGCGGCGGTCTGTGAGCGCACCGCCGGCAGCCCCGGGATTGTTGGTGATGGCATCCAGCACGTACACGGGTCCCCGGTAGGGGGTTTCGAACACGCCGCGGCGTGCCTCGAGCCGTGTCACGGCAGACACCACGCCGTGCTGTACGCTGGCCGGCTCGTCGCCCGTGGCCACGCCGTACAGATTGCTGAAAGCCAGCACACGTGCCCCCACGGACGCCCTTTCGGCAGCATCGAGGTCGAAGTGGTCCAACCCTTGTGCCTCGATTTTCAGCAGGGCCACTTCCAGCCGAGGGTCAACACCCACCACCCTTGCAGCCAGGGCGCGGCCGTCATGGAGAACCACCTGAATGGAGTCTGTATCCAGCACGTAGCTCCACACGGTGAGCACATCACCGTCGGGCGAGATGAGAAATCCGCTCTGGTAGTGTTCCAGCCCACGATAGCCGCCGGCGCCAAAGATCTTGACCACCTTGGGCTGGACAGCGGCGGCCACCTCGGCGAGGCTGCCTGGCGCACTGCCGGCAAAGGCGGCACTCGCAGACAGCCATGCCATCAGGCAGACGGCCACGGCCAGGCTCAAGCCGGCACTCACCATTCTGGCCCCCCTTTGGCTATTGCACCCCATCGCCCTCGATGCTCCACACGGGAAGTTCGTACACGCCATATACCTGATCGCCGTAACGGGCTTCGATCTGGCAGGGCAGGCGGCGGCCCTGGAAGTCTGCATAGCGGGCAAAGCGCAGTTCGCACGGATCTTCCTGGGCCGTCACGTAGGCCTCGAGGGCAGCCAGGTCCCCAGAGGTGGGGTCGAAGTAGAACCAGCACTCCACGCCCCCCCAAGTTCCAACCAACACGTCCGCCAGGCTGTCAAGCCCCGACAGCGGCGCCGTACCGTAATAGTGGAGGTCTCCGAACTCGTCCGGCCCCAAGAGGAGCAATCGCCTCCACAGGGCTAGCGCGGCGAGCAGGCCGCCGCTACCCTCGGGTTGGGTGGCACCGGCCAGGTCGTTGCCCAGCGGCAAGGAGACCTGTCCCCCAGGCAGGCGGCAGCGCACCAGCTCTGCCGAGAGTTCAAACGCGGCGTCTCCCTGCCCGGGAACAGTGCCCACGGCAACCCATGTGCCCTCTCGGCTATAGACGTCCCCCCGCCGCACAGCCCCCCATACCCTGCGGACCTCCAGGCGATTGAAATAGTAGTTCGCAAAGCCTCGCCGAGGTTCGTAGTAGGGCTTGATGTGCTCCGGCACCTCGGGGCCGCCGCCCTGCTGTAGCGGCAGATCGCCCGGCTGGGGTTGGCCCGGCTGGGGAGGGTGGGGATCGGGCTCCTCCGGGGGCTCCTCTCCCGGCTCTCTTGGCTGAGGTGCAGGAGGCTCACGGCGCCGTGGCGGCCTGCCCTGCTCTCGTTGCCCCGCTCGCCCCTGCACCAGCTCCAGCAATTCCTCACTGCTGTGCACCCCAGCCAGACGCACCAGCACCTCGTGCGTCACTCCTCCACGGCGATATACCAACGGAACGCGCCAGCCGCGGGGATAAATGCCCAGCGCATTCTTGAAAGCGTTAACCGTGTGGATGGGCCGGCCCGCGAATCGCACCACCTCGTCCCCGTACCGCAGGCCGCGGCGATACGCATCGCTTGTCTCCAGGATGTCTCCCACGATCACGCGGCCATCTTGCTGGCTGATGAGCCGCGCCCCCAGCGTGGCATGATCCACGATCCTGCCCGCACGCAAACAGCCCAGGAAGTTCTGTATCTGATTGATGGAGATGGCATAGCCCACCCCCACGTTGACGCGGCCTCGCTTCTCAAACGAGGCGCGGCCGTTGATTCCCACCAGCAGGCCCCGACTATCGAACAAGGGCCCCCCCGAGTTGCCCGGGTTGATCGAGGCGTCTGTCTGGATGCAATCGGCATACTCCAGCAGCGTGCCGGCAGGATACTGGTAAC
>JAIMBC010000100.1 GCA_023511675.1 Pirellulales bacterium
GTACCCGGCAGTTTGTTGAACCACTCCGGTCCCTGGCAATGTGCCGGCTCGCCCAGCAGCGCCTCCGCCAGCGCGCGCCACTTGGGATGCCTCGCGTAGCTCGCAAAAAATGCATCGCCGGTCATGTGCTGCATTTGCTTGAGCGTCTCGGGACGGCTGCGCTCCACGTAAAAGGCATGCGTGGCAGGCAGCGTGGGCAGCACCTCCCGTACATAGCGCGCGAGCTGAGCCTGTAGTTCGGCCAGCTCCTGTTGATCCAAGAATCCGCGCACCACCACGAATCCCTGCTCGTCGAACGCAGGCTTGTACTTCTCGTATGAGTCGCTCATCAGTCCTCCCGTTTGGGCGAACGCATGACAGCCAGCCATGTCCACTGCGTGCCAGGGTGCGGCTGCCGCGGCTCCCACAGCCAGCCAGCCAGTGCAGAAACCAGAAAGCTCGTCACGCAAGGCAGAGAAATGGCCATGGTAATGGTAGGAATCTTCGGCCGGCCGTCCGGCTCATGGCCCAGCAACCCAAACCACCATGCCCCCCTCGCGCTCGACGCGCGGGCAAGCAGCATGCCGATCTCCGCCCAGTAGCTCCACACCACAGAAACGGCCATCCCGCACAACGTGCCCAGCACCACCGAGCGCGTGCGGCAACGTGGCAAGAACATGCCCGCAAAGAACAACCCCGCCAGCGGTCCCAGAAACAGGTTGAAGCCCTTGTTCATCAGGTCGATGATGTTCCGCCGCGGATCGTCGGCAATCTCCGCCACCCCCAAGGCCAACAGCGTCACCAGCACTCCCACGCCCAGAGAGAGGCCGCGGGCAAACCATCCGCCGGCCATGCGTTCGCCCCACTGCGGCAGGAGGCGCGAGAGGATGTCGTTCGTGGTAACGGCCGCCACCGAGTTCACCCCGGACGAAACGCTGGACATGGCGGCGGCAAACAGGGCAGAGAGGATCACGCCGCCCAACCCCCAGCCAAGCTGATGGGAGATGAAGTACGGGAAGACCTTGTCTGCGGGGTAGACTGCGCCACCCTGCGCGGTGCCCACCACCTGGTAGCCTTCCGGCAGGTAAGCAGGGTAGTCGAGATAGAACGCCAGCAGGGCCAGGCCGGCGAGCGCCAGCAGGATCCCTACGGAGACATCGGCCGCCGCGCTGATCAGGTAGCTGCGCCGGGCCGCGGCCAGCGAGCGCGTGGCGAAGTAGCGCTGCACCACCACCTGATCGGAGCCATGCGTGCAGATCGTCCAGAAGAACTGCTGCACGGCCACGGTAATAACCGTGACCCTCACTGTCATATCGAAACTGAACAGGGGGGGGCTGGTGTGGGCAGCGCGGGTCTGCGCGGCCCGCTGCCACCAATCGATCGGTCCCGTCCCCGTCGATACCAACACATAGCCCACGGTAATCGCCATGCCGGCGAACATCACGGCCGACTGCATCACATCTGTCCAGATCACCGCGCGAATGCCCCCCAGCGACGTGTAGAAGGTGGTAAACAGCCCCATCAACAAAATGCAGCCGGACAGCCCGGTCAGACCGCTGGACGCCGCCTCTCCCCCCCCATGGCCGCCCAGCATGGTAGAAAGCGCCAGGCTGGAGGTGTAGATCACCACGGCCACCCATCCCAGCCGCAACAACACAAACAGCACCGAGCCCAACAGCCGCACGGTGTAGCTGAAGCGCTGCTCGAGGTACTCATAGGCGCTGCCCATGCGCAGGCGCATGAAAAAGGGTACCCAGCAGAAAAACACCACGGCCATGCTGAAGGGAATGTGGATGTAGCCGAGAAAAAAGCCCACGCCGTGCTGGATCATCTCCCCCGGCACGGCCAAGTAGCTGATGGTAGACATCAGCGTGGCCATGATGGAAAGCCCCACGGCGAACCAGGGCATGCGGCGGCTGCCCAGGAAGAACTCCTCCTTGCCCCCTCCGCGACGCGTGCAGGCCAGGGCAATGGCCAGCGTGGCGACGAGGTACAACGCCACGGCCGCTACATCGTAGCGCGTCAGGCCGTCGTGGGGGGGGCCAGGTTGCATGATCGACTTGCGGGGCAGGACCTATGTGACCAGCCGGCGGAACGGCTCCTCTCTCAGCTCGCATTCCAGCAGTTGCTGGAGGCTGCCCTGGCGGAGCGCGCCGGCCAGCAGGTGGAACACCTCGCGGGCCGCCGTTTCGGTCTGCTGCAGTTCGGGCTGCTGCTGCGCGCCGTTGATATAGAAGGAGGTATAACCGTGGCAGCCGCGCTTGGCCATCTCTTGGATGAACAATGTGGACAGCAGCCGCTGTTGCTCAGCCGGCACATCGAAGAGCAGGTGGGGGTGGAAGGGGACGCCTTCGCAGCGCACCGGGCAATCGGCGGCCGTAGCGGCGCGGTTCAGCCGCTGCATCAGTTCGTGGCCGACCTCCGCGAGCTGAGCCGGCACATTGCGGCGGCGTGCTTCACGCATGGTGGTAAGGGCGGCACGCAAGCCCAGGGTTTCGCTCCAGTAGGTGCTGGAAATAAACATGCGGGCTGCCGGCTCCATGCATGCCCGCTTGCCCACCACGGCGGCCATGGCGTAGCCGTTGGAGAGGCTCTTGGCCAGCACGGCCATGTCCGGCACCACCTCCACCAGGCCCTGGGCACCGCGCAGGCCATATCGCAGACCGGTAGAAACCTCGTCGAAGATCAAAAGCGCCCCGGCATCACGCACCATGGCGGCTACCTCTGGCAGGTAGTCTGGCGGCGGCAGCCGGCTGCGCAGCGGTTCCATGATCACGGCAGCGATCTCGCCGCGATAGCTATGCAGCAAGGCCTCCAGCGCGCCGGCGTCTCCGTAGGCGAACGGCAGGGCCGTGCCGCGCAGGGCCCGCGGCACGCCAATCGGCTCGATGCCCGAGAACAGGTGTGCGGCCAGGTTCTCCTCCCCCTCCAGGTTGGCGGCCAGGTACCAGTCGTGCCAGCCATGGTAGCCGCAGACCAACACGCGGTCGCGTCCGGTGACCCCGCGGGCGATCCGCACCGCCATGGCGCAGGCTTCTCCCCCGCAGCGCGCATAACGGACCATCTCCGCACAGGGAAAGGTCCGGCAGAGTTCTTCTGCCAGTTCCAACTCGAGTTCGTGATTGACCGAGTAGATGGTGCCCAAAGCCATCTGTTCCCGCACGGCTTCGTCGACGACCGGATCGCAGTAGCCCAGCAAGATGGAACCGATGCCGCTGGTCCAGTCGATGTACTCGTGGCCGTCGACATCCCAGAAGCGTGCCCCCTTGGCCCGCGCCGCATAGACGGGAGACACTCCACAGGCAAAGCGTGCCGGCCTGCGGCTGATAAGCTGCGTTCCTCCGGGAATCAGCTCCAAGGCCCGCGCATAAAGCTGCATGGAACGCCGCACTCGGCTGCGCTGGGCAAGCTGGTCCATGGCACCTCTACTTTCCCCATCCGCACCGCTGCGGCGCGCGGGGCCACGCGCTGGGTGGTCCACGAGATGGCATTGTTTACCAGCCGGCCAGCCTACGCAACACGCCTTCTGGCGGCGGGCGCACCTCAGTGCACGCGCTGGCCGGGTTGGGCGCCCGGATCGGGCGAAAGCAGGTAGATATCCTTGCCGCCAGGCCCCGCGGCGAGCACCATGCCCTGGCTGGTCCCAAAGCGCATCTGGCGTGGGGCAAGGTTGGCAGCATAGATCACCAGCCGGCCGACGAGCGACGCCGGCTCGTACACGCCCTTGATGCCGGCGAACACCGTACGATGCACGTCCCCGCCCAGGCTGAGCGAGAGCCGCAGCAGCTTCTTCGAGTCGGGGACGTCTTCTGCGGCAATCACGCGGGCAACGCGCAGGTCGATGCGAGAGAAGTCCTCGAAAGAAATCTCGGCCTCCAGCGGCTCGGCGGCCAGGGGGGCCGCGCGATCCACATGTGGGGCGGCGCTCTCGGCCAGGCCAGCACTGCTGTCGTCCCGAGGGGCGAAGCTATCCGCGCTGGAGGCAACGCTGCCGGCCTGGCGCGTGCTGCCGTAGCCCTGGGCCAGGGGGGAGGCGGCCGCCGGCTGCTCGCGGCTCTCCTCGATCATGGCCAGCACGTGCTTGATGTCTGCCCGGCCGAGCATGTGCTTGAAGGGGGCTACCGCGGTGCCCAGCAGGGGCCGCTGCGCCTCTTCCCAGCGCTGCAGGGGCGCGGCGAGCAGTTCTGCGGTCTGCTTTTGGAGCGTGGGCAGCACGGGGGCCAGGTACAGGGCAATCTGGCGGAAAAGATTGAGGGCCACGGTACACACGTCTTGCAGTTCGCCGGCGCGCGAGGGGTCGCGGGCCAGCGTCCAGGGCTCGCGGCTTTCCACGTACCGGTTGGCCCGGTCTGCCAGGGCCATGATCAGGCGCATGGCGCGGTTGTAGTCGCAGGCCTCGTAGGCATCCGCAATGGCGTCGCCCTCGGCGGCGGCCTGAGAGAACAGCCCGCCGTCTTCGGGATAGGCCGCGCTCAACGTGCCGCCCTGAACAAAGCGTGCCGTGCGGCTGGCCAGGTTGACAACCTTGCCCACCAGGTCGCCGTTCACCTTCGCTACGAACTCTTCGAGGTTCAGGTCCAGATCGTCCAGCTTGGGAGTGAGCTTGCTGGCGTAGTAGTAGCGCAGCCAGGCCGGGTCGAGGTGTTTGAGATACGTCGAGGCCAGCACGAATGTGCCCTTGCTCTTCGACATTTTCTCGCCGCCCACGGTGAGAAAACCGTGGATGTGCACCTGCCGCGGCAGGTTGAAGCCGGCAACCTTGAGCATCACCGGCCAGAACAGCGTGTGAAAATAGGTGATGTCCTTGCCGATAAAGTGGTGGATCTCGGTTTCCGGATGGCGCCACCACAGGTCGAACGGCTCGCCGCTGCGCCGGCACCATTGCAGCGTGGAGGCGATGTAACCGATGGGAGCATCGAACCACACGTACCAGTAGTGCCCGGGGGCATCGGGAATCTCGAAGCCGAAGTAGGGCGCGGGGCGAGAGACGTCCCAATCGCGCAGCGGCTGCGAGAGAAAGGCGGCGGCAACCCAGTGCGCCACGTCCTCGTGCAGGTGGCCGGCCGACTGGGTCCACTCGGCCAGGAAGTCGTGCAGTTGCTCCGTCTGGATGAAGAAGTGCGGAGCTGCCCGCACCTCGGGCGTGGCCCCGGAAAGCGTGCTCCTCGCCCCCACCAGTTCGCTGGGACTGTAGGTCGAGCCGCAGCGATCGCAACTGTCTCCAAACTGATCAGCGGCGCCACAGCGAGGGCAGGTCCCCCGCACAAACCGGTCGGCCAGAAAGGTACCCGCCACGGGATCATAAAGCTGGCTCACCTCGCGCTGCACCACCAGACCGGCACGGCACAACGCCTGCCAGATCTCGGCACACAGTTGGCGGTTTTCCTCGCTGTGCGTGCTGCCATAGTTGTCGAACTCGATGTGAAAGCCGGCGAAATCCCGCACGTGTGCGGCGTGCATGTCGGCGATCACCTGCTCTTCGCTGCGGCCCTCTTGACGCGCACGGATCATGATGGCCGTGCCATGCGTATCGTCGGCACAGATGTACACGCAGCGGTGCCCGCGCAGCCGCTGGAAGCGGACCCAGATATCGGTCTGGATGTACTCGACGAGGTGCCCAATATGGATGTGCCCGTTGGCATACGGCAGGGCACTGGTGACCAGGATGCGGCGTTGGCTCATACGGCGATCTCGGGGGTATAGCGGCCCTTACTGTAGGAGGGGGCGGGCCGGCTGCCAAGGTTCGTTTTACCGCGGCGTTTCGGGCGGCGGCTGTCGGCAAGCCAAGGGGTCTGCCCCGGCCCCATGGCCGCCGTGGGCGTGATCCCACTGGCCGTATCCAGGGAGTTTGCTGCAACGCGCAGCATCGGGTACTGGTTCTTGGTGCCCCCTGGGCTGGGTCAGGCGGGCACAAGCCGCAGGGGGCATTGGCCTGGTAACAAGGGCCAGCGGCCGCATGAAGGCGGCCACAGCGAACATGCGGCCAGTACGCACATGCGCTTCCGAGGGACGTGGAGCCCCTGGGCAAACGCGGCAAGCCGGGCCCCCCTCGTCAGCGGCCAGCCAGGGGGATATAATCCTACTTTCCAACCCGTCGCGCACGGGTGTTTTTGTTTGACCGAGCGCCGTCGTGGGGCATGGCTGCATCCCCAGCAAGCGCCCGGCAGATCCGGCCGACGTGCCGCCGTGGCCAGGTGCCGCGCGTGAAACATACCAGCGAAGAGCGCATTCTTGTTCTTGATTTTGGCTCGCAGTACGCCCAGCTCATCGCGCGCCGGGTCCGAGAGCACCACGTCTACTGCGAGATCGTGCGGCACACGATCACGGCCGAACGCGTGCGAGAACTCGCGCCCAAGGGCCTGATCCTCTCCGGTGGGCCGGCCAGCGTATACGAGCCGGGGGCGCCCCGCTGCGACCCAGAGCTGTTCCGCCTGGGCATCCCCGTGCTGGGAATCTGCTACGGCATGCAGCTTGCCTGCCAGGCCCTGGGGGGCGAGGTTTCCCCGGCTGAGGCCCGCGAGTATGGACGCACCTCCTGCCGCATCCTGGTAGAGGCCGAGCTGTTCGCCGGCCTGCCGCGCGACACCGAGGTCTGGATGAGCCATGGCGATCAGGTGGCGCGCGTCTCCGCCGACTTCCAGCCGCTGGCGCAGACGCGAAGCTGCCCCATCGCCGCCGTGCGGCACCGCGTGCTGCCCGTGTTCGGCCTGCAATTCCACCCCGAGGTCACGCACACGCCCCTGGGCGGCCAGATGCTGGCCAACTTTCTCCAGCAGGTTTGCGGCTGCCGGGGCACCTGGCAGCTTGCGGACGTGGCGGAGGAACTGGTGCATGCCATCCGCGCCCGCGTGGGCCGGCACCGCGTCATCTGCGGCCTGTCGGGCGGGGTCGATTCTTCGGTGACCGCGGCACTCTTGTACCGCGCCATCGGCGACCGCCTCTCCTGCATTCTGGTGGACAATGGGCTGTTGCGGAAGGACGAGGTGGAAGCCGTCATCCGCGAGTTTTCCTCCCATTTCCGCACGGATCTGCATGTGGTGCACGCGCGCGACAAGTTTCTGGCAGCGCTGGCAGGCGTGGTGGAGCCGCAGGAGAAGCGGCGCCGCATCGGCCGCGCCTTCATCGAGTGCTTCGCCGATGAGGCGGCTCGCATTGAAGACGCGCCGTTTCTGGCACAGGGCACCCTCTATCCCGACGTGATCGAGAGCGGCGCAGCGGCCGACGGCCCTGCCGCCACCATCAAGCTGCACCACAACGTCGGCGGCCTGCCGGAGGATCTCTCCTTCGAACTCATCGAGCCGCTGCGCGACCTGTTCAAGGACGAGGTGCGGCGGCTGGGAAGCGAACTGGGCCTGCCCGAAGAGATCGTCTGGCGGCACCCCTTCCCCGGCCCTGGCCTCGCCGTGCGCTGCCTGGGCGAAGTGACACCCGAACGACTGGACCGGCTCCGCGAGGCCGATGCCATTGTGGTAGCGGAAATCCGCGCCGCGGGCCTCTACCGGCAAACCTCCCAGGCTTTCGCCGTGCTGCTGCCTGTGCAAAGCGTGGGCGTCATGGGGGATGCACGCACGTACGAAGATGTGATCGCCGTCCGCTGCATCAACACGGAAGATTTCATGACCGCCGACTGGAGCCGCCTGCCGCACGAAGTGCTGGCCCGCATCTCCTCGCGGATCATTAATGAAGTGAAGGGCGTGAATCGCGTGGTCTATGACATCAGCTCGAAACCTCCCGCCACTATCGAGTGGGAGTGACGCCGTGGCCCACGCCTTGTCATGGCGCGCCGGGCCCCGTTTAGCATGCAGCGAGCGAGGCACGCGGTTGCTTCGTGCCCGGGCGCCTTCTGATCGCTCCGCCGGCAAGCGATGCACATCCAGCCTGCAAGGCGAACGGTTCCACCCCTAGCAAGGGGTTCCAACACATGGGAAAGCAGTACATCTATCAGATCCTGGATCTCACCAAGAAGTACGGCACCCGAGAGGTGCTGAAGAACATCTGGCTGGCCTTCTACCCGGGGGCGAAGATCGGCGTGCTGGGCAAGAACGGCTCGGGCAAGAGTACGCTGTTGCGGATCATGGCCGGCGAGGACCGAGACTTTGACGGGGAAGCCCGCCTCAGCGAGGGCTACACAGTCGGCTATGTACCACAAGAGCCGCGGCTGGATCCCGAGACGGACGTGCGGGGCAACCTCGAGCAGGCGGTGGCCTCCACGCGGGCGCTCGTGCGGCAGTTCGAGGAACTCTCTGCCCGCTTTGCCGAGCCGCTCGAGCCCGAGACCATGGAGAAGCTGCTCGAGCAGCAGGCCCGGCTGCAAGACCGCATCGATGCGCTTGGCGCCTGGGATCTCGATCGACAGATCGAGATCGCCATGGATGCCATGAACCTGCCGCCGGGAGATGCGCGCGTGGCCACCCTCTCCGGCGGCGAGCGGAGGCGCGTGGCCCTCTGCAAGATGCTGCTGCAAAAACCCGACCTGCTGCTGCTGGATGAGCCGACCAACCACCTCGACGCCGAGGCCGTGGCCTGGCTCGAACGCCACCTGGCCGAGTATCACGGCACCGTGGTCGCCGTCACGCACGACCGCTACTTCCTGGACAACGTGGCCGGCTGGATCCTGGAACTGGACCGCGGCCGCGGCATCCCCTGGGAGGGCAACTACTCCTCCTGGCTCCAGCAGAAACAAGAGCGCCTGGCACGCGAAGAGAAGACCGCCTCCGCCCGCCAGAAAACCCTCCAGCGCGAGCTGGAGTGGATCCGCATGGCCCCGCGCGCCCGTCAGGCCAAGAGCAAGGCACGCATCCATGCCTATGAGCGGCTGGCCCAGCAGCGCTTCGAGGAACGCCAGGAGGAGTTCGAAATCCAGATCCCCCCCGGCAAGCACCTCGGCGACCTGGTGATCGAGGCCGAGCATCTGTGCAAGGCGTATGGAGACCGGGTGTTGATCGATGATCTTTCCTTTCGCCTGCCTCCGGGCGGCATTGTGGGCGTCATCGGCCCCAACGGCGCGGGCAAGACCACTCTGTTTCGCATGATCGTGGGCGAAGAACAGCCCGACTCGGGCACGCTGCGCATTGGCCCCACCGTGGAACTGGGTTATGTCGATCAGAACCGCGACGCACTCGATCCCAACAAGAGCGTCTGGGAGGAGATCTCCGCAGGCCACGATACGTTGGAGATGGCAGGCCGGCGCGTCAACTCGCGGGCCTACGTGGCACGCTTCAACTTTCAGGGGCCTGATCAACAGAAGTTGGTGGGAAGCCTCTCAGGCGGTGAGCGCAACCGCGTGCACCTGGCCAAGCTCTTGAGGCGCGGCTGCAACGTCCTGCTGCTCGATGAGCCGACCAACGATCTGGATGTAGATACCCTCCGCGCGCTGGAAGAGGCCATCCTCAACTTTGCCGGCTGCGTGGTGGTGATCAGCCACGACCGCTGGTTTCTCGACCGCATTGCCACCCACATTCTGGCGTTCGAGGGCAACGGCTACGTGCACTGGTGCGAGGGCAACTTCCAGACCTACGAGCAGCAGCGACTCGAACGGCTGGGGCTGGATGCCAGCCAGCCCCGCCGCTTTCGCTACAAGCGGCTCACACGCTGAGCCTTTTCGTCACGCGCGCGGAACGGCCCAACATGGGCCTGCGGACCAAGTCGTATGAGGCGTTCCGGGCTGCGGGCATGGCGGCCGCCGCGCATGGACCTCCGCGCCAACGCGGCCCATGCCGCAGACATCTCCGCGTGCCACATCCCCGCGAGGCTCAGACCCGGCGGCGGCCCCGCGCAGCTTCCAACGCCGCCTGGATCATCATGTACTCCCCGAGGTTGTCCGATGTGAGCAGCCCCACCAGGTCGTGGTTCCGCAACACCGGCAGCGTGTGGCAGGCGCAGGCTTGCAGCCGGGCGAAAGCCGTTTCAAGCATTTCCTGGGCGTCGGCCACGGCAAACTCTCGCTGCATCACCTGCCCCACGGGTGCTTGCTGCCCCAATTGCGAGAGGGCGGACACGATATCGGCACGCGTGAGCACGCCCACGACCTGATCGCCATCCACCACGGGAAAATCCTGCTGGAATCCATCCAGCACGTGCGCGACCGCGGTGGACAACGGGTCGTCGGGCCGCAGCGTGCGAAAATCGGTAACCATGGCATGATGCACCGGTATGCCAGAAAGGGCCGAGCGCATCTGCACCATGCTCGCCTCTTGCGCGGCGGCCAGCCAGACAAACAGGGCCACGAAGATCAACAGCGGCAGTCCGCCCAACAGTCCGAGAAAGCCAAACAGCAGGGCCATCGCCTGTCCCACGGCGGAGGCAATCTGCGTGGCCTGCACGTGCGGCATGCGCGTGGCCAGCAAGGCTCGCAAGACCCGGCCTCCGTCCATAGGAAAGGCCGGCAGCATGTTAAACACCGCCAGCAGCACGTTGGTCCACATCAACTCGTTCAAGAAGCTGCCGCCGATCTCGGGTACTTGTGCCAGACTCTCCAGTTGATCGACCAGGGTGATCACCACGTACAGCCCGGCTGCCAGCACCACGTTGACAGCCGGCCCGGCCAGGGCCACCACCAGCTCCTGGCTGGGCTTGTCGGGAATCCGCTCGAGTCGGGCCACGCCGCCGATGGGCAACAAGGTGATGTCGCGGGTGCGAATGCCGTAGCGCCGGGCCGCCAGGGCATGGCCCAGTTCGTGCAGCACCACCACGCCGAAGAGCGTGATGATGAAGGCCATGCCACGAAGGGCATGGCCAACGTCCTGATGGGCCACATAGTGGCTGATGCCCACCCAAGCCAGCAAAATCAGGAACGTGGCATGCATGTAAACGTCGATGCCGGCGATGCGGCCAATGCGCCAGGACCATTTCATGGCAGGTGGAGACTCAGAGGTGAGGGATCAGGGGTTCCAAACGTGCCGGCACGCCGGGCGGCAGAACTGCCGCACAACGGGGCCGGATTGTCGATGGTAGGATGTGCTGCTGTCATCAGGGGTCGGTGCCGAACACGTCCCAGGCCAGCAGATCACTGCGCACGCCAATGCGGTAGGTACCAGGAGGCAGCAGCTTGCGAACGGCAGGGCCGGGCCGGCCTGGGTCGAACACGACCTCCAGCAACCCCGCGGCCGGGAATACCTCGAACTGGCCGGCCGGAATCACCGCCTGGCGCCCGGCAACCAGGCAGCTAAAGGGGTGTGTGTTGCGGGTATTGTCGAGCGTGACGGCCACAGTTGCGGTGGTGTTGGCGGCCGGCGGGGCGGCTTCAGGCGTGGGCGGCTCATGCATCAGAGGGAGGCGGAGCGCGACGGCCAGCGTGCATTCATCCAGACTGGGGCGGCGCGCCAGTTCGTCACCCATTGCCAGACAATTGGCGCCAAGGCTGGCGACGCGTCCTTCAGGCAGGCGGTCAGTAGCCACCACGAGGACTGTTTCTGTGGGCAGCCAGCTTGTGGCCGTGCCAGGCGGTCCCAGTTCGAGTGCTGCCAGGGCGTCGAGCAGGCGGCGACAGGCCGTCAAGGCGGTCATTTCGGCTGCGGCTGGTCCGCCAGCCAGCGATTCCAGCGCGCGGGCCTCCGCCGCCAGGGGCAGCCACACACCCTGGGGCGCCGCGGCGGCGTGGTCCACCGCCTGTTTCAAGCGCACGGCACGGCTCTGCAACTGAGGTATGGCCGCCAGCGGCGCCTGCTGGCAGCATGCCACGGCCTCGGCAGCGCAGCCAGGCGCCGCGGCCGCCAGATCTGCGGCCAGCAGGCGCGCCACGCGCACGTCGCAGGGAAGCACCTGGCCCACGGGCGGATTGCGCGGCGGCTGCGCCGCCACGGCCGCTGCGCGGCGGGGTACCAGGCTGCGAAGGGTGCCGGCTCCCAGCCAGGCCACCAAGGCGAAGGATGCGGCCAGCGCGATCACCAGCCAACTTGCCGCATGACGGCGTGCTGGCTCCGGAACCAACCTGCTGGCAGGCAAACTATCCGCCGGGCCGGCAGCTTCTTCCAGCGACGCGCTGCCGCCCTGAGCGGCCGTCCAGGCCAGCCAGGCCTTCAGCTCCTCTGCGAACGCCTGGGCGGTCGGATATCTTTGTTGCCGATCCCAGGCCAGGGCCTTCATGCAAATGCGCTCCAGGCGCCGCGGCACGCGCGCATCGACCCAACGCGGCGGAGCAATGACACGCTCAGCAAGCCGGTTCAGCAACTCTTGCCAGCTTGCCGCCTGGTAGGGCAACTGACCCGTCAGCAGTTCGTAAAACACCAGGCCCAGGCTGTAGACGTCGCTGCGGCGGTCGACGGAGGCTGATTCAGGGAAGATTTGCTCGGGTGCCATGTACTGCGGAGTACCGGCCCAGCCAGGCGGCGGCGCCTCACTGTGCATGCTGAAGGCGAGACCGAAGTCTGTGATACGGGCATGGCCGCTTTCGTCGATGACGATGTTTCCGGGTTTGATATCCCGGTGGATCAGCCCTTGCTCGTGTGCGGCATGCAGGGCCTCTGCCGCCTCGGCCACCCAGGCAGCCGCCTCCGCATAACTGGGCCGGCCCGCGGCGAGGCGCCGGGCTAGATCCATGCCCGATACGTATTCCGACACCATGTAGGCCGTATCAGGCCCCGCCACCACGTCGTAAACGGTCACGATCCCGGGATGTCTCAGCCCCGCCGCGCGGCGCATCTCCCGTAGAAAATCTTCCGCCGAAGCCGTGGCTCCTGAAACGTTGGGCCCAGGCCGTGACGCATGCGGCACCTTGATCGCCACGTGACGATCCAGATGCGGATCGTAGCCGTGATAGACCGTACCAAAGGCTCCGCTGCCAACCAGCTCCAGCACGCGGTAGCGTCCGATCGCGGCTGGCTCCTGTTCCCCTGTGCGCTCGTCCCTGCCTGCGGCCACCTGCCGCGGAGGGGGGCCGGCCTCTCCCGGGCCGGCCAGCCGGTCAGCGCCGCCACTTGCAACGAGGGGGGCAGGCCCTCCAGAGGCAGCCCGCTCCCCGTCGTCGCCTGATTGGCATGCCCTGGCGCCACCGGGCCGGCCTGTGTCGCCCGCAACGCCGCCGTGCCGACCGGTCGCGCAGATCTCCCCCACCGCTGGATCCTCCAGCGCTGCGTGCAGTTCGAAAAGAGAATGCAGCAACTCTGCATACTGCGGAAAGCGAGCCACATACTCTTCCAGTCGGGGCTGATCTCCGCGTGCTTCGCGCAGCAGCACCTCGTGATACACCAGTTCCACGGCCAGCTCGGCTTGGGCAGCCAGCAGCGGATCTTCCGCAAGCAAGCTTTCCGTGGGCACGCAGTGCCCCTCTTCCCACAGCGCTCGCTGCCGCGTGCGTAACCGAGTTGCCTGCTCCAGCCTGGTCACGAGTCCAGCTCCAGCTCGCGGGCCACACGGTCCAGCGCGCGCGTGAAACGCATGCGTATCGTGTCGGGCCGTTCTCCTCGGCGTGCGGCGATCTCGCGCCAGTCCGCGCCGGCCGCGCGTTCATCTGCCACGGCACGCTCCTCCGGTGTCAGCCTTGCGCGAACCTGGCTCAACAGTTCCCTGCCGGAAACAATACGGCTGGGGCTGGGGCCGGGGTCGACCAGGCTGTCTGGTTCGCAACTTGCGACGTTCCTCCCCTGGTCCCGGCGGGCAGCATGCTGCGCCTGCCAGTGGTTGTTCAGTTTGTTCCGCGCCATTGCAGCCAGCAAGCGGAGAAGCTGTTCGGGCCGCTCCAGGGAAAACTGGCCGTGCACTGCCCGCACGAAGAAATTCGCCAGCACAGACTGGCAAATGTCGACCGAGTCTAACAGACGGCGCAACCCGGGGTCCGTCAAACGCACGCGCACCATCACGCGTATGGCAGACTCGTACCGCTGCACCAGCTCGCGCGCAGCCGCCTCATCGCCTGCGCGCACGCGGCGTATCAGCTCCTGGAATGCAGCCGGCTCGAGCGTGCCGGCAGCACGTGCTGGCTCCCCGGCATCCATGCCTCTTTTTTTACCCCTCTGCTCGCCCAACTGGCAAGTCCGCACCAGCCCCCCATGCGGGGTCAGTGCATCACGGCGGCCTGCCGTCCCGCAGGCACGATGCATCCGGGCACACGTATCGCCCCATGCGCTCCTGCTATCAGCGTGCGATCCTCCCACGAGCATGCCTCACGCCTGCTGCATGGCCGGTGCCACCATCCCCCAGACCCCAGCGTACATACGGGTATGGCGTAGGCCCTGGCCTGCCCACACCCGTTCATGGCCGCAGACCCGAGTGTACATACGGGTATGGCTGAGCCTGCGAACTGGCATGGCTGCTGGCGCAGGCCCGCAAGGCATCTGCTTCCATGCAAGCCACCGCTGTGCGTCCGCCTTCAGATGCGCGGGGGGCTACCTCAGAGAAACAGGCCGGAGGCGTTCTCGATGCGCCCTCTAGCCAGCTAGGGCTAGCACGCCTGCTGGCAGCCATGTTGACGGCGGACCGCTTCCCCTGGTGGAAAATTTTTGTCGCTCGTGTTCGTTTTGACCGCAGATCCTGTTTAGTGGTGTGAACGGCCAAACGAGCCGCCAGGGCGCGGCCGCCTGCCTCAGCGCCCCCGAAGGATCGCACATGTCGGACCGTGGATCAACATCCAGACGCAACACCGTTGCCCGACAGCGCGCCCGAGGGGGCCTGTGGCAGGCAAGCATCTACCGGCCGCACCACAGGTCTCGCCATGGTCACCAGCACCCCACGCTCCGCATCAGCTACGGCACCGATCATGCCTGCTCAACCTCTCGCGCTCTCGCCCGCTGCCCCTGCTTCCGGCTCGCCGTTACCCCGCGGCACAGCCCCCCGCCAGCTTGACGAGGGGTCCGCCTCCGGGCCATGCCGCCTCTATAACCACGCAAACCCATCGCCTGCCGCCCCCGCCGCGCAAGCCAGCCGCGGCGAGGCCGCCCCCCGCCAGCTCCATCGCCTAGCTGAGGTGCGGCGGCGCGAAGGCGTATCGCTACGCTGCCTGGCTCGTCGCTGGGGCATCAGCATCCGCGTGGTGCGGCAGGAAGAGCAACCCAGCACCGACCTCCCGCTCACCGCCCTCTACCGCTGGCAAGCAGCCCTGAGCGTCCCCCTCGCCGAGCTGCTGCCCGATTGCGTCGCGCCGCCGGTCGACCCCGTCACGCAGCGTGCCGCCCTCGTCAAAGCCATGAAAACCGCCGTGACCATCCGCGAGCGTGCCCGCAGCCGGCGGGTCCAGCGGCTCATCAACTCTGTCATCGACCAGCTCGTGGCCGTGATGCCCGAATTGGCCGAGGTCGGCCCCTGGCAAGAACCCGGCCAGCGGCCCAAGCCCAAGGAACACGGACGGATCATCAGCCTCAGCCAACTGCGCTCGGCGTACCGCAGATAGCCGCGGCAGGGCGCGGCAGCCCCTTCCCACGGCCCAACCGCTAGTTGCCGGTCTCCGCCGCCGTTCTCCCCCCCCTCACACACAAGAGCGACTTGTACGTGCGAAAGTACAGGCGACCGTTGGAAATCACCGGAGACGCCGCGATCGGCTCCCCCAGATCGTTCACCGCCAGCCGCTCAAACTCGCGGCCGGCTCGGACCACCGTCACTCTCCCCCCCCAACTGGTCACATAAACCTTGCCGTCTGCGTACACCGGCGACGCCCGGTAGCGGTCCGGATAGCAGCGCTCCATGTACACCCGCTCCCCCGTGCGCGCATCGAGCACCAGCAGCACGCCGTTCTCCCGGCACAGGTACACCAGCCCATCATGCACCAGCGGCGAGGGAACGTCTGGCGTGTTCTCCTCCAGAATCCACCAGTGTGCCTCCGGCCGGCCCGTAACGTTGCCGCGGTTGTCAGGCCGCAAACCAAGCACGGCCCGGTTCTTCGCCGAGGGCACCACGATCAGCCCAGGCACGGCCACCGGACTGGCCACCAGACGCAACGTCGGATTGTAGTTGCCCTTGGGATTGAACCCGCCGCAACGCCAGATCTCCTCTCCATCTTCCAGCCGATGTGCCACCACATAGTCGGCCCCGTGCGTGAGCAAGAACGCGTGCTGCCCGTCCCGGTACAAGAACGGAGAGGCGTACGAATCGAGGCATTCCGCCACGGCATCGCTGGGCCGCTCCCGGCGCCAGACCTCGCTGCCCGTGTGCTTGTCCAGGGCAACCACCAGAGCCGCATCCTGATGCATGATTTGCAGGTACAACCGATCACCGTCCAGCAAAGGCGTCGAGGAGAGCCCAAACTGGATGTTGAACGGCCCATAGCGCTCTTCCAGCTCCACGCCCCATTGCTCGTTCCCCTCGAAGTCGTAGCAGCGGAGGTGGCCATTGGAAGTCGTGGCCCACACCAGCCGCCCGTCTGTGGAAGGGCTGGGAGAAGCGTAGTTCCCCTCGTCCCCCCGCACCGGCTCGTTCCCGCCGCCCAGCCGCCGCTCCCACAGCAGGCGGCCATCGGTGTCGAGGCACAGCAGCACCAGCTCCGTATCCTTGGCGCTGGTGAGAAAAATGCGGTCGTTCCACACAATGGGCGTCGAACCCGCCTGGCCCGGCAAAGGCGTCCGCCACAGCACGTCCTCGGCACCCCACTGAGCGGGCAGCCCCGTCTCGCTGCTGGTACCATCGGCACGCGGCCCCCGCCACTGTGGCCAGTTCTCGGCCGCGGCAACGACTGCGGCGAGCACGCCGGCCAGAAAGGGAAGGCAACGTTGAAGCCCGAAAACTTGGCAAAACTTCATGGCAACAGCCCTGCTGAGGTGGGTCCAGGCGGTAAGCAGCGACGCGGCCGCAGCCGCGGCCGTACCTTGCCCCGCTAGTGTGGTCCCCCACAGCCGTGAGGTCAAGCCAGCAAGCTCCATGCCCCGCCCCTGGCGCCCACCCTCCACGACGAATCTTCCCGCGCCTGCCAGCACTGCGCTGATTCCTCCCTCTTCGGGTCGATCCATGACGTGAGGTTACGAGCAACGCGCGTGTTCTACTCGGCCAGCATGAGCGTGGGGGCCAGCGCCGCGACGAGCATGAATGCCATCGGCTGGACTGACGCGCCCACACGGGCCCAGGCGTCCGTCAGCGACTCGGACCCCTGGGCGTCCTCGGTGCTCATGTTCAGGCCCGGGCCGTTCGCCTCGCGCCGCAACTCCTGGATCCCCTGTGCCCCGGTGCACAAGTGCGGCAGCAGGTTGACCCCCGAGCGGCTGAAGATCTCCGTCGCGATGGCCGCGAGGCCCCTCGACGATGCTCCGAGCCGAGTGCACAGTCGCCTCTCCAAGTCCTCCGCGCCGGGCCTGCGGATCGGGGAAAGAATCAACCAGCTCGCCAGAAAGGCCTCCCTTGTGTTGTTGGAGCACGTGGCCAAACATTGCCCAGCCGAAGGCCCTCCCCGCTGACGTTCCGGGCGTCGGCCTTCGCCTTGCACAGGCAGTACAGCGCGTCGGCGAGCTGTGTTGGGTTGGCACGCAGTACGCCGCTGGTTTGAAGTAGGCGTCTCAACCGCGATAGAATCGCGAGCAGCGGCTTCCTTCTGACGAGGTTCGCTCCTCATGGCCCAGCCCAATCGATGCTGACGACCCACTGGAGCCTGGTGCAGTCCGCAGGGAGAAAATCCTCGCCTACAGGGCGGCATGCTCTGGAGACTCTTTGCCGTCTCTACTGGCCGCCGTTGTATGCATACATTCGGCGGTGTGGTATCAATGCCGTTGAAGCAGAGGACCTGACGCAGGCCTTCTTTGCCGAGTTGCTCGATAAAGACTATCTCCTGCAGGCTTCGCCAGAACGCGGCCGCTTTCGCAGTTTCCTGCTCGCGGCCTGCCAGCATTTCCTCTTGAAGCAGTGGGCCAAGGCCCGCGCTCAAAAACGTGGGGGCGGCCGGGCGCGGCTGTCGCTCGATTTCGCGCAAGCTGAACAACGTTTGGCCCTGGAGCCAGCAGTCGGCACAACGCCCGAACAGGAATACGAACGCCACTGGGCCATCACCCTGCTACGCCAGGTGCTGGCTCAACTGGAACAGGAATGCACTCGGAGTGGCAAAGGCAAGCTGTTTGCTGCTCTGAAACCCTTCTTGCTGGGCGAGCACGACGGGTCGACCTATGCCACGGCAGCGGCGGAGCTGGCCATCACCGTCGCGGCGGCGAAGATGGCCGCCTCCCGGTTGCGAAGCCGCTATCGGCAATTGCTCCGCGAGGCCATCGCTCAGACCGTGAGCACACCGGAGGACGTGGACGACGAAATCCGCCGGCTTTTCGCCGCGCTGGCCCAGTGAGCGTTTTCGGCCAGATGCTTGTTACCTTTGGCGTTTTTCCCGTCATAAGAGGCTGTGACAAAACCGGTTTTCTTGGGGACAACTGGCTTGCGCATTACTCGAGGACACGGAAGCAAATAACACTCGCGGCGAGCGCGTTCCATGCCAGGTGCATCATGGCGAGACGATCGTACAGAAGCCGCATACGTCGCATACCCTTCAGCCAACGGATGGTGCGCTCCACCAGCCACCGCACCTTGCCCAGTCCGCTGCCTTGCTCCCTGTTTCTCTGCGCAATCACGGCCTTGATCCCGAGCCACCGCAAGATAGCGCGGGCCGCAGCCGAATCGTA
>JAIMBC010000101.1 GCA_023511675.1 Pirellulales bacterium
GTGCAAAGGTTGGAGGACGCTCTCAACAGCAACCTCGCGGCGCTGGCCGCCACCCAGCAGCTTTCCGAGACGCTGGTCTCGCTGGCTGCCGCCGTCCAGCTTCTCAACGCCAGGCTGGGCCAGCTCCTGGCCGCTCCGCAGGTAGAGATCAAGCCGCATCCCAAGAGCAAGGCCGCATGAGGCGTTCCGGGCCGCGCACCACTGCCGGCATCTCGCTCTTCCCATTTCTTGCGGTCCTCATGTGTACCATGGGGGCCCTGCTGGTGGTCTTGATCGCTATCGCCCGAAATGCCCGGCAACAAGCCCTGGCAGAAGCGCGCACCGTATCCTCCCTGCCGCCAAACCAGGACCTCCGCGAGCGAGAAGACCTCCTGTGGCGCATCGACCAGCTCCGCGCTGCCCATCAGGCCACCCAGGCAGAGCTGGCCGATGCACGCCACGAACTGGCCCATCTGGAAGCCCATGCCCGCCGCCTCCGCAGCGAACTCGCCGCCCTGGCAGAGAGCGAGGCCGCGCTGGCCGACCGCCATGCCGCCCAGGACGAATCCCGTTCCAGCCTGGCCGCCGAACTGAGCGCCACTCAGGCCCGCCTCGAAGAGACCCACCGCAAGATCCGCGCCCTCGCCAAGCAGACGCCTCAACCAGCATTTGCCGTCATCCCCTACCAGGGACCGCATGGCACGCGCCGCCGCCCCATCTATATCGAGTGCCGCGCCGACAAGGTCATCCTCCAGCCCGAAGGCATCGAACTCTCCGAGGCAGACTTCCTGCTCCCCGTCGGCCCGGCGAGTCCTCTGGCCAGCGCCCTGCGGGCCGCCAACGAAGTTTTTACCCGCCGTGGCCTCCGCCAGGAATCTTCCGGCCAGCCCTACCCCTTGCTGCTGGTGCGCCCCGACGGGGTGGGCGCCTATTACGCGGCTCGCACCGCCCTGGCAGAGTGGGGCAGCGAATTCGGCTACGAGCTGATCGACGCGGACTGGAATCTGGAGTTTCCCCCCCCAGACCCCGAGCTGGAAACAGCCATGCAGCTTGCCGTGAGCGAGGCGCGAGACCGCCTTAAGACCCTGCTGGCCATGGCGCCCCGCCGCATGCGAGGCCTGCACGCACCGCGATTCGGATCGGTCCAGGATGAGCTGGACGGTGCGGCAGACGGTACCGCTGGCTCCGCCCAGCGCAGGCCAGCAACGCGCGCGCGACAGCCGCGGGGCGCACGTTGGATCGAGGGTGAGGCAGCCGGCTTGCTGGCCGGCCAGCAGCCCGTGCAACGCAATCCCTACGCAGAGGTGCCTCTGCCGGGAGACGCGCCGCCCGATGACGAGGCTTCCGGCCGTACGCCCACCGCCAGCGGCCCGCCTCGAAAGCACCGCCCCGGCACGTTGCCCCGGCAGGACCTCGGCGGAGTCGAAGTGGGCCCTGACAGTACCGCAGCGGCCGAAGCCGATCTGCTCGCCGGCGGCACCGCACACGCGGCGCCTCAGCTTGATGGCGCGGGCGGCCCCCGCTTCCAGCCACGCAACCCCGCCCGACGCGGTACCGAGCAGTGGGGCCCGCTTGCTACCAGAATGGGGGCAGACCACAATTCTTCTCCTGAGCCTGGCGGGGAACTCCCCTCCAGCGCCAGCCCCGTGGAGGAGAACCCCACAGCGACTGCCGCGAGCGCCGGGCAGCTAGGCCAAGAAAACCTCGACACGGCGGCAGAGGCGGAATACCTGCACACCAGGCCGCGCCGCCAGCCAACATCGACGGCGTCCGTTTCAGACGGCCGCAAGGTCGAGAGCGACGGCCAGCACGAAATGCCGCCTGAGGCGAGCCTTGCTGCGGGTAGCCGTCACTCAGGTGCGGCTGGGCGTGTCGGGCACCAGGGCACGCTCGAGCAGACATCCACGGCGGACGAGCCGGGCGAAAAAGACGCCACCACGGCGGCAGATGCCCACCGCGCCCCCTCGGGCCAGCGTGCCGCTAGCGCATCTGCCTGGCACACGCCGTCTGCCTCATCGTCGTCAACACACGCGCCTGCAACCTCGGCATTCGCTGCCTCGCCGTCCTCCGAGCCGGCAGGGCCCCCCATGGCAAGCCTTCCCGAGGTCACTCTCGGTTCGCCGCCACAAAGCCTGGCCAAGCGGCGCGGCCGAGATTGGGGCTTGCCGCGCCAGGCGGCACGCGCCACGCCCGTCACGCGGCCCATCAAAATGCGGGTAGAGTCCGACCGGCTCGTCGTCAGGGGAGAAAACCCAGCCGAACGCGACCAGCGCGTGATCCCCGTGGGAGACGACACCCTCGCCGCGGTCGATGAGCTGGCGGCCGTGGTGGCGGAGCGGGTGGAGACGTGGGGCATGGCCGGCCGGGGCATGTACTGGCGGCCGCTGCTGGTGGTCGAGGTGGCGCCGGGCGGCGAGGCACGCTTTGCCGAGCTGCAAGCCTTGCTGGCCGACAGCGGGCTGGACATCCGTCGTGTGCCGCTGCGAACCGCCGACCGGCGGGCCAGCTACCCGCGCACTCAAACTCCCGACTAGCGAGCTGCCCATGCCCCGTCCGCACATGCCGCAAACCGAAAGCATCGGCAGCGACTCGTTCACCGACGTGGTGACGAACATCGTCGGCATCCTCATCATCCTTGTGCTGGTGGTGGGCATCCGCGCCGAGCGCGCTGCCGTGCCTGTCGCCGCCGCTCCCGACGTCACGCAAGAGGAGCTGGCCGCCCTCCGTCAGGAACACGACGGCCTTCAGCGAGACGATCATCGCCTCTCCGAGGAAATCGAGCTGGCCAGGCAGCTAGCCGCGGCAGCCCGCGCGGCTCGAGACACGTTACAGCTTGAACTCGCCCAGCGGCAGGCACAACTGGAAGAGGGCCTTTCTCGCCTCGATGCCGCCGAGAAGGAGCAGTTCGAATTGCGACGCCAATTGAGCATCGCCGAGGGAAAGCTGGCCCGTGCCCAGGCGGACCTGCGGCAGCTCGAAGACCGCCAACGACAACAGACCGTTCGCGTGGTGAACTACCCCACCCCGCTCAGCCAGACGGTGTTCGGCAAAGAGATCCACTTTCAGTTGCGCCGCGGCCGCGTGGCCTATGTACCCATGGATGAGCTGGTCGCTGCCTTCAAGGCCCATGCCCTCAAGCACGCGCACCGCTTGCAAACGGAGCCGGAGTTCACCGAGACGCTGGGACCGCTGGAAGGCTTCCGCATGCGATACACCATGGAGCGGATCGCCCTGCCTGCGGACGTGCAAATGGCCCTCGGCCACGCGGGCATGGTGGGACGCCTACGCGAGTTCATCTTGCTGCCCATCTCTGCAGAGCTGGGTGAACCGCTGGCCGAGGCTCGCGCGCCCCAATCCGCCTTTCGCAACCGCCTGGCCGGCCTTGTGCCGCGCAAAACCACCGTCACGCTCTGGACGTACCCCGATAGCTTCGCTGCCTTTCGCACGCTGCGCGAAGATCTCTACCTGGCGGGCTTTACTGTCGCCGGACGGCCCCTGCCCGAGGGCCAGCCCATTGGCGGCTCGCCGGACGGCAGCAAGTCCGCCGCGCAGTGAGCCGCCACACGTGCAGACCGCGACAAACCCTCGACAGTGTACCGTGGCTCAGGCACGTGCCTGGGGTGGGGCCAGCAGGGTGTTGTCGATCAGCCGCGTGGTGCCCACAAAGGCGGCCAGCGCGCAGACCGCCGGGCCTTCGATCCGCTCCAGCGGGGCGAGTGTTTCAGGATCGGCGATCGAGGCGTAGTCGAGCCGCACACCCGGCGCGGCCGCAAAGAGTGCTTCGATTTCGCTGAGCAAGGTCTGGCAGTTGCGTTCTCCCCCTGCCACGCGGCTGGCGACATGTTGCAATGCCTGGTGCAGCAACAGGGCCTGGCGTCGCTCTTGCGGGCTGAGATAGCGGTTGCGCGAGCTGAGGGCCAGGCCGTCGGCGTCTCGCACAATGGGGCAGAGGCGGATTTGCACGTCGAGGTTGAGGTCGGCCACCAGGCGGCGGACCACCAGGCTCTGCTGGTAATCTTTCTGGCCGAAGTAGGCCCGATCGGGCAGCACGAGGGTAAAGAGCTTGAGGACGATGGTGGCCACGCCGCGAAAATGCCCCGGCCGGCGCTGGCCTTCCAGCGGCAGGGCGACGCCCTGCATCTCCACGAACGTGACATGGCCGGGGCGATACATTTCCTCTGTTGACGGCGCGAACACGGTGTGGGCGCCGCGTGCCGCCAGCGCAGCCAGATCTTCCTCCAGCGTGCGGGGGTACCTGCCGTAGTCCTCCTGCGGGCCGAATTGGGTGGGATTGACGAAGATGGTCACCACGGTGTGATCGCATTCACGCAGGGAGGCATCCACCAGGCTCAGGTGCCCTTCGTGCAGGGCGCCCATGGTGGGCACCAGGCCGATGGTCCGTCCTCTAGCACGCTGCTGTGCCAGTGCGGCCCGCAGCTCATCGCAGGTGGTGTAGCATTCCATGTCGGTGAATCAGCGTTGGGGGAGTGTCACCTGCATGCCGTCGATGGCGGCCAGTATCTCGGCGGCGGCCTCGTCCGGCGGTGCGCCATGTATCCATAGTATGGGGCCGAGTCCAGGGCGGCACGCCAGCTCCAACAGCTTGGGCCAGGCCGGCGGCGCGAGTGCGGGATGGGCATGCATCTCCGGGGTGGTATAGACGACAAGCAATTTGGGGGGCATGACATGTTCGACCACGCCCTGCCATGCGGTGTGTACGAATTCAGGCTGGGGGGTGTTGCGGGTCAGGGCCTCTGCTAGATGCTGCTCGATCCAGAAGCTGCTGACTGCAGGGCAGAGCGGGTCCGGCCAGGTGCGTCGATCGATGGCTGGTGTGCGGAGGCGTGCCTGTTCCAGGGGCGGGGCCTGCGCCAGGTTGGCCGCCCCCACCGCGGCATGCACCGGTGGCAGACCGGCTAGAGGGTCGGCAATCAGCCGGCAGCCGGCGGCCTGGCTGGCAAAGTCAGCGAGCCATTCCGCCACGGCGGCACTGCTGGCGGCAATGGCAAAGTAGGGCACCGCGTGATCCAGATGGTCGAGCAATTGTCGGATGGTCCAACCGATTTGCGGATGCCGCATCTCGGGCGCCACCTCGGCGGCCGGAGCCAGGACAAACCGCCGCAAGGCCAGCCGAGGATGGGGGATGTGCAGCTTTGGCGTCTGCCGCACGCAGTCGTCGTACAGCAGCAGGTCGAGGTCGAGCGTGCGCGGGCCCCATCGCCGCTCGCGCTGGCGGCCCGCGCGGCGCTCAAGATCCAGCAGCAGCGCATGCAGCGCCTCGGGCTCCAGGCTGGTTTCCACCACGACGGCGCCATTGAGAAAGGGCTGCTGCCCTGCCGGTCCGCCGATGGGGGCCGTCTCCACCCAGCTACTGTGCCTGATCAGCCGTACGCCCGCACTACCGGCCAGCGATGCCACCGCCTCTTGCAACAAGGTGGCCCGGTCTCCCAGGTTGCTGCCCAGGGCTATCAGTGCGTGCGCCATGCGGGTAGGCCAATTGCTCCCTGGCATGCCATTGCTGATGCCGAAGATAGCCGGTGGAGCGCGGCTAGAAAAGCCTAACACGCTCGTCTTGCCGGTCGGATCCCCGCTCCCTCCACCGCCCGCGGCTTCTTCGCACTGCGTGCGTTCCTTCCCTGTTCCTTCTGCTCTTTTCAGGTTGTTCCGGCGCCCTTCGTGCTCTTCTTCGTGCTCTTGGTGTTCTTTGTGGTTCTTCTTCGTGCTCTTCGTGCCCTTTGTGGTTCTGCCCTTCGTGGTTCCTCTTCGTGCTCTTCGTGCCCTTTGTGGTTCTGCCCTTTGTGGTTCTTCTTCGTGTTCTTCGTGCCCTTTGTGGTTCTGCCCTTTGTGGTTCCTCCGCCAGGTCTTCGTCGTTCCCACTCCCGCGCACGGCCGCCTTGGGGGGACCTCCGGGTCGCGGTTCGGGCCGCCGATCGTCGCTCCATCGGTAGCGCCCCCCAAGCGGCAGTGCCTGTTTGCACGGGCGGGGTGGGGGCGTGGGGCGGCCGCCAGCAGCGCGCACTGGCAGCGCCTTTACCTCACCCACGCGGCTCCGGGAATCTATCTCGTGGACCAGGGGCCCACGTCACTTCTCACGAGAAACGTGAGACGTCATTTGGCGGCGGGCAGTGCGACGTGCCCGCCGCCTGATACGTTTCGACACGGGAGCGTATTGTGCCCCGCGACTGCGCATTGTCAAGCGACGCGCCAGTGCCTAGAGTCTCAGTAGCCGCGGTTCGTGGCCGGCACAGCATGGACCTCAGATGATTGAAGTGCGGGAGCTTTCCAAGCGTTTTCCTCTTGCGGGCGGGCAAGAACTGTTGGCTGTGGATAACGTGTCGTTTTCGGTATCTGCGGGAGAGGTGTATGGGCTGCTGGGGCCAAATGGTGCGGGCAAGACCACGACGTTGCGGATGATCCTGGGGCTGCTGGCGCCTTCGCACGGCTACAGCATGGTGGCGGGGTATCGCTCCAGCGAGCAGCCGGACGAGGTGAAGCGCCGCGTGGGGCTGGTGTCGGCAACGGCCGGCATCTACCACTGGCTGAGCGTGCGCGAGATGTTGCTCTTTTTTGCGGATCTGTATGGGGTGGCCCTCGAGCAGGCCGAGATGCGGATTGAGCGGTTAGCGCACTGGCTGGGGATGGGAGATTACCTTGATCGCCGTTGTGCCACATTGAGCACGGGGCAGAGGCAACGCGTGAATTTCGCCCGGGCCTTGGTGCACGACCCGCCGGTACTGTTGCTGGACGAGCCCACGTTGGGGTTGGACGTGATTGGCAGCCAGGTGGTGCTGGAGTTCGTGGCCCAACTCCGGGCGCAGCAGCGAGCTGTGATTGTCACCACGCACCGGCTGGACGAGGCGGAGCGGCTGTGCCAGCGCTTCGGCCTTTTGCACCGCGGCAGGCTGGTGATCGAGGGGACGCTCGCAGACTTGCAGGCCCGAACACAGTGTACGACGCTGGTCGAGATGTTTCTCAAGCTGGCGGGGGTAGGGCCAGGTTTGCAAAGTCTGCCTCCGGCGGAGGCTTCCTGATGGAGCAGTCCCAGAACGCCAGAGAGCCTGCTGCGCCCAGGGCATTGCCGCCTGGCGGCGGGGCGCGGCATCGCCTGCCGCTGGGCCGCTATCGCCGGCTGGCGGCCAAGGAGCTGCGTGAAATCTTGCGGGACCGGCGCACCATCGTCACCTTGCTGGTGATGCCGCTGTTGCTCTATCCCCTCTTGGGACTCGCCTGCCGGCAGTTCGTGTTGGCCCGCCGGGGATACGACATGATCGTCGGCGTGATGTCGGAGGAGGAGCGACGCTTCGTCCAATACTATCTGGACCTTGGTGCGCGCCAGCGCGGCTGGTTCGAGGAGCGCAGCGCGCCCGAGCCGCTTGAAGGCGAGCCGATCTCCGCGGGCCCTGCCCGCACCTCCCCCACGCAGCAACCGCATACGGGCGAGCGGCGGCCCAGCGGGCGGTTTCTCGTGGTGATCTGCACGGACGTGGACCGCGCGGTACGGAATTACCAGGTGCATGTGGGGCTGCGGTTCCGCGACTTTGCCATGCCCGATCCGAGCCTGTTGCGGCCGGTGGCCCTGGACGCGGACCTGGTGGTGCTGGAGGGAAGTGCCTCGAGCGTGCAGACGGCTGAGTTTGTGGAAGCCGCCTTTCAGGCAGCCAACACGCGCGTGCTCGAGGAGCGGTTGCGCCTGCTGCGCGTGCCGCAGCGTGCCGTGCCTGTGCAGACGCGGCGCACGGCCGTGCGCGACCCGGAGGCGGGGCCGCCCTTCTCTCTGGTCGCCCTGGCGCCGCTGGTGCTGATCTTGATGACCATCACCGGCGCCGTCTACCCAGCCATCGATCTCACGGCCGGCGAGCGCGAGCGTGGCACGCTGGAGGTGCTGGTGGCCGCGCCGGTACCGCGGATGACCCTGCTGTTGGCCAAGTACCTGGCGGTGGTGGTGGTGGCCTGCCTCACGGCAGCCATGAATCTGGTGATGATGACGGCCACCGTGGTGGCCCTGGGACTGGGAAACCTGTTGTTTGGCGAGGAAGGCTTGCGCGCCGTGACGGTGCTGGAGGTCTCCTTGCTGCTGCTGTTGTTCGCGGCATTTTTCTCGGCGGTGCTGCTGGCCGTGGCCAGCTTTGCGCATAGTTTCAAGGAGGCGCAGGCTTACCTCGTACCGTTGATGCTGGTGTCGATCGCACCGGGCCTGGCCGGCATCCTGCCCGGCCTTGAGCTGCGAGGCGGCACGGCGATCATCCCCTTGCTGAACATCGTGCTGCTCAGCCGAGACCTGCTGGAGCATCGCGCCGAACTCGGCGCGGCTGTGCTGGTAGTCGCCTCGACCATGCTGTATGCCCTGGCCGCGGTAGGCGTAGCGGCGCGGCTGTTCGGTGCTGAAGCCGTGCTGTACAGCGCACGCACCGGCTGGGGAGACGTGTTCCGTCCGCCCGCGCAGCCGCAACAGCACGGCACGCCCAGTGCCAGCGTGCTCGTGCTGGCACTGCTGTTCCCCACGCACCTGCTGGCAACACAGTTGCTGGCTTTGTGGCTTCCCTGGTCGCTGGGTGACAAACTCGTGGCCGCCGCTGCTGTTACGGCCCTGATCTTTGGAGGTGTGCCGCTGGTCGCCATGCGCCTGGGCCGTGTGCGGCTGCGATCCGGCCTGGCCTTGCACCCCCCACCCTGGACCGCGGTTGCGGGAGCCATGCTGCTGGGCATCTCCTTGTGGACGCTGGCCCACGAAGTGGTGGTGTGGGAGCAGGAACTGGGCGTGTTCACGCTCGACCAGGCCGCGCGCGATCGCGCGGCCGCCCTGGTCTCCCTGCTGGGCGAACTCCCCTTGTGGCTGGTCGTGCTCGCCCTCGGGGTCACGCCGGCCGTCTTCGAGGAGTTCTGTTTTCGAGGTTATGTGTACGGCAGCCTTGCCGCCCGACTCAGCCCGCGCGCAGCCGTCTGTGTCACCGCGTTGCTGTTTGGGGCATTCCACCTGGTCGCGGCGCACGGCGTGGCCATCGAACGCCTGCTCCCTAGCACCCTGTTAGGCCTGGTGCTCGGCTGGCTCAGGCTGCACAGCGGCAGCGTCTGGCCGGGCGTGCTGCTGCACGCCTTGCACAACGGGCTGCTGGCGGCTGCCGCCGCGAGGGTGGAGCTGCTCAAGGAATGGGGGGTAGGGCTGGAAAGCCGCGAGCACCTCCCCTGGACCTGGCTGGCAGCCGGACTATCCGCCGTGCTGGCTGGCGCAGCCCTGGTAATGCTGCGGCGCCGGCCCGCTGCCTGCGACGGCGAGAGGTAGCTCGCCTCCACCGCTACAACCGCTACAATCAAGAGAACTGCGGCCCAACAGCGGCCGCGGCAACCTTGGCTGCGGGGGCCGCTACGCAGGCACCCTTGGCACCACTCAGGCGGAGGACGCGAATCATGTTCCGGCAGTCCACTCGGCGGCAGTTCTTGCGGCGCACCGCGGGCACGGCAGCAGCGGGCACGGTCCTGGGCACGGCGGGGCTGGGCTTTCTCTCCTCCTTGCCGGTCGTGTCGGCGAGCGAGGCCGATCTGCCGCCGCAGGCCGTGCGCCTGAGCGAGGACATCGAACCTTTGGTGCGGCTGCTCGAAGAGACGCCGCGCGAGCAACTCTTGGAGGCGGTGGCCGCGCGGATCAAGCAGGGCACGTCCTACAAGGAGATTCTGGCCGCGTTGCTGCTGGCGGGGGTGCGAAATGTGCAGCCCAGGCCGGAAGTGGGCTTCAAGTTCCATGCCGTGCTGGTCGTCAACTCGGCGCACCTGGCCAGTCTGGCCTCGCCTCCCGAGCATCGCTGGCTTCCCATCTTCTGGTCGCTGGACTATTTCAAGGTGGCCCAGGCCGAGGATCGTGATCAGGGGAACTGGACGATGAGCGCCGTGGAGGAGGCGGCCGTCCCCGACGCCCAGCATGCCCCGGCCGCCTTCACCCAGGCCATGCAGCGCTGGGACGAGCCGGCGGCCGATGCAGCCGCCGCCGCGCTGGCCCGCCACCTTAAGCCGCACGAGGCCTTCGAGCTGTTCTGCCGCTTCGCTGCGCGCGACTTCCGCTCCATTGGCCACAAGGCCATCTTCGTTTCCAATGCCTTTCGTACACTTGAGCACATCGGCTGGCAGCACGCAGAGCCGGTGCTCCGCTCGCTGGCCTACGCCCTGCTCAAGCACGACGGCACCAACCCCGCCACGGCCGATCTGGAACCCGACCGCCCCTGGCGTACCAACCAGGCCCGCGCCGCACAACTGCGAGATGACTGGCTCACCGGCCGTGCCGATCCCGCCGCCGCAGGCGAGCTGGCAACCGTGCTCCGCACTGCCTCCGCCGAAGATGCCTGCGACCACGTGGTGCAATCCATCAACAGCGGCCTCTCGCCCGACGTGGTGTGGGATTCCCTCTTTGTCTCCGCCGGCGAACTGCTCTGCCGCCAGCCGGGCATCATCTCCCTTCACGCACTGACCACCACCAACGCCATCCACTACGCCTTCCGCACCACGCAAGACGAGCAGATGCGCCGCCTGCTGCTCTTGCAAAACGCGGCCTTCCTGCCCATGTTTCGCCAGCGAATGTACGGCCGCGGCGCCGTGGGGGAGCTGAACCTGTTACAGCTCGAGCCCTGGCAGGCCGCGGCCCCCCCCTCCGTGGAAGAGATCTTCGCCGACGTGGGCCGCAACACCCTCGACGCGGCCCGCAAGGTGATCGCCTATGCTACGCGCCACCCCGACGCCACCGAACTGATCGATACCGCGCGCCTGCTGGTGTTCTTCAAAGGCAATAATTCGCACGATTACAAGTTCAGCTCCGCCGTGCTGGAAGATTACGGCCATCTCTCGCCCGAGTGGCGCGCACGCTTCCTGGCTGCCAGCATGTTCAACCTCCGCGGCAGCAGCGAGCGGGACAATCCCCTGGTAGCTCGTACACGAGCCGCGCTGGCAGGCTAGCACGGGCAGCCTACCTGAGTCGCAAACCCCTCCCGCGCTTCTGCACGAAGCAAGCCATGGGGCGCCGATTTGGGCTCGACCCAGACACGGTTGCCGCCCATGGGCGGCGTCGCTGTAAGGCATGTCGGCATGTCGGCTCATTACGCCACCGCGCGCAAGCTGCTAAACTATGAGGAGAACACCGGGCAAAGACGTGATGGTGGTCGCCTGTTCTATCCGGCGGCTGCAGAGCGGGCATTGCCCGCCGCATTCTGTGCGGTCATGGTGCCTCGCTCGTACCGTTTCCACCAGCCATCCAGAGGCCTCGCATGCCGACGCCAACCGAACTGTACGATCAAGCAGATAAATTGAAGGAACAGGGCAAGCTGGAGGAAGCCATCGAGCTACTCAAGCAGGCGCTGGAGTTGGATCCCAGCTTCGCCCTGGGGCATTCTGCCCTGGCCGTCTACTACGGCCGGCTCGGCCGGCACGAAGAGGCCATCCAGCACGGCCTCAAGGTGGTCGAGCTGGAGCCCAACGATCCATTCAGCTACACGGCCATGAGCGTGACGTTTCAGCGTGCCGGCCGCATCCCGGAGGCAGAGGAATACAAGGCCCGTGCCCAAATGATCTCCATGCACCGGCACTGAGCCGCACCAGCACCGGCTTCGCGCCCCCACATCCCCCAGCTCCGCAGGGTTTCGCCTAGCCTGCTCCCCTGTCCCGCAGATAGCACCTTGCACAGCGGCAGCATGCTCCGCAGCACCGGAGTTGGGATGGCACTGCAACGACACGGCCGCGTATGGCTGCCTATCGATTCCTCAGCCCAAGATGCCACATGCAGTATCACACCAGGGCAGCGGGATGCACGTTCCAGGGATGGCCGTGGGCTGGCGCGCGGCGATGCCAAGACCGCAACGGGCTGGCTGCCGTGGCGTGCCCGGTACCAGTGGAGGCGCGAGGCACGCAAATGCCAAGAGGAGGCCGCAGTTCTTGAGCCATGGCCTTGAGCTGCCGATGTTCCGCCACGCTCATGTTTGTGCGGCCCGCGCGATCCCGTGCCTACCCAACCTCGGCGGCCTCACGGAGCAAATCAGCGCTGCTCACAATCACAGTTGCAAGCTGGTCGTCCCTGCCCTGCCTCCTTGCCACAGGCACGGCTGCGCAGCCGAAACGCCTGCGACTTATCGCGGCGCCGGCAGATGCCCTCCTGACCTGTGGACGCATGCCACGGCACAAACAGGCTGGCGTGGGCCTGGCGGTGCGGGGCGCCAGCCCTTTCGCAGAGACCGGCTGCCTGTATAATAAACTGCCTTCCACCACGTTGGTTGAGTCTGACGGAGCAGCCATGCCCAACCAGAAGATGTACAAGGCGGCCGCGCAGCACTTGCACGTGATCACTACTGCCAGGGTGGCGCATCGCTTTACCAGCGCCAACCGCCTGGCCACGGGCAACGCGCCGCAGCGCCACCGCGGCGGCAGTTATGTGATCACAGGCCAAGACCCTCCGCATCTTGCCAGGAGGTCATGTTTTCTGTGGCGGGTGTCCTGAGTGTCTGTCCTTAACGGCGTGCGCGAGCGGCGAATAGAAGCCAACTGACGAAGAGGCTCCCATCACACTTTCAAACGACCCAGCGTATCCAGGAGCAAGCTAATGGTAGAAAACGCAGCCAAGTGTCCGGCAAGCGGTGTCACGCTCAATCTCATTGCGGGCGCCGGTACGTCGAACCGCGACTGGTGGCCGAATCAGTTGAGGATCGACATCCTGCATCAGCACTCCTCCAAGTCCAATCCGATGGGGTCGGACTTTAACTACCGTGAAGAGTTCCAGAGCCTCGACTACGCAGCCCTCAAGAAAGACCTGGCGGCACTGATGACCGAGTCGCAAGACTGGTGGCCCGCGGATTTTGGCCACTATGGCGGCCTGTTCATCCGCATGGCCTGGCACGCCGCAGGCACCTACCGCATCGCCGATGGTCGCGGTGGCGCAGGGACTGGCCAACAGCGTTTCGCACCGCTCAATAGCTGGCCCGACAACATCAGCCTGGACAAGGCACGGCGGCTGTTGTGGCCGATTAAGCAGAAATATGGGCGAAAAATCTCTTGGGCCGACCTGATGATTCTGGCGGGCAATGTGGCGCTGGAGTCCATGGGCTTCAAGACCTTTGGCTTCGGTGGCGGACGCGAGGATGCCTGGGAGCCGGATGAGAGCGTCAATTGGGGCGAGGAAACCCAGTGGCTCGCCGACCAACGCCATGACGAGGATGGGACATTGCAGGGGCCGCTCGCCGCTGACCACATGGGCCTCATCTACGTAAACCCGGAAGGCCCCGGCGGCAGGCCGGATCCCCTCGAGGCGGCAAAGTACATCCGGCAAAGCTTTGCCCGCATGGGTATGAACGACGAGGAAACGGTGGCGCTCATCGCAGGCGGTCATAGCTTCGGCAAGACTCATGGTGCGGCACCCAGCACGTACCTGGGTCCAGAGCCCGAAGCCGCCCCCATCGAAGCACAGGGGCTGGGGTGGCACAGCAGCTACCGCAGCGGCAAAGGGCCCGATGCTATCACCAGCGGCATCGAAGTCACCTGGACCAAGACGCCCACGCGCTGGAGCAACAACTTTCTGGAGAATCTGTTCGGATTTGAATGGGAGCTGACCAAAAGCCCGGGCGGCGCTAATCAATTCGTGGCCAAGGATGCACCGGAAATCATCCCTGACGCGTTCGATCCGAACAAGAAGCACAAGCCGACCATGCTTGTCACCGACCTCGCCTTGCGCTTCGACCCGGTCTACGAAAAAATCGCCCGGCGCTTCCTGGCACATCCCGACCAGTTCGCCGAGGCATTCGCCAGAGCATGGTTCAAGCTGACGCACCGCGACATGGGGCCTCGCACCCGCTACCTTGGTCCCGAAGTGCCTGCCGAGCAGCTCATCTGGCAGGACCCCATTCCTGAGGTGAACCACCCGCTGATCGACGCTCAGGATATCGCCGTCCTGAAGGGCAAGATCCTGGCCTCGGGGCTGTCGGTTTCCGAGCTGGTGTACACGGCCTGGGCCGCGGCAGCCACATTTCGCGGTTCTGACAAGCGGGGCGGTGCCAATGGCGCCCGTATCCGCCTCGCCCCACAGAAAGACTGGGAAGTCAACCAACCGACCCAACTGGCTAAAGTGCTCGGCACGCTGGAACGTATCCAGCAGGAGTTCCACCGCACGGCGGCCGGCGGCAAGAAAGTCTCCCTGGCCGATCTGATCGTCCTGGCGGGTTGCGCAGCCGTCGAGCAGGCCGCCAAGAACGCGGGACACGACGTCACGGTTCCCTTCACGCCGGGACGCATGGATGCCTCTCAGGACCAAACCGATGTGGAATCGTTCGCGGTGCTTGAACCCGTCGCCGACGGCTTCCGCAATTATCTCAAGTGCGGCTGCGCTGTCCCGGCCGAAGCCCTGCTGATCGATAAGGCGCAACTGTTGACCCTGACCGCGCCGGAAATGACGGTGCTGGTGGGCGGCATGCGTGTCCTGAACGCCAACTTCGGTGGGACAAAACACGGCGTGTTCACCAGCCGGCCGGGCGCCCTGACGAACGACTTCTTCGTCAACCTGCTCGACATGCGCACGGAGTGGAAGCCGGCCGCGCAGGACGGGGGCCTGTTCGAAGGCCGTGATCGCAAGACCGGCGAATTGAGGTGGACCGCCACGCGCGTCGATCTGATCTTTGGCGCGAACTCGCAACTGCGTGCCCTGGCTGAGGTGTACGGAAGCTTTGACGCGAAGCAGAAGTTCGTCCACGACTTCGTTGCGGCCTGGAACAAGGTGATGAACCTCGATCGCTTCGACATCCACAGCTAACCGGCGCCCCCTTGCAAGAGGCGGCTTGGCCATGGGGGATGACCTGCGGCCGCAAACCGTCGCAGCAAGCATCCCTGATCAGCGTGTAACCGCCGCCCTTGGTGAGCTGGCCCCGCTGCTGGGCGTGTCCGGCAAGGAGGCAACCGCAACATGCCTTCCCCGTGTGATCACGAGCAGGGGCCTCATCCGTATGCCCTCCTTCAGGGGGGTGCGGGCGGCTCTGGATCTAGCCGCGTAACGGGGCCAAGACACATCGTGCGCGCGCCCAGCAGCGCCGCTGGGTAACGCGACAGACGGCCCCAGGCTGCCCCACCCGCCATCTTGCCGCAGGCCCGACAGTAGGCTCATCGTCCACCCACGGACATCCCGCTGCCTTCTGCCGCTGCTGGTTCTGCCTTTTGTCAGGGTGGGGGAACACGCGGCCCCGGCGAGACGGCGCCGCATGGCCAGCACGGCCACCGGGCTGGCTGGCGCCTGGAATGTTGGCCAGAATCGCACCGCCCGCCTCCGTTCCCGTGCTCGCGCTAGCAAGCATGTTGCCCGCCCGGCGGAACCGGTGACTGGCCGACTCCGAGTCATCGCCAGGTGTGCCGGACGAGGTTCCACCGCGACAGCTCCCCGACCACCCAGCAGGCCCGATGGTCCCAGTCATCCCCAGGTACGCCGGGCGAAGTTCTGCCTGATCGCCATCGAGCCGGCCTCCTGGGCCCCTTTGGCCCCGGCCCCCCTCTTCCATGGTCCATTCGTCGCTGGCCCCATGGCCCCTGGCCCTTCGCCGACGGAGGGTTGAACCACTGTGGCCTGCACGCTGCCGGCAGAGGGGCCTGTGGCCCGTCTCGTGTATCGCCCTTCAGGCCTTTCGCCAAAACCGTTTGCGTGTATAATGGACGGTTTCCCACCAGGTTGGTTGAGTGTGACGGTAAGAACCATGCCCAAGCAGAAAACGCACAAGGCGACCAAGAAGCGCTTTCGCATGACCGCCACCGGCAAGGTAAAACATCGCCATGCCGGAACGAGCCACCTGGCCACGCACAAGACGCAAAAGCAGAAACGCCAGCTCCGCGGCACGCGCGTGGTCAAGAGCGTGGAGGCCAAGAAGCTCCGCGTGCTGCTGGCCGGTTACAGCTATTAGGGCGAACAGGTAGGCGACCATGAGAACGCGTAAGGGTGCTGCCCGTACACAAGCCAAGAAGCGGCTGTTCCGCAAGGCGAAGGGATACGTGGGCGGACGACGGCGGCTGTACCGTACCGCCAAGGAGAATCTCGTTCGCGCCGGCGCTTACGCCTATCGGGACCGGCGTGCTCGTCGGCGTAATCTGCGCCGCCTGTGGATCACGCGCCTCAGCGCCGCCGTCCGCGAACGCGGCCTGCGGTACAGCGAGTTCATCCACGGCCTGGAGAAGGCCGGCATCGTCCTCGATCGCTACACCCTCTCCGAGATGGCTGCGCAGGATCCCGCCGCCTTCGATGCTGTGGCCGAACGCGTCAAACAGGCGCTCACCGCCGTGGCGGTGTAGCCTAGCCGGCGGGAGAAAAGCGTGCCCGCACTGGCGCAGTTCCTCCATGAGCTGGACGCTGTGGAACATGCGGCGCTCGCGGCACTGGCCGCGGCAGCCGACGCGCACGCGCTCGAAGCAGCCCGCGTCCAGTTCCTGGGCGCACGCAGCGGCCGCCTGAAGGAGTTGCAGCAGGCCCTCGCGCAGCTTGCCCGCGATGAGAAACCAGCCGCCGGCAAACGCTTCAACGAGGTCAAGGCCCGCGTCGAGGAGGCCCTGGCAGCCGCACGCCAACGCGTCGAGCAGCAAAAGTCCGCCACCACCCATGAGGCGGCGTTCGATCCCACCCTGCCCGGCCGCAGACCTCGCCTCGGCCACCTCCACCCCATCACCCGCACCATCGACGAACTCAAAGACATCATGGGCCGCCTCGGCTTCAGCGTCGCCGACGGGCCCGAGGTGGAGGACGAGTGGCACAACTTCGAGGCCCTGAACATCCCCCCCGCACATCCAGCGCGTGACCCGCTGGAGAACTTCTACCTGGCTGCGGCCGTCGCCGCACGCCCCGATCGTGCTGCCAGCCCGCTGCTGTTGCGCAGCCAGACCAGCACCGTCCAGATTCGCGTCATGGAGCGCACACCGCCTCCCGTGCGCATCATCTCCGTCGGCCGCGTCTACCGCCCAGATACCGCCGACGCCACCCACTACCCCATGTTCCACCAGATGGAGGGCCTGTGGGTCGACCGCCACGTAACCATGGCGGATCTCAAGAGCGTGCTGCGGCTGTTCGCCGCCTGTTATTTCGGCGGGGAGGGCCACATCCGCTTTCGCCCCTCCTTCTTTCCATTTACAGAGCCCAGCGTGGAGGTGGACATGGCCTGGAACCAGGGCTGGATCGAGATGGGCGGTGCCGGCATGGTCGATCCCCACGTGCTGGCAGCGGTCGGCTATGACCCAGAGGAGTACACCGGCTTCGCCTTCGGCCTGGGGGTAGAGCGGCTGTGCATGCGCCGTTACCAGGTGGAAGACATCCGGGAATTCTACAAGAACGACGTGCGTTTCCTGCGCAAGTTCTAGACCGCCGTCGGCCCGAAGCCCTGGCCGCAGCCGGCCGGACTGCTGGGCCGGTACCCGACCTGCCCTCCCCTTACCGCGGCGGATGGGGCCACAGAGCTTGCTACCCGCCACATCGTGTGGCGGATGGAGTCAGGCGGCATGACGGGGCAACGCATGCGGCCGCAGAGACGCTACCCGCTGCCGAGTACGGCAGCCCTCTGCTCAGACGCCTTGTGCGCCACCACCTGCTTCGACCAGGCTGTGCACAGTCTCGATGCGCCGCAAGACACCGTTATCCCCAGCTCAGTGCCCATAAAACCAAGGTATGCTGATGATCGCTGCCTTGAGGTGGATGGGGATGGACATGGCGCCCGACGGCTGATACTGGCAGGACCAGTAGTTGATGACGGCGGTACCCTGGCTGGTGAAGCAGACGCCAGGATTTGAGAATGCCCAGTTCTCGTCCGTCTCAATATGCCGGGGCCGGCTCCACGTCCGGCCGTCATCGCGCGAGACGCATGCGCTCAACGGCGTGCGCTTGCCGAAGTGGGAATACCAGTTTGGGTCGTACCTCGAGGCATTCCAGATCAACAGCAGGTCTCCCGTGCCAGGAAGGCTCACTAACTCCGGGCACGATTCCGGCGCCTCGATGCCCAACGACTCGGCCTCAGACCACGTCTGACCGCCGTCGGAAGAGTGCGCGCGATAGATGGCCCCAAGCTGCGTGCGCATCACCATCAGCAGCCGGCCATCTCGCAGCTCCGCCACGTGGGGCTCCATGGCCCCGCGCCGCGGCAAGTCGACCCAGGTTGTACAGCATTGCCAGGTTGCTCCGCCATCGTCGCTGAAGTAGGTGCCGGCCTGCCAGTGGTCTGACCCTCCCTCGCCCCCACTGTCCCAATTGACGGGCAACACGATGCGGCCGCTGGAAAGCCGCCGCAGCGTGCTGCTGCACAACGTGATACACTGCTCGGTCCAGAGCGTCGCCAGCGGGCGGAACGTCCGCCCCTCATCGGACGAAAGCCAGGCGAAGGCCGAGTAGCTATTGCGGAGGAGCGGCCCCTTCGGGAGCGGATTCGGGGGGGGTGAGCCAGCGGATGGCGCGGCCGAGGTCGCGCGGCCGCGGGGGCGGTGGAGGCGCAGCCGGCTGCCCTACATAGAGG
>JAIMBC010000102.1 GCA_023511675.1 Pirellulales bacterium
CGACGGAGCGGGTTCCTCCAAGGGGGAGCGCGGCGCTGCACCTGTGGCCTGGAGGGACGCGCTCCGTCACGTTCGGGGGGGCTCGAACGGTGGGCGGGAATCGCGGCCACGACGGAGCGTGGCCCTCCATGAGGGAACGCGCCGCCGTTTCCATTTGCCCGGCGCCACGTTAAGCTAGCCTTGCCATGGATTCGATTCTTCAGATTGCCGTTCACGGTGCGGCGGGCCGCATGGGCCAGCGGTTGGTGGCGCTGATCGGGGCCAGCCGTGACTTGAAGCTGGCGGCGGCCATCGAGTCTGCGCAGCATCCGCGGCTGGGGGAGGATGCGGGGGTGGTCGCCGGGGTGGGGCCGCTGGGCGTGCCGATCGGCAGCGAACTGGCCTCGCCGGCCGATGTGGTCATCGACTTCTCCGTGCCCGAGGCCCTGGAGGCTATCTCCGCGGCATGCGTGGCCTGCAGGGTACCCCTGGTGGTGGCCACCACCGGGTTAAGGCCCGAGCAGGTCGAGCGGCTGGAAGAGGCAAGTCGCCAGGTGGCCGTGCTGCGTTCGCCCAACATGAGCCTGGCCGTGAACCTGTGCATGAAGCTGGCCTGCGCGGCGGCGGCGGCGCTGAAGGACCATCCCGGGGGCGCGGACGTGGAGATCATCGAGCGGCACCACCGCTACAAGGAAGACGCGCCCAGCGGCACGGCCCTGCGGTTCGGAGAGCTGATTTCCGGCATCATGGGGCAAGGGCAGGCCGTGCACGGACGGTATGGTCGGCCGGGGCCGCGGGCCCATGCAGAGATTGGTTACCACGCCGTTCGTGCCGGAGACAATCCGGGGGAACACGCGATCGTTTTTGGGCTGCTGGGCGAGTCTCTGGAGCTGGTCGTGCGGGCCACCAGCAGAGATGCCTATGCCCATGGTGCCCTGGCCGCGGCCCGCTTTCTGGCACACAAGCCGCCGGGCATGTACAGTATGGATGACGTGCTGGGCCTGTAGCGGTTTGCGGGCCCACGGGTTGGCCGGCGGCCGCCGCGCCAGAGATGTGCTGCCATGGCTCGCTGCGAAGAAGGTTATTTGTGCGAGGTCTGCGGCGCAGACGTCGAGGATCTCACGCAGAGCGACCTGTACCTGCGCTACGTGATCGGCCTGCTCGATCCCGAGGTGCTGCATACGGAACGCGAGCGGCACATCCGCTGCAATCCCACGCTGGCCCAGTTCATTGTGGATCCGGAATTCGAGCCTGTGTGGGTAACCGGCCCCTTTGACAAACGCACGCTCGACCCGACCTATGTGCGCCAGCGAGAACTGCTGGTTACCCGCGGCTGGCGGCGGCTGCGCGAACTCCGCGGTAAGGAGCTGTCTCTGCTGGAGTACCCGTTGCCCGAGGTACGCGCTGCCTGGTGCCAGCGCGCACTGTAGCGACCCCAAGCATTGTGCGAACCTTCCCATGGCCCTGCGAGGCACAGTCATGCAGCGGTTTGTGATTCCCTTCTCTCTGAGTGCGGCAGCGATGCTCGGCTCGATACTGCCGGCGCCTGCTGCTGAGCTGGATGCCACCCGGCCCTTGCAGGCCGTGCCCTTTCAGGACGTGTCCATCGACAGCCCCTTCTGGAACCCGCGGCTGGAGGCCCATGCCCAGAGTACGGTGGAGGCCAACCTGTACCAGTGCGAGATCACTGGCCGCATCCAGAACTTTGCCGTGGCAGCGGGCAAGGCCGAGGGGAAGCATCAGGGCTTCTTGTTCAACGATTCGGACGTGTACAAGGTGATCGAGGGCATTGCCTACACCCTGGCGGGACGGCGGGATAAGCACCTGGAGAAGCGGGCCGACGAGATCATCGAACTGATCGAGGCCGCGCAGCAGCCCGACGGCTACCTGAACACCTATTACACGTTGGTCGAACCGCAGGCCCGCTGGCGAAACATCGCGCACGGACACGAACTCTACTGCGCCGGCCATCTCATGGAAGCGGCCGTGGCCTACTATCAAGCCACGGGCAAGCGGCGGTTGCTGGAGGTGGCCTGCCGGCTGGCCGATCACATCGACGCCACCTTTGGGCCGGGCAAGAAGGTCGATACGTCTGGTCATGAGGAGATCGAGCTGGCGTTGGTTAAGCTTTATCGGGCGACGCAGCAACCTCGGTATCTGGAGCTGGCGCGGTTTTTCATCGACGTGCGGGGGCGGGCCGATCTGCGGCCTCTGTTTGGAGAGTACGCGCAGGACCACCTGCCCGTCCGCGAGCAGACCGACGTGGTGGGCCACGCCGTGCGGGCCATGTATCTGTTTTGCGGGATGATCGACGTGGCCAGCGCCACAGCAGACCAAAGCCTGCTGGCGAACCTGGAGCGGATTTGGCAGGACATTACGGAACGCAAGATGTACGTGACCGGCGGGATTGGTTCCTCCGGCAGCAACGAGGGCTTTACCCGGCCCTACGATCTGCCCAACGACGCCGCCTATGCCGAGACCTGCGCGGCCATCGGGCTGGCGCTCTGGAACCACCGCATGTTCTTGCTTTCTGGAGACGGCAAGTATGCGGACGTGCTGGAGCGTGCCGTGTACAACGGGCTGCTCTCCGGCGTCTCTTTGAGCGGAGACCGTTTCTTCTATACCAATCCTCTGGCCAGCCGCGGCCAGCACGAGCGTGTGCCGTGGTTTGCGTGTGCGTGCTGTCCCAGCAATGTGGTGCGGTATGTGCCCTCGATCGGCGAGCGCGCCTACGCCGTGGGGCGAGACGGCGTGTGGACCGTGCTGTACATGGGATCCACGGCCCAGGTACAGCTCGGCCAGCGGCAGATCGAGCTGGTGCAAGAGACCAATTATCCGTGGGACGGCGGCATCACGCTGGCCGTGAACCCCCAGCCAGAGGGCGAGTTCGCCTTGTATCTGCGCATTCCGGCCTGGTGCGAGGAGCCGTTCCACCTGGCCGTGAATGGCGAGCGTATCGAGCCTCCCCCGGTGGAACGCGGCTATGTGGCCTTGCGCCGCCACTGGAAGCGCGGCGACGTGGTACGGCTCGACCTGCCCATGCCCGTGCGGCGCGTGTACGCCGACCCTCAGGTGCGAGCCAATGTGGGACGTGTGGCCCTGGCACGCGGCCCCATTGTGTATTGTCTCGAGCAGGCAGACCATCCCGAGGGGGTGCGCCGTCTGGCGCTACCCCGAGATGCCGCGCTGGAGGCCGTGTACGAGGCCGAGCTGCTGCAAGGCGTGGTGGTGATTCGGGGCGAGGCAGTGGCACTCACCGGCCGCAGCGACGAGGGCGAGCCGCAAGTGGAAGCTGTCCCGTTCCAGGCCATTCCCTATTGCACCTGGGCCAATCGCGGCCGGGGAGAAATGGTGGTCTGGCTGCCAGAAAGCCCAGAGCTGGCGGAGTTGCCCGGAGAGAGCGGCATCCGCGTGGGAGAGCTGCTGGTCCACGGCTCTCACTGCAATCCGACCGATACGCTGGAGGCCCTGGCAGACGGCGTGTTGCCGGCTTCCTCAGCGGACCACGGCCTGCCGCGCATGACCTGGTGGGATCACCGGGGCACACGGGAGTGGGTGGCCTATCGGTTTGCCCGGCCGCGCACCGTGAGCAAGTGCGCCGTGTACTGGTTTGACGACACGGGCCGCGGCGCCTGCCGCATCCCTCGCTCCTGGCGGCTGCTCTGGAAAGACGGAGATGCCTGGCGGCCCGTGGAACTCAAGCCCGATGCCGCCTACGGCATTGCAGCCGATCGCTTCAACTCCGTGGAGTTCAAGCCGGTAACCACCCGCGAGTTGCGGCTGGAGGTGGAGCTGCAACCCGAGTATTCCGGCGGCATCCTCGAGTGGCAGGTGGAGTGAGCCGCGGCGGCTCGCCACGTTGGTGGTGTAACCAGGCTTGTACGGCGGACGTTAGATGGGATAGGTGCGAGATGAGCGATCAACTGCCTGATTTCCTGCGAACGGTTCGCGCGCGAAACATACGTGAGACGATCGCGGGCGTGTTGCTGATCCTCCTCTTTGGTGCACAGCTTATCTATGGTGAACATTCAACGCTGGGGGTGGCGGGGCGCGTCGTGATCATCCTGGCCGCCCTGGCGATCGGTTTCGTCACGTGGGGCGTCTTGCATATTCCCGAATCTGAACTCCAAACGTATCCGCCCGCTGAACACAAGGAACATTGGCGGCGCCGGCTGGCAACGCAAGCCCGGGGGTTGCGTTTGGCTTGGCTGTAGTACGTCCTTCCGCTGCTCGTGGGAATCGTGCTGATCTACCTGGGCCGCGCCAGCAGTACGGGAGAGACAATCGCGTCCATCCTTGTGCCGCTCCTGTTGGCCGGGATCATTGGCTGGGCCAATCTCTCAGCCGCTCGATCGATCGAGCAGGACCGCGATACGTGGTTCCCCCCCCAATGAGGGCCGAACGATCCGTTGCGCGGGCTCCGCGGGCGGCACCGATTCTGAGTTGGCCGTGCTTCGCGGCGGCGTGGGGAACGGCGGCGTTCCTCAGGTCCTCCGAGCGCCTCGGAGCCTGTCTGGGTGGGTGCTGGCTAGTCGGCTACAGGCCCCCGCCTGGCCGCCATCGGGCCTAGGCCGGCGGGGGGGGACGGAACGGCTCTAGGGCCGCACGCCTGCCGGCCGGGCGGTTATGTCCACAACTGCCGGTCCAGCATGCGGTAGTTGACGGCCTCGTGCAGGTGGTGCGGCTGGATGCGTTCCGATCCGTCCAGGTCGGCAATGGTGCGGGCCACGCGCAGAACTTTGTCGTGGGCGCGGGCAGAGAGGCCGAGTTCGTGAACGCTGGTTTTCAGGATGCTCAGGCATGTTTCGTCGAGCTTGCAGAACTGCCGGATCTGGCGCGTGGTCATGCGTGCGTTCAGTCGCGTGCGGCCTCCCTGGAAGCGGGCCTGCTGCACGGCACGCGCGGCCGCCACGTGGCGGCGCATCTCCTCGCTGCTGGTGCCCGGCTGGCTGCTGGCCAGTTCCTTGAAGGGGACTGCCGGCACCTCCAGGTGCAGGTCGATGCGGTCCAGCAGCGGGCCGCTGATCTTGGCCATGTACCGCTCGATCTGCGGCACGGTGCACTGGCACTGCCGCCGCGGGTCGTTGCGGTAGCCGCAGGGACAAGGGTTGAGCGCTGCGATCAAGATGAAATTCGCCGGAAAGGTCGTGCTGGCCAGTGCCCGGCTGATGGTCACCATGCCGTCTTCGAGCGGCTGTCTGAGCACTTCCAGCGTGCGGCGATTGAACTCCGGCAGTTCGTCCAGAAACAGCACGCCGTTGTGGGCCAGGCTGATCTCTCCGGGCGTGGGCGTGGAGCCGCCGCCCACCAGCCCGGCATCGCTGATGGTGTGGTGCGGCGCTCGAAAGGGCCGCGTGGCCAACAGCGGCTGCCCCGGCGGCAACAGGCCCATGGCGCTGTACACCCGCGTGGTCTCGATCGACTCTGCCGCGGTGAGATCGGGCAAGATGGTAGGCAGCCGCTTGGCCAGCATGGTCTTGCCCGAGCCGGGCGGCCCCAACATCAACAGGTTGTGCCCACCGGCGGCGGCAATGATGATGGCCCGCTTGGCCATCTCCTGGCCGCGCACGTCGGCAAAGTCCACGTCGTAGCGGCCGAGGCTCTGAAACCACTCGTCGATGCGTGGCGGCGTGGGCTCGATCTCGAGCTGGCCGCTCAGAAACGCCACGGCCTGCGAGAGGCTGCTCACGGCGATCACGTCGATTCCCTCGACCACGGCGGCCTCGGCCGCGCTCTCGGCGGGAACGAGCATGCCGCGCACCTTGCCCTCGGCGGCGGCCGCCATGGCCATGGAGAGGGCCCCCTTGGTGGGACGCGTGCTGCCGTCAAGGGCCAGCTCCCCCACCACGGCGAACTGCTCCAACCGTTCGCCATCAAGCTGGCCGCTGCCGGCCAGCATGCCCAGCGTGATGGGCAGGTCGAAAGACGCCGCCTGCTTGGGGAGATCGGCCGGCGCCAGATTGATCACGATGCGGTGCTGCGGGCGATGAAAGCCCGAGTTCACCAGCGCCCGCTCCACGCGATGCTGGCTCTCCTTGACTGCCGCCTCTGGCAGGCCCACCAGCACGGTCTTGGGCAGCGCGGAGTCGGCCACGTCCACCTCCACCTCGACCGGCACGGCGTCGATTCCCACCAGCGCATAGGTTCGAAGCTTAGCAAGCATGAGGCTGCCGACCCCGGCGATGCATGTTGAGACGCTCGGCGTATTGTGGGGGCTGCTGTACCTGCTGGCAAGCGGGAGGGATTCTCCCGCCGCGGTTGCATTTGCATTCCCGGCGGGTGCCTGCCCTGGAGTAGGCGTGGGTTGACGCAGGCAGCGACGCGCGCCACGCCAGTGGCGGCGGGATGCGGCGGGTGCGGGTACCCCGGCCGAGGCGGCACAATGGCCCCGCGGGGACAAGGCCGCCTTGAGCCCTTCGATCATGGCCCCAGCGGGACAAGCCGCACGGTGGGTGGAGGCGTGGGGACGTGCCGCATTGCGGGCAGGCCGATGGGGGGCTAAGATCGGCGGCACACAGGACCGAGATCAAGGAGCCGCGTCGCATGAGTGCCGAAGCCAGAATTCGTGAGCTGCGTCTGGAGCTGCCGCCGCCGCCCAAGCCAGCGGGCGTGTATCAGCCGGTGGTCGTGGTGGGCAACATGGCCTATGTCTCGGGCCACGGTCCTCTCAAGCCGGATGGCTCGATGATCACGGGCCGCGTGGGTGCAGACCTCGACGTACACGCGGGCTACGCCGCGGCGCGGCAGGTGGGACTGGCAGTGCTGGCCAGCGTGCGCGCCGCACTGGGAAGCCTCGACCGCGTGAAGCGGGTGGTCAAGACGCTGGGCATGGTGAACTCGGCCCCAGATTTCACGCAGCATCCGGCCGTGATCAACGGCTTCAGCGAGTTGCTTGCCGAGGTGTTCGGCAAGGAGCATGGCATTGGTGCTCGCAGCGCCGTGGGCATGGCGGCCTTGCCAGGCAACATCGCCGTGGAGGTGGAGGTGATTCTGGAGATCGAGTAGCCATCCGCGACGAGCGTGCTGCTCAAGGGGCTTGCTGCGGCCTTTCGACCAGCAGGCCGTGGATGGTCACGTCGTCCCAGTCGCCTGTATCGTCGAAGGAACCCAGGCCGATCTGGCCCCAGGAGAAGGTGTGGTCGCAGGCGCGCATCGCGGGCGTGTCCCGCTCGTCGAAGTAGACCTCGATGGTCCCCTCCTCGATCCGCCGCACCAGCTTGACGCGGTGCCATGCGTCATCCCAGGGCGTGCCCTCGGTGCTGTGGAGAGAGATGTTGGCGCGGTCCGCCGCATTGACGATGAACACCTGGTTGGCGTGGTCGTCCGCCTGCTTGCCGAAGTGTATGTAGTAAAAGTGGGCGGGGTCCTGATAGCCGAAGATCAGGCACATGTCTCGGTGAGGATAGTCTCGGCTGGTGCTGCGCACGCGGGCCTCGAGCGTGAAGTCTGCCAGGTAGACATTGTGGAGCAGGGCGAAGTGCAGCGGGCTGCGATGCGGCGGCCGATAGTTGCCTGGCCGCAGCAGCCGATAGCAGGGGTTCTCGTCCACCAGCTCGACCCGCCACACCTCGGGGTCCGTGGGCGACCAGCGCTCCGCCCCCTGGGAAAAATCTTCGCTGAGGACCAGCGGCCATTCGTCGGCGGCGCTGGGCGGCGCCGGCACGCCGAGCCATAAAGTGCCCAAGATCGCCCCTGCCAGGCCCAGCTTACGCGCGATGGCCATGCGCGTCATGCCCGCAGGCATGCTCGGGGCGCCTATGCGATGAGCACACGCCCGAAGCGCATTCGTCCCATGCCGGCCTGCCCGCGGGGCACCCGCTGATCCCTCACGCATGTGCGCACGCATTTTGGCCCCATGCACCGTGACTGGAGACCGCCGTGCCAGGGAAAAAGATGAGGCGCATGGAGGCTCGGGTGTGATTGCAGAGGCTTGCGTGCTGGCGGCCATCATTATGTCTCCTCGCCGTACACAGCATTTGGGTCGAACGTGCGGGGCGCTGCGATTTCCAGCCCTGCGGGGGTGACGCGGCGGAAAAAGCAGGAGCGGTAGCCTTCGTGGCAGGCACCAGGACCATGCTGCACGACCTTGAGCAGGATGGCATCGGCATCGCAGTCGAGGTAGATCTGTTGCACTTCTTGAACGTGGCCGCTTTGCGCGCCTTTGCGCCACAGGCGGCCCTGGGAGCGGCTGTAATAGACGGCCCTGCCGGTGGCCAGGGTTTCCGCATAGGCCTCGGCGTTCATGAACGCCAGCATCAGCACTTCGCCGGTGGCGGCGTCTTGAGCGATGGCCGGCAGCAGCCCATCTCCGCGAGTAAAGTCGGGGCCGGCGGGGGGTGGTTGGAGAGCCATCAACAACCTCTTTCCAAACAAACATTGCGGTGATGCGAGCCGGGCGGCAACGCAGGCCAGGCAGGATCAGGACCCACATCGGCCGGCTGCCGACGTGGCACTTTGGGATTGCAGGGCGTGCGGCCCCGGACCGCTGGCCAGAGCCGCCAGGCCTCAAACATTGCCGGCTGGCCGCCGCTCCGGCCCAGAGGCAACTTGGACCGCCCGCGTCTAGCATACCCAGCCGCGACTTCGAGGAGCAACGGCCCGCTTGAATCGCAGGCGGCTTGCGCCGCCCGCACAGCCAACACGCAGAGCGCATCTGTTGTGGCACGTACAGGCCGCGCCACACCTATTCTGCCCACACCTTTGCAGTTTGTGCACCTGGCGGGCCGATGCAACCCTCATCACAGGGTACGGCGACAAGCATACCTGGGGTTCCCGTGCCCGCCTGCCAAGGGGGTTGTGCTTGAACACATCGCTTACTGCCGTACTTCCCGTTTATAACGCACAGCAGGGCCTTGCCGCTCTGGTGCTACACCTGCTGGAAGTCCTGCCGGAGCTAACAAGCCGCTTCGAGCTGCTGATCATCGACGACGGCTCCGGAGACGAAACGCCGGAGGCTGCACGCGACCTGGCCATGATCTACCCCCAGGTGCGGTTCGTCCGGCACCCGGACCGCCTGGGCCCTCAGGCTGCCATGAGCACGGCCCTGGCATCGAGCTGTGGCGCCTGGCTGCTATGGCGGAGCGAGCAGTGCCAGCTCGAACTCGACGACGTGCGCAAGCTGTGGTGGCTGCGAGATGAGGCAGAGCTGGTGCTGGGTCGTGGGCCGGGAGAGGCTCCGTTGCACCGGCTGCCGCTGCTGGCGTCTCCGGGGGCGACGACCTGGCCGGCTGAGGGGGAGCTGGCGCTCGTCTGCCGGCGGCTGTTGTTGCCCTGGCGGTCGGCCCAGTCCCGAGAGCCCTGGCTGAGCTTTGCCTTGCGCATGCGACCCAGGTGCCGCGAGGTCGAGCTGCGTCGCCCAAGCGTCACCCACACGCCGGAACGCGACGCGCCGGCCCCCCGGGTACCCCCTCCGGCCGGCCTGCTGCGCAGACCGGCCGGTTCCCTGGAGCACATCAAGGCGTTCGTGCTGGGCGAATAGCGCCCGCTCTAGCCCGTGTTGCGGCCGTAGGTGGCAACTTCGAAGGCCACGCCCTGCTCGGTCGTTTCCGCCACGCCATGGTGGAAGTTGCCCCAGTGGCACAGCTCGTGCAGGATGGTGGTGCCGACGATGAACACCTTCTTGCCGCGGGCGTTCACGTCCGAGCCGGCGCCGTAGGGGTCGCGCTCGAAATCGTCGACCGTCTCGTTGTTGAGTTCGATCTGGTCTGGGTTGGCGTGGCGAAAGCAGCCATTGACGGCGGCGATCCCTCCACAGGTGTTCGCGGTGTGATCCACGATCACGATCCGTGGACCGGCTCCCCAGGTGAGTGCGTGAGCCAGCTCCCTGCGATTCAGGCTGCCAAAGCGGCGCATGTTCCGTACGATGATGGGGACGTTGAGCACCTCCGGCATGCGGCGGCGCACGTACTCGGTGAGTCGGCGGAAGTTTCGCTGGTCGGTCGCTGAAAGTTGCATTCCATCTACTCCTTTTTTGGGGTCTGAACTTGCCGCTGTCCTGCGAGGCGCAGGTTCGCGTTGAACGTTACATAGCGACCGGCAAAACGAGCTTTACAGCGGGACCAAATTCCACGCTGGACGTAGGCGGCCCAGACGAGCGGCGAGGCTAGCTCGCCCTCTTGGTCGCCACCCAATTACGCGGCCCCATAGTCATACTCGTGCCGATGGCGGCGCAGGTTGCTCGAAATCCACAGCAGTCCAGGCCAGCCAGCACCACGCGGCGGCCCGGCGGGCCGATTCAGGTGAGGCAGCGCGCCCGTGGCGCGACCCAAGCGGCATCCAGCCGCGGCTCCACTGCAGGGAGGGGCGTGCTAGCCAGCCCCCTTCGGTCCGCGACCGCCACGCACTGGCCGACCCTTGCTCCAGCGTGCACCCAGCGGGCCATGGATCTGGCCATCTGCCGATCCGCCGATCTGGCCAACTGTGCTTCCCCCAGAATTTATTCGCACATATACTTAGGTACGGTCGGCCGGCAGGCCGTGGGCACAGAGTGGAGCACGCCGCGCCCAGCCAGCAGATGAACTTTTGGTGTGTTGGCAGGGCGGGCGGTACCAGGTCCAGCGGCTTGTGGAGAGAGGACCATGGGCCTTGTTCACGAAATGCCGGGCCGACACCCCACGTTGCCTGGGGCCTGCCTTCAACCAACCGAGCACGCCACCATCGCTTCCGAATTTGCCCAAATCGCGGTTTCGCGCCGGCCAACCCCGTTCGCGCAGATTTCGCACACGGGGGGTGTGCTGGTGGTGGTCATGCACCTGGTGGTGGTGCGTTATGGGGTGGCGCAGCCCTTCATGAGTGTTTCCAGCCGGTTTGAACTCTCGGCAGCCAAGGTGGGGGAGGCAGACGTTCAGGTAAGGGCACAGTTGGAGCAGGCTCGTGGGCTGGTAGCCAACCAGCACTGGGACGAGGCGGTGGAAACGCTTCGGCGCGTGATGGAGACGCCGGGCAACCACGTGGTGGCCATCACGCCGGCCCGCTACGTGAGCCTGCGGGACTATTGCCACATGGAGCTGGCCTCTTTGCCGGCAGCGGGGCTAGACCTCTATCGCCGCCGGGTGGATGCGTTGGCAGAGCGGCTGTATTGGCAAGGCATCGAGTCCCGCAGCGAGGATCTGCTGCGGCAGGTGGTCGAGCAGTTCTTTGCCAGCAGTTGGGGAGACGAGGCGCTCTTGGCCCTGGGAGAACTGGCGCTAGCGCGGGCCGACTATGGCACGTCTCGGGGCTGCTGGGAACGCATCTTGCCTCCGGCGTTCTGGGCCAAGCTCGCCCCGTCGGCGGACGGAGAGGAAGGCACGGCCCGTTGGCTGGTGTATCCCGATACGAACATCCCGCTGGGGGATGTGCTGGCGCGGCTGGTATTTCTGGCCTTGCTCGAGGGGGATCGGCCGCGCGCCCACGGCGTGCTGGATCTGTTGCGCCAGGAACACGGTCAGGCCGAGGGCCGCCTGGCGGGACAGCACGTCAACTACGCTGAGTTTCTCACCAACCTGGCGGCAGCCAGCGAGTCTTGGCCCCCCGTGGTAAGCATGGCCCAACCCACCACATTTGGCGGTACGCCTGCGCGCCACCTGGTGCTGCCGCCGATCGGAGACGTGGGGCAGGTGCGCTGGAGGATCTCGCTTCCCAAGGCGCCGCCGGCCGATGCGGGCTACACGCTGAAGCGGGTTGCCGAAGACCGCAACAATCTCTTGAGCTATCACCCCCTTGTGTACGGACGGTTGTTGCTGGTCAGCACGCTGTACGACGTTCGTGCCTACGACGTGCACACGGGCCAGCCCGCCTGGGGAGACAATCCGATCGTGTATCGCAGCGAGGGCGGGGGCCGCGTCCAGCAGCGCAGCGGACGCAGCAGTCTGGGGGCGGCACGCTTCACGCTCACCATCCATGCAGACCGGCTGTATGCCCGCGTGGGCAACCCCATCACCTCGAGCGGTACGGAGGCCGCGTTCAGCCAGCGAGCGCCGGGCGAAATCGTGTGCCTGAGCCTGTCTGAAGAGGGACGGCTGCTGTGGCGTGCGTTGCCGCCGGACGAGGGCTGGGCGTTTGAGGGCACGCCGCTGGCCGATGACGAGCGGGTGTACGTGGGCTTGCGGCGCAGTCTGGGCCAGCCGCAGGCCTACGTGGCGGCGCTGGACGCCCAGACGGGGCGGATGCTATGGCGCAGCTTCATTTGCCGGGCCGAGACGCCGGCGCAGGGGCAAGAGGAGAGCACGCACCATCTGCTGACGCTGGCGCACGGCACGCTGTATTACAATACGAACCTGGGGGTGGTGGCGGCGGTTTCGGCGCGCGACGGGGCGTTGCAGTGGCTGCACCTGTATCCGCGTGCCAAGGGGGGAGATCTGAACGACCGCCGGAAGCACTTTTACCGCGATCTGAATCCGTGCGTGTACGATCGTGGGGTGCTGTTTGTCGCCCCTGCGGACAGCCCCTACATCCTGGCGTTGGATGCACCGACTGGGTTGCGGCGCTGGGCCACGGACTTACCCAAGGACGCAGTGCATCTGCTGGGGGTGGCGGAGGGCCGGTTGATCGCCTCGGGGGATCGGTTGTGGTGGATCGACGCTGCCACGGGCAGGGTGCTGGCAGACTTTCCCCAGTCGGAACAGCCGCGGGGATATGGGCGCGGCCTGCTGGCAGGGGGGCTGGTCTACTGGCCCACGCAAACGACGCTGTACATCTTCCAGCAGGCGCTCGAACAGGGGGCGGCCCTGCCGGTCGGCCAGCCGGTGCAGCTTGCCGACGCACCGCCGGACCAGACCCGCGGTGCCCAGGGAGGCAACCTGTGTGTGGCCGAGGGCCACCTGCTGATCGCCACGAGCGACGAGATCATTGCACTGGCCACGACATCGCCCGCCGGCGTGGCGGATGCCGCGGCGGCGCTCACCACTGAGGAGCTTGTTCCACCGCCATGACGCTGTACGAAGACGACGTGCAAGCCGTGCACAGGCTGAATGAGGCCTATCGGCAGATCACCAGCGAGTTGAGCAAGGTGATTGTGGGGCAGCAGTCCGTGATCGAGGAGCTGCTGGTGGCGATGTTTGCGCGGGGGCACTGCCTGCTGGTGGGGGTGCCTGGGCTGGCCAAGACGCTGATGATCCGCACGTTGGCGCAGACGCTGTCTTTGGAATTCAGCCGGATTCAGTTTACGCCGGACTTGATGCCTTCGGACATTACGGGCACGGAGGTGATTCAGGAGGACCGGAGTACGGGGACGCGGGCTTTTCGTTTTTTGAAGGGGCCGATCTTCGCCAACGTGATTCTGGCGGACGAGGTCAACCGCACGCCGCCAAAGACGCAGGCGGCGCTCTTGGAGGCCATGCAGGAGCATCAAGTGACGGTGGGCGGGCAGCGGCACCAGTTGAGCGAGCCGTTCTTCGTGCTGGCCACGCAGAACCCGATCGAGCAGGAGGGGACATATCCGTTGCCGGAGGCGCAGCTCGACCGGTTCATGTTCAACATCTTCGTGGACTATCCGGACGAGGAGGAGGAGCTGGAGATCGTGCGGCGGACGACGGCCGGCAAGGCGGCAGCTTTGACGCCCCGGCTGAGCGCGGCGGACATTCTGCAGCTTCAGGAGATTGTGCGCAAGGTTCCGGTGGCGGACAGCGTGGCCCGCTACGCCCTGCAATTCACGCGGCTGACGCGGCGCGAGAAGGGAGAGGTGCCTGATTTTGTGCGCGACTTTGTGAGTTGGGGGGCCGGCCCGCGCGCCAGCCAGTATCTGGTGCTGGGGGCCAAGGCGCGCGCGGTGCTCCACGGGCGGTACTACGTGAGCAGCGACGACATCCGCGCGGTGGCGGCGCCGGTGTTGCGGCACCGCATCATGACCAATTTCAATGCCGAGGCGGAAGGGATCAAGCCGGACGACATTGTGCAACGGTTGATGGAAGTGATTCCGCCGCCAGACGAGGCAGTGCCGCATGGAAAACTACCAGAAGTATTTGGATCCGCTGGTACTGGCTAAGCTGCAGGGGTTGGAGTTGCGTGCCCGGCGGATTGTAGAAGGGTACGTCTCCGGCCTGCACCGCAGCCCGTTTCACGGCTTCTCCATCGAGTTCGCCGAGCATCGGGAGTACGTGCCAGGGGATGATCTGCGCTACGTCGATTGGAAGGTGTTCGGCCGCACGGACAAGGTATACCTCAAGCAGTATGAGGAGGAGACCAATCTCATCACCTACCTGCTGCTGGATGTCAGCGAGAGCATGCGTTACCGCAGCCGCTGGGCCGCCCTGAGCAAGCTGGAGTATGCCCAGTGCGTGGCCGCGGCCCTCTCCTACCTGGTGCTGCAACAGCAGGACAGCGTGGGGCTGGTGACGTTCGATGCCGAGATCCGCGCGCTGGTGCGGCCCAGCTCGAATCCCTCCCACCTCAAGCAGCTTCTGCATGTGATGGAGGAGGCCGTGCCCCAGCGCAAGACGGCCATGGGGCCCATCTTTCACGATCTGGCAGAGCGGCTGAAGAAGCGCGGGATCGTGATTGTGCTCTCCGACCTGTTCGACGACGTGGGGGGGATGCTCTCGGGACTGAAGCACTTTCACCATCGCCGCCATGAGGCGATCTTGTTTCACGTGCTCGATCCGGCCGAGCTGGATTTCAACTTCGACCGCACCACCTTGTTCAAGGGGCTGGAGCAGTTGCCCGAAGTGCTCACGGATCCGCGGGCAATACGGCAGGCGTACCGGAACGAAGTGCAAGCGTACTTGCAGCAGCTCCGGCGCGGCTGCCGCAATCTGCGGATCGACCATGTGCTGGCGCGTACGGATCAGCCGCTGGATGTGGCCCTTTCCGCCTACCTCTCGCACCGCATGACGAGGGTGCTGTGAACCGGTTCGTCGCGGCGTATCTGCTGGGGTGGTTCAACAACCCCGCCCTGCTGGGCTGGCTGGCAGCGGCTGCCGCACCTCTGGTGATCCACTTGCTGAGCCGGCGTCGCTACCAGGAGGCGCCCTGGGCAGCCATGCAATTCCTGCTGGCGGCCATCCGCAAGAACGCCCGCCGCCTGCTGATCGAACAATGGCTGCTGCTGGCACTGCGCACCCTGGCACTGATCCTGATCGTGCTGGCCGCTGCCGAACCGGTGTGGGAGCAGGCTGCTCTGCACCTCGGTTCGGGTGCGCGCGTGCACAAGCTGCTGGTGCTGGATGGATCCTACTCCATGGCATACCGGCCGGCGGACATGAGCCTGTTCGACCGTGCCCGCGAACTGGCGGGGCGGATTGTGCAAGAGAGCAGCCTGGGAGACGGCTTCACGCTGGTGCTGATGGCCGACCCGCCGCGGGTGGTGGTGGGCACGCCCGCGTTCGAGCCCAACGATTTTCTGGAAGAGATCGCGCATTTGAAGCTGCCGCACGGGGGGGCGGACCTGCCGGCCACGCTGGCACAGATCGAAGAAGTGCTCGCGCGTGCCCGCCGCGAGCACCCGGGCTTGAAGCGCGCGGAGGTGATCTTCCTCACCGATCTAGGGCGGACCTGCTGGCTGCCCGAGCTGTCCAGCGCCGAGGCGCAGCAGTTCCGGGAACGCAGCCGCCGCCTGGGGGAAGAGGCCTCGCTGGTGGTGGTGGACCTGGGCCAAGATCAGGCGGAGAACGTGGCCATTACCGAGCTGCGGCTGGAGCAGCCGTATGCTACGGCGCGGCGTCAGATCACGGTGCTGGGGGAGGTGCGTCATTTCGGGCGGCAGGCCCAGCACAGACGGTTGGAGTGGCTGGTGGATGGCCGCCGCGTGGGAGAGGAGACGTTGCAGCTCGCGCCGGGCGGCCGCGCGGCCATCAGCCTGAGCCACCGCTTCGAGACCGCCGGCAACCGGGTGGTCGAGGCGCGGCTCGCCTCGGATCTGCTAGATCTGGACGATCGCCGTTGGCTGAGCGTGCCAGTGAAGGACCAACTGCAGGTGCTGCTGGTCAGCGGCCGGCCTGCGAGCGCCCGCCAGCCTGGTGCGGTGGACTTTCTGGAGGTGGCCCTGGCACCGCTCTCCGAACAGGGTGCCCTGGTACGCACGCGCCAGATCACAGAACGCAGCCTGAGCGAGGTGCCGCTGCGCGAATTTGACTGCGTGGTCTTGGCTGATGTGGCCCAGTTCACCTCGGGCGAGGCCCGCTTGCTGGCCTCCTACGTCCATTCCGGCGGCGGCCTGATCCTGTTTCTCGGCCCCCAGGTCCAGATCGAGAACTACAATCGCCATCTGTTCGCCTCCGAAGAGGGGCGGCCACGCTTGCTTCCCGCGCGCCTCGGCGCGGTGATCGATCAGCCTGAGTACGTCTACTTCGACCCGCTCGGTTATGCCCATCCCCTCGTGGCGGCCTTCCGAGGCCAGCAACGTGCCGGCTTGCTCAGCACGCCCGTGCGATCCTATGTGAAGCTCCACCTCCCCTCCGCACCCGCGGAAACTGCGGCCAAGACCGCGCTCGCCTTCACCACGGGCGACCCCGCCATCGTGGAAGAACCGATCGCCCAGGGCCGCGTGATCCTGGTGGGCACCACCGCCGACGCCACCTGGAACTACTTGCCCACTTCGCCCGCCTTCGTGCCGCTGGTACACGAAATGCTCGGCTGGGCCGTGCGCGGTCAGGTGGCCGAACGAAATGTGCTGGTCGGCCAGCCGCTGGGAGAGGATTTGCCCGCCACCGCAGCGCAGAGCACAATCCGCTTGCGGCTGCCACAAGGCGACGCGCAGACCATTCGCGTGGCCGCCCAACCGGACGGTGCCGCCTGGAGCTGGCAAGACACCTTCCAGAGCGGCCTGTATACGGCGGAGCCCTCACGCCCCGGCATGCGGGCGGCCGCCTTCGCCGTGAATCTCGACACGGCCGAGAGCGACCTGGAGCGGATCGACCCGGCAGAACTCTCCGACCGCGTCTGGGCAGGAGTACGCTTCGAACATCTGACCGACTGGCAGGACCCGCTGGATCGGGCCAGCGCGCCCGTGGTGCGCCGGGGCGGCCTGCATCAGCAGCTCTTGGGCGCCGCCCTGTGTGTGCTGGTGGCAGAACTGTTGCTGGCGAGCTGGATGGGAAGGCGGAGGGGATGAGCGGCACGCTACCGGACTGGCTGGAACGACTACTGGGTGTGCCCCAGGCGGGTACGGGTGAGGGCACGGCCTGGACGCTGGACCACGCCTGGCCCTTGCCGGGCGGCTGGTGGGGCGTCCGGCTGCTGGTGCTGTTCTTGGCGCTGCTGGTGCTGGGCTGTTATTTCAGGCAGCGCCAGGCTCCGGGCCTGGCGTGGCGCACGCTGCTGGCCGGCCTGCGGTGGCGCATCCGCCTGTACATCTGGGCGGAAGGGCTGGCGCTGGCGGGCATCTGGCTGGGGCTGATGTTCTGGGTCGGGCTGGGGCTGGACTATCTGCCAGTCGTGGTGGGGGCCAGCGAGATGCCCCGCCTGGCACGGGGGGTGTTGCTGGCGTTCACCGGGATCGTGACGGCGGGCATTTTGTACCGATGGATCGGGCGACGGGCCTGGGTGCCGCTGCGGGATCGCAGTCTGGCATTGATCCTGGAGCGCTACTTCACTCAGTTTGGTGACAGCCTTCTGACGGTGGTCGAGTTGGCGGGATTGCCAGAACATGCGGCACCATTCAATCCGGAGCTGCTTCAGCGGGCGGCGGCCGAGGCGCGGTCGGCCACGGGAGGGGTGCGGCTGGGGCAGGTGTTCAACCGGCGAGCTCTGGCGGGCAAGGTCGCGTGCGCGGCGCTGGTGGGGCTGAGCGTCGGACTTTGGGCGTGGATGTACCCTACCGCGGCCGGCATGGCGGCGCGGCGGCTGGTGCTGCTCGACGCGGCGCCCTGGCCGCGGAGCAGCTATCTGGAGGTGGTGGGGGTCGAAGTCACGCGGAGTGCCGCCCCGGGAGAGGAAGCCCCACGACCGGTCACGCTGCCCTTTACCGAGGGAGGCGTGAAAGTGGCGCGAGGGGCGAACGTGTCGCTCAAGGTGCGCGCCGCCCAGGTGCCCAAAGCCCGCGTCGTGCCGCAGCAGTGCACGATCTACTACCGGACGCTGCAAACCGCGCCCGGCGTGCGCGGCGAGCGCGGCAGCGTGACGATGAGCAGTTTCCGCGATACGGACGAGTGGCGCCATTTCTGGTTCGATGGCAAGCCGCTCAAGGGTGTGCTAGCGTCGCTGGAGCTGCAAGTGCGGGGGAACGACTTCCGCACGATGCCGGTGCGTGTGGAGGTGGTCGACAGCCCAGCCGTCGTGGAGACGCTGCTGGATATCGTCTATCCGTCCTACATGGTGGAGGAGCAGGCGGGCGTGCGGCTGCCGGTGGCGGGACAGCCTTATGTCCCGGGAGGGACGTTCGTGCCGATCGGCAGCCAGGTCACCCTGCGCTTCCGGACGAATAAGCCGCTGGATCGGGCCAAGGTGTTCGCGGTACGCGGGGCAGGGGAGTCGCCCGCGGCGGTGGAATGCGTGCCGGAGGGAGCCGACCTCGCGCAGTTTTCGTA
>JAIMBC010000103.1 GCA_023511675.1 Pirellulales bacterium
GGCGGGGGGGGGGTGGGGGGTGGGGGGGTGGGGGTGGGTGGGGGGTGGGTGGGGGGGGGGGGGGCGGGGGCTGGGGCGCCACGCCGGAGCGGCGATGTGGTGGTGAGGTCGCCAAAGGTCCGCCGGCCGTGTTTCGGTGGGAGCTTGCGGCCAGTGCGGTGGTGACGGCTGGTGACTCAGACTGGAGCGCTCAGACGCGGGCTGGAACGCACTGGCCTGGCCCATGGCAGGGCCGCGGATTGGTATGCTGAAAGGTTGACACACAGCCAAACGCGCGGGGGATTGGCGCACCGGAAGCTTGGAACGGACAGGCAGACCAACGCGCGCGGAGACGGGGGGATCACAACGTGGAAGTCTGCACAGGGCGGCGCCTTGAGCCCGCGACGCGCGTGGAGGTACGCGTGGAGCGAGTTGGACACAGACAGGCCGCACCGCCAGATCATCAGTCCTGAAACGCACGCACGGCAGAGATCAAGGCGGGGCGCACACGACCTGGCCCTACAGCAGCAGGCCGCGACCATGCCCGTCGGCGGGAGGCGCAGAGCTTACCATGAGGCACAATACCTGTGCGCGCGGGCATGCTGCCTCGCGCAGCCACATGGCGGCCGCGGGAGGCACCCGGACAGGGCCGCGGAAGGGACGCACGCGAGGCATTCGGCTTGCAGCTCCCAGGCGCGAGTGCCCATCAGCGTGCTGTGCTCGCGCGCAACGGCGCGTCACCTTGCCGCCCCGTGTCCAGCGGCGCATCAGCCTCCCTCCCCCGCGTCCAGCGGCGCATCATGGGTCGGGATTGGGTGCGGCGTCGTCGCGCACGCCGATACATGCGACGCTCGATCGCGTCCAGCCGCTCCTCAACCCGGCACTGCCGCACCGCCTCCGGATGGCGCTGCACCCAAACCTGCGGACAGAGCGACAAGTAATCCGTGCAGCCAGCCGCCAACTGCCCGAGCACAGCTGCGATGTATGCCCGCCCCCGCAGCGAGCGACTGCAACTTGCGCCGCCACGTCTAGAAGAGGTCTAGGGGCAGTCCCTCCTGGCGGCACCATGCCGCCGCGCGCATACCGCTATTGCGAAACCGCCGCAACCTCTCGGCCCACAACCGCGACTTCGCCCGGCCTTCCCATGTTGCACCTCGCTTGGGTGACACCTTCCCCACGCCCCGCACGCGCAAGCTAACAACCCCGTCAAGACTGGTACCGGTGGACGGTTACGCCGCAAGAGGCAATGGCCGCGCGTGAAAAACCCCGGTTTTGCCGGGGTTTGCGGCACCATGCGAGATAGTGTACACTTGTTCAGTGGAGGCGGCGGGAATCGAACCCGCGTCCCAAGACATTTCGGCGTCGGCGTCTACGTGCGTATCCGACCTACGGTTCTCGCCTGAGCGGCCCCGGTCGGCGGGGTCCGGCACAGGCCAGCCGGGTACGGGTTTTAGCCCCGGGGATACCCAGCGTTGACCCGAGGCGAGCCGGAATGGTCGGCCGCAACGCAGGCCCCTCCGGCGAGGGCCCGCGGCGGGGACTACCTAGTGCTTAGGCAGCCAGAGCAAAGTTACCTTCGGCAGTTGAAGGTAGGTGGTCGGCTTTTATCGTGGCCTGCTGACCAACCACGGCACGCAACCGGCGCTTCAACCTGTCCGGTCGAATCCAGTTCGCCCCCGTGGGCCGGCCGCAGGGACCGGCCCCGGTCGCTTCTATTATATATCGGTCCGCGAAAAAGGGTAGGGGAGGTTCCCGGCCGGGCGTACAGGCCGCGGGGGACCGTTGGACCCAGGATCATGTAGGTCAACCCGGCTCTCCCCGCCAGCCCGGTTACCCACGAAAGGGGCTCCGGCCGACAAACGGGTTCGTCTGCTGCTCGTGGCCGATGGTGGTGGGCGGGCCGTGGCCCGGCAGCACAATCGTATCCGCAGGCAGGCAGAACAGCTTGGCATGAATTCCCTTTGCCAACTGCGAGAAGCTGCCGCCCGGCAGGTCGGTGCGGCCCACGCTGCCCGCAAACAGCACATCTCCGCCAAAGACCACCAAGGGCCGGTCCTGCTGGCAGATGAAGACCACGTGTCCCGGCGAGTGGCCGGGGATCTCGCGCACCAGCAGCTCGAAGCCGGCGACGTGCAGCAGGTCCCCATCGCCAAGCAGCCGATCGGGAGTCGGGCTGGAGATGGCGAAACCGAACTGGGCGGAAAGGTTCAACACGGGATCGGTGAGCATGGGGGCATCCCCCCGGCCGATCATCAGCGGCACATGCGGCCAGAGTTGCTTCAGGGTGGCATTGCCGGCGATGTGATCGGCATGGCCATGAGTGTTGAGGATGGCGGCCGGCACGAGTTGTCGCTGGTGCAACTGCTGCACAATGGCCTCCGGCTCCAGACCGGGGTCAACAATCAGGCAATCTGCGCGGCCTGGGCGCCAGGCGATGTAGGCGTTTTCTTCGAAGAGCTGAGAAACGACGACCGTGTGTTCTATCTGGGGGAGCTTCACGTGCGAATTGTAAATTTCGACCGCTCTCATGGCGATACTTGCTAATGCCAAAAACGCCGCGTCCTGGGCTCATGGCTGGCTGTCGGCTGCAACAGACGCTGATGCAAGCAGTTGCGGCAGATTTCCAGCCTGCCATGCAGTGCAAAAAGCCATGAGGCACGCCGGTTGCACACGCCGAGACGGCTAACGGCGCTTGGTCGACCCTTGCAAGCCCTGATAGAGAAAGCGTCAGGCTGGTCATTTCCCGCCTGACCGGACGGAGTGTGCATGATGCGTTGGATCGTACGTTCTTTGGCTGGGCCCTGCGCCGCCTGGATGGCGGTTGCCTGGCTGTGCGGAGGATTTGCAAAAGCCGGCGCGCCGGAAGAGGGCGTGACGAAGTCTGGCTCTAACCACGGGCAGCGTGACGGGAAGGTGGCCCGGCTGGATTTCCGCGTGGAGCCAGTGTGGTATCCGGCGCCGCCGGGCGAGGAGCGGCCTGCCGAGGCGGGACAGGCGGTGGCGGAGGTGGCCAGCACCTCCGGCCGCATCACCATGGCGGAGGCGATCCGCCGCAGCGAGCCGGGGGAACATCCGCTCATGCCCGCGCTCCGCTGGGCCATGCAGGGGGTCGAATCCATCCGCCGCATCGAGGACTACTCCTGCACCCTCGTCAAGCGAGAACGCATCGACGGCGAACTGCGCGACCACGAGTGGATGTACGTGAAGATCCGCCACCGGCCCTTCAGCATCTACACCCGCTTCCTCAAGCCCAAGGACCTGGAAGGCCGCGAAGCGATTTACGTCGAAGGACGCAACGACAACAAGATCCAGGCCCATACCACAGGGCGGCTGTGGAAGCTGATTGGCACCGTGAGCCTGGCTCCTACCAGCCCCATCGCCATGAAGGGCAACCGCTACCCCATCACCGAGATGGGGATGCTCAACCTCACCGAACGGCTGATCGAGGTCGGCTTGCAAGACTGCCAGTACGGCGAATGCGAGGTGAAGGTGATCGAGAACGCCAAGATCAACAAGCGGCCCTGTACCTGCATCCAGGTGGTGCATCCCGTGCCGCGGCGGAACTTCCTGTTCCACATGGCGCGGATCTACGTCGATCATGAGCTGAACCTGCCTACCCGCTACGAGGCCTACGACTGGCCCGAAGAAGAGGGGGGGGAACCGGTACTCACCGAGGAATACACCTACCTGAACATCAAGATCAACCAGGGCTTCACGGACCAGGACTTCGACCCGAAGAATCCGGAATACTCCTACCCGTAAGAGAGCAGCAAGCCGAGGGGAGAAAGGAGAGAGCTAGACAAGGGAAGCAGACACGGAGTACAAAGCTAAGGTGCGCTGGGCGGTGATTTGCCCGCCATGCTTTTCCGACCGTTCTCTGCTTTCCGCTCTCGAGGTCCGGCACGCTGGCGCGGCGGCAGATGCCTCCGGCTGGCGCGGCAGGTGGCGTTATTCTACCTGCTCGTGGTGATCGGCATGATGTTGCTGGAAAAGCGGCTGATCTATTTCCCTGCCCGCTGGCCGCAGGGAGACTGGTCGCCGCTGACTGTGCCGCGTGAGGATGCGTGGTTTGCCGCCCCAGACGGCGTGAAGCTGCACGGCTGGTTCGTACCGCACGCGCAGCCGCGTGCCGTGATGTTGATCGCCTCGGGCAACGCCGGCAACGTCACCGTGTGGCGCGACGAGCTGGAGTGGCTGCACGCCCACGGGGTGGCGGCCATGGTGTTCGACTACCGCGGCTATGGCCGCAGCGAGGGCAAGCCCGACGAGGCCGGGCTGCTGGCCGATGCCCGCGCCGCGCGCGCCTGGCTGGCCCGGCGCTGTGGCGTGGCAGAGACCGATGTGGTGCTGCGCGGCCGCTCGCTGGGTGGCGCGGTGATGGTGGACCTGGCCGCCGCGGCTGGTGCCCGTGGCCTGGTCCTGGAAAGCACCTTCACCTCGCTGCCCGACGTGGCCGCGCACTTCTATTTCTGGCTTCCCGTGCGGTTGTTGATGCGGACGCGATTCGATTCGCTCAGCAAGATCGGCCGCTACCAGGGCCCGCTGTTGCAATCGCACGGAGACGCCGACGAGATCGTCCCCTTCTTCCTGGGCCGGAGGCTGTTCGATGCCGCAGGGGGGCCGAAGCAATGGATCACCATTCCTGGGGGACGCCACAACGACCCGCAGTCGGTCGAGTTCTACCAGGCGCTCGATCGCTTCCTGGATTCCAACGGCAAGGGCGAGGTGGCGGGCAGGGCTGGCTGATGGGCGCCCGGCGACGCACACGGCCTGCCGCCCCACACGTCCCGCTGCCTGAGTCGGCCGCGGGCTTCCCGCTGCCTGAATCCGACACGCCGCACGCCCTACATAGCAGCAGGAGGCTCGCCTGCCATGAAAGATATGAGGAACAGGCAGGCCGTGCCCTCTCCATCGGCCGCTGTTGCGCCCGGACAGGGAGTTGGAAACCCAGCCGGGCGGCGCCGCCGTATACAGGGGTTCGTGCTTCGTGTGCTGGCGACGTCTGTCTGGCCTGGCCGGCGAGACGGCCGCGTCTACGCCGCCCCCGACCTGCTCCCTACTGCCAAGCACAGGCCCTTTTGGGCCGCGTGCCGTTGGCGTACATTACTGGGTGAAGCTCAAGCTGGGTGGGCCTGGGGCACACCTGCGGGGTGAAGGGATCTGTCACACGCACCGACCAATCATGCCGCGCTCGCTGTGGCCGTTTCGCACTTCGTTCGACAGGCTGTGGGAGGCGATCATCCATCCACGCGTCCCGGAGCAGGAGCTGGAAGACGCGCTGATCGGCATCCGGCGTCAGCTTCCGGCGCCCGTGATCTGGCTGTTGGGCAAGGCGCAGTCCGGCAAGTCGTCGATTGTGCGCACGCTCACCGGCGCGACGAACGTAGAAATTGGCAACGGTTTCAAGCCCTGTACCCGCACCGCCTCGCTCTATGCATTCCCGAGCGAGGAAGATTGCCTGATGCGGTTTCTGGATACCCGCGGGTTGGGCGAGGTCGGCTACGATCCCACGGACGACATGAACGTGCTGGCCGATCAGGCACATGTATTGTTGGTGGTGGTCAAGGCGTTGGACCATGCCTACGAGCCGTTGCTGGGGCCGTTGGAGAAGATCCTGGACCGCCATCCGCGCTGGCCGGTGATCGTGGCCCAGACCTGCCTGCATGAGGCATACGAGCGTGCAGGCCAGGGGCATCCCCGTCCGTATCCCTTTCGAGAGTTCCCGTTGCCCGAGCGGGTGGTGGGGGAGCAGGTGCCCGATCGTCTCGCCCGCTCGCTGGCGTATCAGCGCGAGTGGTTCTGCCGGCAGTCGTTGCGGGGGGCCGAGGTGCGGTTCGTTCCCATCGACTTCACCAGCGACGCAGACGGATTGCAGCCCGTCGATTATGGGGCGGACGCCTTGTGGGAGGCGCTGGAGGCGGCACTGCCTCTCGGGCTGCGGGGGATGATCGAGCAGTTTCGGGAAGGGCGGCGCGTGCTGCGGGACCAGCACTTTCGCACGGCCCATCCGCACGTGCTGTCGTACGCCTTGGCGGCCGGACTGGCCGCGGGCCTGCCAGTGCCCTGGGTGGACATCCCGCTGGTGGTTGCCATCCAGGCCAAAATGTTCCACGCCCTGGCGTCCATCTACCGACAGGAGGTGACGGCGCAGCGGGTGGCGGAGGTCTCGGCTGCCCTGGGGCTGGGCTTCGTGGGAAGGCTGGGGCTGCGCGAGCTGCTCAAGTTTGTTCCCGGCATTGGCAGCGTGGTGGCAGGCACGTACGCGGCTGCCAGCACCTACGCGCTGGGGTGTGTTTTCTGCGCTTATTTCAGTTTTGCTCTCACTGGAGACGTGCCGCCGGCGGGCATGCTGCGGCGTCTCTATCACGACGAGTTCCGCCGCGCTCGCCAGCATCTGAGTGCCTATCTGCGGCAGATGCCCAAGCCGCCGCCGCGGGAGGCGGAGCCCGAAGAATAACAGGATACCCGCCGCGTGTGGCGACGACTACGCAAGCTACGGCCGTTGGCACGCTGGGTGTTGCTGGCTGGGATCTGGGTGCTGCCCTATTTGGGCGTGTTCGTGGCGGGCTGGATCTGGCTGTACGAGCGGGGTTGGATTCTGTGGTGGGTCGGCGCCACTGCCGCGCTCTGCCTGGCGGCGTGGGGGGCCAACGCCTGGTGGGACCGTCGGCAGCGGGGCAGACCGCTGGCCGATGTCAACGAGTCGCCACGCTGGCCGCCCGAGGGAAAGGCCGCCTGGCAGGAGGTGGTGCGGCTGGCCGAACAGGCCCGGCGGGAAGAATGGCCCGTGGCACAGGCGGAGGACTGGTTGCACATCCTCCGCAGCACGCTGGAAGTGGTCGCCAGGCGATTCCATCCCGAAAGCAGCGAGCCACTGCTGGAGGTGCGCATCCCCCACTTGCTGAGGGTGGTGGAGTGCGTGGCCGCGGACCTGCGGCACACGCTCACCCAGGACGTGCCGGGCGCCCACGTGCTGACGCTGCACCAGATGCTCGAGGCGCACCGCTGGTGGCAGCGCGGGCAGCAGTGGTACAGCACCGTCTACCCGCTGTACCAGATCGGGCGGCTGCTGACGAATCCTTCGGCCGGCCTGATCCGCGAGGCCGGCGCGGCGATGGCGGCGGGAGTGTGGCGGCAGTCGGTGAGGGACGTGCGCGCCTGGCTGGTGGATTACACCATCAAGAAGGCGGGCTACCACGCCATCTGTCTATACAGCGGGCAGCTTGTGCTGGACGAGGGTCTGGCGGGCGTGCTGCCGCCCCCTTCAGCGGACGATCTGCGGGAGGAAGCAGAACGCGAGCGAGCGATCGCGGAAGAGCCGCTGCGTGTGGTGGTGCTGGGGAAGGTCAAGGCAGGCAAGTCCAGCCTCGTCAACGCCCTGTTCGGCCAGACCAAGGCGGCGGTGGATGTGCTTCCCACGACAGTCGAGGCGACGGCCTACCGCTACGAACAACCCGGGCGGCCGCCGGCCCTGGTGATCGACACCGCGGGATTTGCCTTGGACGCTAGAGCCGGCCCTGGGGGAATGAGACCGGCGGCCTGGCAGCGAGAGCTGGCGGAGCAGATCGAGCGTTGCGACCTGGTGCTGCTGGTGCTGTCGGCCGTGGATGCGGCCCGCGATCCGGAGCGGCAGATGCTGGCGCGGGTGCGAGAGCTGTGTGGGCAGCGTGCGAGGCGCGCTCCACCAGTCGTGGTAGCCGTGGTTACGCACATCGACTTGCTGCGTCCCTGGAGCGAGTGGTCGCCGCCGTACGATTTGCGCGCCGCGGCCCCCGGCAGCAAGGCGGCCAGCATCGCTGCCGCCGTGGAGGCCGCAGCGCACGATCTGGGCCTGTCGGCCGAGCAGGTGGTGCCTGTCTCGCTCCAGGAGGGGGCGGTGTACAATATCGAGGCCTGCTTGGCGGCGATTGCCGCCGCGGCACCCGAGGCGGAGCGTGCCCGCTACCTGAGGGCCTTCGAGGCCTACGCGCGACGGGAGGTGCGTGCGCTGTTCTGGAAGCAGGTCCGATCCGGCGGCCGAATGCTGGTTGGGAAGGCGGCCGCGGCCGTAGAGGCTTGGTTGCGGAGGCTCGTGGTCTCCGGTGACCACGCCTCCGCGCTGGACGAGCCAGAGGAGACGGCGCCGCCCAGCATGCCCGGTTCCCTTTCCGACCGTCCCGTGGCTGACGACCAAACATGAGCGATCCGCAGGGCACGCACGTGCCGAGCATCCGGCTGGGCCAGATCGCCCTGGCTCGCAGCGGCGACAAGGGCAACCATGCGAACATCGGGGTGGTAGCCTACACGGCGGCGGGCTACGACTATTTGCAACAGGCCCTCACGGCTGAGCGAGTGACGGTATTTTTTTCGCAGCTTGGTGTGACGCGCGTGGTGCGTTACGAACTGCCCCGGCTGTACGCCCTCAATTTCGTGTTGTACAATGCTCTGGCCGGCGGCGCCAGCCGCTCCCTGCGGATCGATACGCAAGGCAAGCTGCTGGGTACCGCCATCCTCGAACTGGAGCTGCCGTTGCCCGAGCATGTCTCACGTATGGTGCGTCCACGGCAGCCGTGCCAGCCGAGGGCCAGCTCCGCAGCGGACGCCACAAAGCTGGCCAGGTTGCCTGCGAGCGAGGAGGTGGCTGCGGCTCCGCAGGCGCAGGCCGCTCGACCGGCAGAGGCAGCTCAGACAGACTCCGCGGCGCAACTGCATGCTAGAGAGATGCCCGATTGCCCAACGGCGCCTGCACCGGCGGTGGGCTGCCGGCACGCAGGCGGTCAATCAGGCCGGCAGTCAGGTCAGGGGCCGTTAACATGATTGGTGTGGGAAGTCCCATGGCGCAGCTTCGTGTGCACGTGCATGGCCACACGGGCACGGTGATTCTCAATCGGCCTGAAAAGCGTAACGCATTGTCGCGGTCTCTGCTGGCGGAGCTGGTGCAGGCGCTGCACGATCTGCACCTCGAGCGTGCCGTGCGTGCGGTGGTACTTGCCGGTGCGGGCAGCGCATTCTGTGCCGGCATGGACCTGACGGAGATGCTCCAGACCAGCCGCAGCCCCGACGCGCATGCCCAGTGGTACAACGATGCCGTGGCCTACCGCGACCTCGTGGAACAGATGCTGCGGTTTCCCAAGCCTCTGATTGCGGCCGTGCAGGGGCCGGCACTGGCCGGAGGACTGGGCCTGGTTCTGGCGTGCGACTATGTGCTGGCCGCTCCCGAGGCCGTGTTCGGCCTGCCCGAACCAAGACGGGGGATTGTGGCCGGCATGGTGGCGCCGCTGGTGCTCTTTCGGTTGGGCGGCAGCCAGGCCGCGCGGTTGCTGGTCTTCGCCAGCACCATTGAGGCCGCGGAGGCCCATCGCATCGGCCTGTGCCACGAGATCTTGCCCGGCGAGCGCCTGTGGGCACGGGCGAACGAGCTGGCGGCAGATGCCGCTCGCAGCGCGCCGGAAGCCGTGCGGCTGAGCAAACAGCTTCTCAACGAGACCCTGGGAGAGCACCTGTTCACCCAGCTTTCCGCTGGCGCCGCGGCCAGCGCTGCGGCCCGCACCACAGAGGCGGCGGCTGAGGGTCTGGCGGCGTTCGTGGAAAAGCGCGAGCCGCGCTGGCCGTAACCGCGTGGCCTCCTGGCGGCGGACCCTGCGCCCACCGCGCCGCCCAAGAGCCGACGGCCAAAGCCGCGCAGTCCCCACCGCCAGCCCCACAATCCGGAAGGCAGCCCCATTACTGGTGGGGTTCGCGCAGAATCAGCTCGAATTCTTCCTTGGGGGCATCGGCACGGTTCGCCGGCCGGATGATTAAAAAGATCACCGCCGCAGCGCCTGAGCCTGCCAACAGCCATTCCAGGATGTACTTCTTTTTCGCAGGCACAAACCCAGCCACCTCACCCTGGGCCGCAGCCATGCTGGGTAAGGCTAGCCAGAGAAGCAAGGCCAGTAGGCACGTCGCCGCACGCCCCAGCAAGGCGCCGCCTGCCGGCGGCCTGCACGGCGTCTCGCCCTCACGTGCTGCTCCGCGCAGCCATCCCCCTGCGGCTGTGGTCCTCATCAGCGTCCTCTACAACAACTCGTCTGCGGGCCTGGCAAGCCGGACAAACTGCCGCGCCGACATGGCCACGGTGCCCCAGCGGGGCGAGATCGGGCGGGCATTCCACATGTACTGCTCGAGTCGGATCCCCACAAAGCCATAGCTACGGCCACGGAAGGAGAAGAGCCGCTCAGCCGGTAAGGGGGAGCGCGTCCCAATCACATTATAGGCAAACACAAACAGCCCGTGGAAGCGCTCGCCGAACAAACGCTCCCAGCAGGCCAGGCCCTCCAGATCATCGAGCGTGGACCAGTTGCGCCAGTACTGCCGGCGCCGGCCACCGGGGAACAACCGGCCCTTCACGTCCACCAGCCAGCTCACGCCCTGCGGAGTGGTGACAATAAAATCCAGGCTCTTGATCGATGCCTGCGCCAGCAGGCTACGGCGCGTCTCGTCCACCGCTACATAGGGCACGCCCCGGCTACGCAGCCAGGACTCGAACGCCGCCTCGTAGTGATTCTCACGGTTGGCCATCGTCGCCCTCCCGCCGCGCCGGCAACCCAACGGCCACCGCGCCCAACAGCCGCCACGGACCACAACATTACCGCCGCTGGTGATTGTACCACCGCTGCGTCCCGCGGGGGAGAGGATGGCCCGGCGCCCAGTCTCGCAGTCGCCCAGCCCGCGGGCCGTCCGCTCGATCACCGCAAGTCCGCCATCTGTGGCTCCGCCGCGCCCCCCCGATCCGGGTGCGATTCCCCACGCTGGCCCGCCTCTAACCCCTACGCCGCCAACCTCCTGCCCGCCAACTCCCACGTGTAGCGAGTCTTCCTCATTCCCGCCCCCTTCGCCGCTCCGCGGACCGCGAGACGAGTCTTAGATCGCCCCGGCCGTGGGTGCAAGTGCTCCTTAACCGCCCGGACCTGTGGACCAGCACGCGGCAGCGCGGCAGCCTCTCGCTGGCAAACGACCCACAGGCGGGACCAGAGCCCCGCCATCGATTTGGTGTGCCCCAGATGTTCACTGCGGACCCGCCCCAGGCGCACCTGGCAAGACTGTCCATAAGCGGTCAGCCCGTGTCGCTGGGGCCGCCGGCCACCCGTTCCCACACATTGCCGTCCAGCACCGCATTCAAGATCAGTTGCACGCCAAAGTCGGCAAACTCCGCTGCACGCGGAAGTGGGTAATTTCCGCTGCACGCCGACGTCGGTACCCGCCACTCGCTACTGGCAGGTTCCCAGGGGTGTGGTTTCATGTTGAACAGCACTTCCACGTAACGCTTGGGCAGATTGCGATCCGGCGCCAACCCTCTTATCCTGTGGCATTCAGCGGCACATGGCGTGGTTGCCGTCCGGCCATGTGGAACGTGCTTTGCCGCTTGACATCACCAGAGGTTCGCTCCGGCCGGAGCCGCGTACAGACCCATGGCACAACCAGAGCGTCCGCCACCCCCGCTGCCGCCTGGTCAGCAGCTCGCTGCGGCACATAAGTGGCCGCTGGTGGGAGAGCGTGCCCCGGCCTCCGCTTGCGGCCCGCAGTCCGTCGTAGCAGCAGGGCTGGTGGCCCGCCCCCAAACGTGGTCGCTAGCGGAACTGCGGGCCATGCCGCAGACCGCCTGCGTGGTGGACGTGCATTGCGTCACGCGCTGGTCCAAGCTGGGCATGCGCTTCAGCGGCGTGTTGCTGGCGGAGCTGGTCCGCCGGGCCGAGGTGCTGCCCGCGGCGCGCTACGTCTCGTTTGAAGCAGACAGCCCGCGCGGCCACAGCACCTCCCTGGTGTTGCAAGACGCCCTCAGCCTGGGAGCACTGGTGGCCCTGGAGGCGGAGGGCCGCCCCCTGCCCCTCGAGCACGGCGGCCCGGTGCGGATGGTGGTCCCCGGCCGGTACTTCTACAAGAGCCTGAAGTGGCTGCAACGGCTGAACTTTCTTTCCACAGACTGCCTGGGCTACTGGGAACGCGAGGCAGGGTATCACAACACGGCCGATCCCTGGCGGGAACAGCGCTATCAGGCGGCTGCGCTCACGCGGCAGCAGATGGCCGAGGCCCTGTCGCAAGGCGTGCTGGGCAGGCGGGATCTGCGGGGGCTGGACGCCTCCGGACAGCAGCTCCCAGGATTGATGGCCGCCGGCGCTCGCCTGCGCAACGCCAACTTTGCCCGTGCAGTGCTCCGCGGCGCGTGCTTCGACGGTGCGAATCTCACCAATGCCAGCTTCGAGCTGGCAGACCTGCGTGGCGCCAGCTTTCGGAGGGCCGACCTGGAAGGCACGAACCTGGCGGGAGCGGACCTGCGCGGCTGCGACTTCTCAGCCGCCTCCCTCACGGCCGCCACCTTTTGCCGCGAGGCGGCGGACGGCGGCCTTGCGCAGCTTGCGCGCGTAGATGGGTCCACCCGTTTCGACGCCGCCGTGTGGGAGCAGCTCCTGCCTGCCCAGGCCGAATGCCTCCAGCGCCTGCTGGCCAGTGCGTCCGGACCTCCCGGCCATGAGGGCTCACCGTGATCATCGAGCAGATTGACATCTATCATGTGGCCATGCCGCTCGTCTATCCCTGGCGGACGGCCTACGGAGAGGATGCCGCGGCCGAGAGCGTGCTTGTGCAGATGCACAGCCAGGGCTGCTCGGCCTGGGGAGAAAGCGCCCCCTTGGCCGCTCCCTGCTACAGTCCCGAGTGGGCCGGCGGCGTGTTTGCCCTGCTCAGAGACTGGCTGGCCCCCGCCCTGGTGGGAGAGGACGTCGTCTCCGGCAAGGATCTTCAGGCGCGGCTGGCACACTTCAAAGGCAATCCCTTCGCCAAGGCCGCACTCGACACGGCCTGGTGGGTGCTGGCCGCCACGCTGGCCGGTCAGCCCCTGCACGTGATGCTGGGCGCCGCCCGCAGCGCCGCCGACGTGGGCGCCGACTTCGGCGTGATGGACACGATCGACGAGTTGCTTCCCTGCGTCGATCAGGCCGTGGACGCCGGCTTTCGCCGCATCAAGCTCAAGTTCCGTCCCGGTTGGGACCTGCCCATGCTCCAGGCCGTGCGCGCCAGGCACCCTCAGGCGGTGATCCACATCGACCTCAACAGCGGCTACCGCCTGGAAGACCTCGAACTCTTCCGCCGCCTGGACGACTTCAACCTGGCCATGCTTGAACAGCCGCTGGGGCATGATGATCTGGTCGATCATGCCCGCTTGCAGGCCCAGATCCGCACGCCCATCTGCCTCGATGAGAGCATCACGTCCGTCCAACGCGTCAAGACCGCCATCGAACTGGCGAGCTGCCGCTATGTGAATGTCAAGCCGGGCCGCGTGGGCGGCCTGACGCCCGCCCTGGAAATCCACGATTTGTGCCAGCAGGCCGGAATTCCATGCTGGGTAGGCGGCATGCTGGAAAGTGCCGTGGGAGCCCGCATCTGCGCCGCGCTGGCCATGCTCGACAACTTCACCTACCCCGCAGATATCTTCCCCAGCCGGCGATTCTACGCCCAGGATTTGGCTGAGCCCGAGCTGGAGCTGGAAGTCTCCGCGGAGGGCAGCCCCCAGGTACGCTGCCTGGATCTGCCCGGCATCGGCACAGCGCCCCATCCGCGGCGGCTCCAGCAGCTCACCGTGGCCCACGCCACGCTGACCGCAAAAACCCGCTAGCGGCCCGCGCACCCGCAGACAGCCACGCGCCTCCGCGCTGTCGGTGCACCGCCCCATCTCAAAGCCGTGGCACAACAGCTACGGCCGTCGCACAACACGTCGGCCCATGGCAGAACATCTCAGGCGGTGGCATAATGCGCGGCGCTGCCCCTTGGACCTGCCCGGCCGTTGCCACAACCAGGCCGCGCGCGTCACAATGGCCCACATGACCACCGAAGTCTCGCGGATCACTGTGCCCCGCTTCATGGCCTTCAAGCAGGCGGGGCACAAGATCGCCATGCTCACGGCGTACGATTACGGCATGGCCAGCCTGGTCGATGCGGCGGGCATCGAGGGCATCCTGGTGGGAGACAGCATGTCGATGGTCGTGCAGGGGCATCCCACCACGCTGCCAGTGACGCTGGACGAGATGATTTACCATGCTGAGATGGTCGGCCGCGCGGTGCAACGGGCACTGGTGGTGGTGGACATGCCCTTTCCCTGCGGCCATCTGGGAAGCTATCAGGCCGTGGAGGCGGCGGGGAGGATTCTCAAGGAAACACGCTGCCAGGCCGTGAAGCTCGAGGGAGGCTCCGAGCAGCGCGAGGTGATTCGTGCGCTCGTCTCGGCCGGAATTCCCGTGATGGCGCATTGCGGCCTGAGGCCGCAGAGCGTGCATCAGCTAGGCGGCTACAAGGTGCAGCGGGACGCCGAGCGCCTGATGGCAGATGCCCTGGCGGCCGAGGAGGCCGGCGCCTTTGCCGTGGTGCTGGAGTGCATTCCCGCCGCACTGGCCGGCCAGATCAGTCGGCGGCTCTCGATCCCCACCATCGGTATTGGCGCCGGCGCCGAGTGCGATGGGCAGGTGCTGGTGCTGCACGACCTGCTCGGCCTGACCCCCGGGAGCGTGCCGCGGTTTGTGCGGCGCTACGCAGATCTGGGCCAGGCCGTGCTTCAGGCGGTAGGCCAGTTTCGCGACGACGTGCGACACGGCCGCTTTCCAGGGCCGGAACACACCTTCCGCTGATTCCCGCGGCCCGCCCCCTGGGCAGCAGTGCCGCTCCACTTGGGCTGCTGCACGGCAGCCCAGAGGCGAACCGGCGGCGACTGCCTCCGACTCCGCCCATCGCGTGCCAGATGCGATTGCGCCGAGTGATGAGGGGGTGCGGACAGGCCGCGCCTGCCCGCATCGTCCCGCATGCGCAGCGGCGGCGTGCCCCACGGCCGGTGCTTCTCCGTTTCCCGCTGGCACACACGCCTTGATGCGGCGGGGCGCTGCCGCACGGTGCCTCCCCCCGCTGCCGCACGGCGTATCCAGACTGCGCCGCCGCACGGCCTGTTCGGAATGCGCCTCCGTTCAGCGGCGGCAAAAAGGGCCCTGGCTTGCCTCTGGGCACATGCCGCCGTCGCCGCAGAGCGTGCCTAGCGCGGCTGCCTGGGCCGGTAGCCGAGCACGGCCTCCACACGATCGCGAAACCGCGGAAAGCGGCCATCAAGCCGCATCGTGCTCAGCACCTGGTAGTCCATGTCGCTCAGACCGCACAGCCGCATCAATCCAGAATTGGATGCAATCCGCTTGTGCAGCAGTACAAGCTGCCCCACCAGCGCGCTGGAAAGCGGCCCAAGCTGATCGCATTCCAGCACCAGGCGCCACGTAAAGTGCTGCTGCAATAACGACCACAGCAGTTCCGCCAGACTCGCATCCGCTTCGGGCGTCTCCGGCCGGCCGACCACCCGTACGAACAACCAGTCCGGGCCCCGCTCAACATGCAACGACCAGCCGCCAGCCACCTGGAGCATGGAACCGCTCCTCCATCCATCCGCCTGTCCGGTATCCCCCACACGTTCCATTCAACCGGAGCGGTCATCATAAGCGCTACGCCTCGCATTGCAAGTACCCAGCCCAAAAAACCCGCCGCCAGCGGCCGTGGAGGTCAGGCATGCTAGCATCGCCAACGCGTTTCTCTCTGTCCGTGGGCGTGACGCAGGTCCAGCGCAAGGCGCACCCGAAATGCAGCCTCGGCCGCCCCAAACGTCCAGGCGGGAAAACCGCGCTTGCCTGTCAGGCCGCCGTCATGCGGCCCCCTCCCGCAGCAGGTAATCCAGGCAGATCTGGGACCAGCTCTCCAGCCGCAAGCGCTCGTCGGCCAGTTCGGCCAGCGTAACAAAGGCCGCATCCAGCAAGTCTGGCTCCCGCGGCTCGACGGCCGGCTGATCCAGGTCGAAAAGATGCACCACACCCAGATGCACGCGGCCCACGTCCGTCAGATCATCGTTGATCAGGCCCACGCAACGCTGCGTATACCTGGCACGGATCGAGACCTCTTCCTCCAACTCCCGGCGCAGGCCTTCCTCATACGCCGTGCCGGCCGCGGCATGGGCATCCGCCAGACAGATGTGCCCGCCCACACCGATGCTCCGCTTGCTGCGCAGCCGCTCTTCGCCCTGCTTGCCGCCTCGCGTGTAGGCAAACACGCGGATCGTGCCGTCCTGCTCAACATGCCGGAAGATGCAGTAGGGGATGAGCTGCTTGAACGACGGATCCCGCTCCATCTTTTCACGCGGCTGGAAACTGATATGACGAGGATCGAACAGCTCTTCCAGGTAGCGGCCGACATCCGCCGTGAAGCCCTGAAAATGGCCCAGCCGGCTCAGCACGCTGGCGGGAAACACCAGCACGCATTCTGCAGCGGTGTCCTGCATGCGAGCACCTTCCTTTTCTGTGCGTGGCCCGGCCGCATGCCAAAAGCGGCCGCAGCCGGTTTGGAGTTCCAATAGCTGTGAGGAGCGGCACGCCAGCACCGTACACGGCGCGATTCCGCCAAGCAAGTGGCGCGACGCGTCTGGCGGCTCGCCTGAGCCGCCATGCTGTGGCGTTACGACTGTGCTCGGCGAAGATGCGCCCCGATGCAGACATGCTTCCTCCGCGAGTTGGGCCAGCCCAGGCAGGCGGTCCTCTTGTGCCCAAGAGGCTGATTCTCCTGCGGCCCGCGGCCAGCCTGACCCGGCAGCACCCCCCTGCTGGCTGGGCTGCCTGCCAGGGCCAGCCTTGCACGCGCCGGCCTTGGGTGGGGCCACGATTGCAGGCACCAGAATTGCAGACGCCAGGATTGCAGACGCGGGCGTTGCTGGCCGCCAGCGTTGGCAACACCTACGGCTGGTCGCCGGGTTGTAAGGCGCCGGGTTCTGCGGCGCCTGCACCGGGCAGGGCGGTGCCAACCACGCGCAGTTCGGGGCGGGTCTCGCGGAGCCTGGCGATCTGGCCGGGAGACACCTGGGCAGCCGAGAGGTCGAGGTATTCCAGGGCGGAGAGCGAGGCCAAACGGGTCAAATCCGCCTGGCGCAGGTTGCAGCCGGAGAGATCGAGCGAGACAAGGTGGGTGGCAGATTGCAGGTGTTCCATCCCACCTTCGGTAACGCGGGCACCGACGAGCTGCAAGTGGGCCAGGGCTGGCGGCAATTGCGCCCCGCGGAGCGTATCGGCGGTAAAGTCGAGCGAGAGCGAGAGCCGCTGCAACCGCGGCAGCTTGGCCAGGGCTGCCAGACCGCGGCCCGTAGTTTGGGTGCCTGCCGCCGCAAGTACTTCCAGAGTCGAACATTCGGCCAGGCGTTCCATGCCGACGTCCGTGATCAGGGTGCGGTTCAGATAGAGTTCGCGCAAGTTGGCCAGGCGGGCGAGTTGGGCCAGGTCGGCATCGCTGGTAGGCGTGTCGGTCAGATCGATGACCTCGAGCTTGCTGAAGACGGCCAGGGGCGCCAGGCCGCCGGCCAGGCGCGTGCCGCTCAGGCTCAGCACGCGGACATCGTTGTTTTCCAGTCCCGCCAGAGAGGGCAGGCGGCAGCGCTGCAAGACGGGCGATGCTTGCAGCCACACCGCCTCCACCGAGTAGGGGCCGGACGGCAGTTCCGAGCTGCGGCTGATCGTCCGGCTGCCCCGCTTGGTGCGCACGTCCACCTTTCCGCCGGAGGCCAGCACCCAGGCGGCCACGCGCTCAGAGGCGGGACCGCGGCCAGGGGGCGCGGCAGCAGCGGGAATCCGGGGAGGCCAGCTCGCATAGGCTGCCAAGAGCGCCGCTACGGCCAGCGCCAGCCATGCCAACCAGTGCGGCCGCTGAACCGGCCGGGCAGGGCGGGCCTGCGTCCGCTGCCCCGGCAAGGTGGCCGTTCGCGGCGGTATGCGCTGTGCGGATGCGGAGGGCGGCGCTGCCGCCGCGTCGGCCGCCACCGGCCGGACGCGCCGTGCGGCCTCGGGCCGCTCCACCGACGCCCGCACGTGGAAGCAGGCCCCCTTCAGGTCGGCGTGCAGGCGCAGGTCGCTCAGGTGGCTGGGGCCCACCGCCTCCAGCCACACCGCCCCTGCTGCCGCCGGCAGTTCCAGATAGGCAGCTATTTCTTCCGTTACGTAATCCATCTGCACGCCAAGCCAGGGAGTTCCCTTTCCATTACCCTGGAGGAGCTGGTTTAAAACCTCTTTGACTGTGCTGGTGGGGATGGCAAAACCAATACCCTGGGCCTGGGCCACGGCAGTATTGATGCCCACCACCTCACCATCGAGATTCAAGAGCGGGCCGCCGCTGTTGCCCGGGTTAATGGAGGCGTCCGTTTGGAGGAGGTTTTTGTAGCTCCGGTTCTCCACCTGCACCGGACGGCCTTTGGCGCTGATCACCCCCACCGTGACGGTGTGGTCCAGGCCGTAGGGGTTGCCGATGGCGATTACCCAGTTGCCCACTTTAATCTTGTCGGAGTCGCCCAGCTTTAAAGTGGGCAGGGAG
>JAIMBC010000104.1 GCA_023511675.1 Pirellulales bacterium
TGCCTGAGCTGCTGTTGCTGGCCGAGGTTGCTGGGGAGGTGGTGGGCTTCTCGATGACCTTGCCTGATTTCAACGAGGCCATGCGTCCGCTGAATGGACGTCTGTTCTCCTGGGGGCTTCCCTGGGGTTGGTACCAGTTCCGCCGCAATTGCAAGCGGATCAAGACGGCACGCATGGCGGCCCTGGGAGTGATCGATCGCTATCGCCGCCGCGGCGTGCTGGAAATGCTGATTCTCCACTCGCTGTACCATGGCAAGCACGTCCTCGGCTACACCGCTGCCGAGCTGGGTTGGACGTTGGAGGATAACGACACGGTCAACCAGATCATCGCCGCGGTGGGAGGCCGCCTGTACAAGCGCTACCGCATTTACCAGCGGCAGCTTGATTGACTAGCCTGCCACCAGTTCCAGCACGGCACAGAGCGGAATGCCGGCCCAGTGCGGGCGCTCGGCCAAATCGTGGTGTAGCTCGTGCAAGGCCCGCTCTAGCAAGAACAGGTCCAACAGCGTCCGCAGTTCCTCGGTTTCGGGCGGCAGCAGGCGGCTGCCCTGCATGGCGAGCGAGTAAGCTTGCAGGAACGTCGCGGCGGACCACTCGTACCAGACACGTACCCAGCGTTGCAGGGCGGGCACATCCTCGGGGCGGATCATTCCGGGGAAGCGTCCGCGGCCATGGTCATCCTCCAGCAGCGCCGCATAGGCCGCGTAGTGGAACGAGCGGATCATCGTGGCAGCGTCCCGCAGCGGAGAGCGCTTGATGCGCCGCTCTCCCAGCGAGCGGCCCGCTTCTCCCTCGAAGTCGATGATGACAAAATCCTTGCCCGTGAACAGCACCTCGCAGAGGTTGTATGCCCCGTGACATCGGATACGCTGCCCCTGAAACCGCCGGCTAAGCAGTAGGCGGAACCGCGCCAGCACCTGATCTGCGGCGACTAGCGCCTGCTGTGCGTGCTGCTGGATGGCAGCAGGGAGCGCCTCGAGCTGCTGCCGCAAGCGGTCAAACGCCTGACGGTGTACATGACGCATCGACTGGTAGATCGACCGCTGGTAAAGCTGGGTGAACGGCTCCGGTGCGAAAGCCGGATCGTCCCCCGCGGCAGCCAGGGCAAGGTGCATTGCCGCCGTGCGCCTGCCCAGCAAACCGGCGGATTCGAGATACCTGCCCATCAGCTCCTGCGTGCTGGCCGGCACGCCCACCTCCGGCAGGGCGTACACGCCGCCCGCTGGTCGGAGTGCCTGTTGCTCCGCCGGCGACAAGGTGAGCACCCGTTCCAAGTACCGGCTCAGTTCATCCAGCGTGTACTGCCAGGCCGTGCCTTCATGGGCCGCATATTCATGCAGCACGGCCAGGCTGATCGATTCCGCCCGGCGGGTACGGTACTCCAGATAGCCCAAGAGGGGCGCCGCGTGTAAAAAGCCGGACCGTTCCGTGAGGTGGCGGCCGCACTCCACCTCGGGGTGTGCGCCCGCCTCTACCTTACGGTACACCTTGAGGATCATCCTGTCGCCGAACAGGACGGAGCTATTCGCTTGATCTTCGCCACAGATAAGCGAGGGGGGGAGGGGCTCTCCAGCCATGGCTGCCGGGCAGCTTGCGCAGGCCACGCCGGCCAGATGGCCTTCGCCCAGAGGATGCACGCGTTCCGTGGCGATGAAGGACGCCAGGGCATCGCGGAAGGCGGGGTCGTACAGGGCATCGTGGAGCAGGCCGTCGCTTCCTCCCCTGACCTGGGCCAGGGCTGCCCAGGGCGCTTGTGCCTGGAGCTGGCCGGCCTGCTCGCGGGTGGAGAAGGCCAGGGGCAGGGCGATCAGGTCGTGAGGACCTTCGGAGTATTCGACATCGAGGAAGCAGAGAAAGGCCGTTTGATCCGCATAGCAGAGGCGGTGGGCCTCGCGGATCATGGCAGATTGCACGCTGCGGGCTCGTTCTCCCATCCAGCGGGCCTTGCGGAGGAAGAGGGGGAGGAGGGCTTCAAGGGACCGCTTGTAGGGGTGCTGGAACAGAACTTCCCAGCCATCGGGGGCCGCAAGGGTGGGCAAGGCCGGCTCGGCATCAAGGGCCAGCTCGCCGGGCTTCCCCTCACGGTGGGGCTGAAGTGCGAACCAGTAGAAGCTGTGCGGGCCCAGAGTGAGCGCATAGGGTTGTTTGCCGATCCGCGGCAGGGGATTCTGCCCGAATAATTCCACGGGAATCATCCCCGCGTAGCCAGTCAGATCCAGCTCCACGTACTGGACAAAGCGGGAGAGATTGGCCACCACGAGGATGTGCTCCTTGTGGTAATGCCGGAGGAAGGCGAGGATCTTGCGGTTGGCAGGGTGCAACAACTCCAGCGAGCCGCGGCCAAACGCCTTGTAGCGCTTGCGCAGGGCGATCAGCCGTTTGATCCACCACAAGAGCGAGCTGGGGTTGTTCTGCTGAGCCTCCACATTGACGGCTTCGTAGTGGTACTCGGGATCGATGATCACGGGCAGGAACAGCTTCTGCGGGTTGGCGCGAGAGAAGCCGGCATTGCGGTCGGCGCTCCATTGCATGGGGGTGCGCACGCCGTTACGGTCGCCGAGGTAGATGTTATCCCCCATGCCGATTTCATCGCCGTAGTAGAGCACGGGGGTGCCGGGCAGCGAGAACAGCAGGCCCTTCATCAGCTCGATGCGCCGGCGGTTGTTCCCCAGCAGGGGAGCCAGCCGCCGCCGAATGCCGAGGTTCACGCGTGCACGCGATTCCTGTGCGTACGCGCGATACATGTAGTCCCGCTCTTCATCGGTCACCATTTCCAGCGTGAGTTCGTCATGGTTGCGCAAGAACAGCGACCACTGGCACGTCTCGGGGATCGCTGGCGTCTGGGCCAGAATGTCGATGATGGGGAAGCGATCCTCCATGTGGATGGCCATGAACATCCGGGGCATGAGGGGGAAGTGAAAGGCCATGTGGCACTCATCCCCGCTGCCGAAATAGGCGGCGGCATCCTCCGGCCATTGGTTGGCCTCTGCCAGCAGCATGCGGTTGGCGAAGCGGGCATCGATGTGGCGCCGCAACGCCTTGAGAAAGCCGTGCGTTTCGGGCAAGTTCTCGCAGCTCGTGCCCTCTCGCTCAAAGAGATAGGGCACGGCGTCCAGCCGCATGCCGTCTACCCCACGCTGGAGCCAGAAATCCACTACCGGCAGCAACGCCTCCCACACCGCCGGATTGTCGAAATTCAGATCCGGCTGGTGCGCATAGAAGCGGTGCCAGTAGTACGCCCGCGCTACCGGATCCCAGGACCAGTTCGAGTGCTCGAAATCCTGAAAGATCACGCGCGCCTCGCGGTATCGCTCCGGCGTCTCGCTCCACACGTAGAAGTCTCGCTCGGGGCTGCCCGGCGGCGCACGCCGCGCCCGCTGGAACCAGGGATGCTGGTCCGAAGTGTGATTGATCACCAGCTCGGTGATTACCCGCAAGCCGTGTCGATGCGCCGCCTCGAGAAAGGCCTCAAAGTCCCGGAGCTTGCCATAGTGCGGATGGACCTCGGTGTAATGCGCGATGTCATACCCGTCGTCCTTCAAAGGCGAGGGATAGAAGGGCAACAGCCAGATGGCCGTCACACCCAGATCTTGCACATAGTCCAGCTTTTGCGTCAGGCCCCGAAAGTCTCCCATGCCGTCTCCCACGCTGTCGTGGAACGAGCGGACGTGCAGCTCGTAGATGATGGCGTCCTGGTACCAGAGCGGATCGTCTTCCAGCATGGTTCCTCGTTCTCAACAGCACGGATCAGCCCCTGCACTCAGCGAGGATGCAGCAGACGATAGCCCGCGCATCGCCGCTGCCCGCTCGTAAGTGGCCGTCAGTTCCCCAAGGCGATCCAGCACGCTTTCCCGCAGCAGATGCGGCGGGCAACGCCACCGCCAGTTCCCCCGCGGCTGGCCCGGTAGGTTCATGCGCGCCTCGGGCCCCAGGCTCAAGATGTCTTGCAACGGCGCCATGGCACACTCTGCTACCGAAGCCCACGCCAGCCGAATCAGGTCCCAGGCCGGTCCGCCCCCTGTCTCGGGCACGTAACGCCGAAAAAAACGGTGCTCCTCCGCCGTCAACCCGCGGTACCAGCCCAGCGTCGTGGCGTTGTCGTGCGTCCCCGTGTACACCACCGTGTGCCGCTCAAACCGGTGCGGCAGAAATCGGCTCTCCCGCGCGCCGCCAAAGGCAAACTGCAAGATGCGCATCCCCGGCAGCCCCAACTCCGTGCGCAAAGCCTCTACCTCCGGCGTGATCACGCCCAGATCCTCTGCCACCAGCGGCAGCGAACCCACGGCCGCGCGGCACGCCTCGAACAACTCGGCACCCGGCCCAGGCACCCATTCCCCCTGCTCCGCGGTGAGCTGTCCTGCGGGCACCTCCCAGGCTGCCTCAAAGCCGCGAAAGTGATCCAGCCGGATGCAATCGACCAGGGTCAGCGTCGCTTGCAGGCGGGCGATCCACCAGGCGTAGCCCGTCTGGCGATGAACCTCCCACTCGTAGTGTGGGTTGCCCCAAAGCTGCCCCGTCGCCGAAAAATAGTCGGGGGGCACGCCCGCCACGACGCGCGGCCGCCGCTGCGCATCGAGCTTGAACAACTCCGGCTGGGCCCACACATCGGCAGAATCGATCGATACAAAAATCGGCATGTCGCCCAGCAGCCGCACGCCGCGATGCTGCGCGTATTCCCGCAACGCTTGCCACTGCCGAAAAAACAAGAACTGCCGGAACCGATGCAGCTTGACCTCGGCCTCTAACTCGCGCGCCGCCGCATCGAGCGCCGCGGGATCTCGCTGGCGCAACGGCGCCGGCCAGTGCTGCCAGCTTCCGCCCCCATGCGCCTCCTTGATGGCCATGAACAGGGCAAAGTCCTCCAACCAGGCCGCCCGGCGCGCGCAGAAGGCGTCGAACTCGTCCGCCAGGCCCCGGGCTGCTCCCTCGCCAAACCGCTCCCAGGCCTGGGCCGTCAGCCCGCTCTTGTAAGGAATCACCCGCTCGAAGTCGACGCGCTCTGCCGGGAAGCTCCCACCACCCTCCAGATCGGAAGAACGCAACAACCCATCCGCCACCAGCAGCTCCGGGCTGATCAACAGCGGATTGCCCGCAAACGCCGAGAAACACTGGTACGGGGAGTCCCCGTATCCCGTAGGCCCCAGCGGCAGCACCTGCCACCACGTCTGCCCGGCGCGCGCCAGAGCGTCCACCCAGGCATACGCTGCCGGCCCCAGATCCCCCACGCCATACGGAGATGGCAGCGAAGTGCAGTGCAACAACACCCCGCTGGTGCGTACGGCTCCGGCACCCCCCCCTACGGGGGGCGGCAAGGCAGAGGTGCGCTCGCCTGCCGAGGGTGCAGCGGCTAGCCCGCCTTCGGGTTGTTGCATGGGAGAGGAACCGCGGCGCGACCCCGCCATGGGTACATTCCAGGCACTCGAATCCGGACGCGGCGCCGCCCTGGCACCGCAGGCCAGCATGCCAGCAAAGCAGGTCACACGCTGGCCGTCAACCCGATGCCGCGGCAAATCGCTCCGCCCAGCAGTGCAGCAGAGTGTGCGGCGTTAACCGCCGGTCCTTCCTCGCGCAGGCAGCGGCCGGAAGACGCGGCCCGTCCAGCGGCGTGCGGCCTCATCCGCCCGCAACCGGCCTGCCATCTTGCGGCGCGCCGGGCCCCACCCGCGCCGTACGCACATCTCGCACGTGCTTGTGGCAGTGGACGCAAGACAGCGTAAGCTGCACGTAGGCCAGCGCCGCCCCGTCAATATTCCTGTCCCGAGCACTGGCGCTCATCTGGCGCGCGGCGTCGGTAAACTCGCGGCTGTAAAAGGCGTACTCCTCCGTCTCGTAGACATTCCAGCTCGCATCCGCTGCCAGGGCCCGCAGTTTCTGAGCGCCGCGTGCAATGCGGCGGTAATCCTCCGTGGCCAACCCCTCCAGCACGTCCTGCGCGTGCGATAGCTTCAGCCGCATGAACGCCTCCAGCGTCGATCGTTGGGGGGGCGCCTCATCGGCAGGCTGCGGCTGACGCTCCTCCGCTGCTTCATCTGCCGCTACATCTGCCGCCGCAGACGGCAACATGCGTTCCGCGGCGAACCAGGCCGCCGCCAATAGACCCGCGGCGGCCGCCAGCACGATCATCAACCGGCTCTGCATGCTGTAGCTCCTGCTCATGCAAGAAAAGGGATTCCAGGGCCCAGGCTTTCAAGTGACGTAAGCGAGCCACTTTACTGGGGCAGGCCTAGGGCTGTTGCGGGCCATGTGCCATGGGGCAGGCCTGGCGCCGGCATATTCGGCTAAGCCTTGGCGGGGGCGCCCTCCGTTGCCTTGAAGGTCAGCACTGGGCAGGGTGCCCGCCGCACAACCGCCTCAGCCACGCTGCCCATCAGCAACCGGCGCAGTCCTGTCCGGCCGTGCGTGCCCATCACGATCAGATCGGCGTTCTGCTCTGTGGCGAGGCGCACAATGCCCTCTGCCGGGTCCCCTGTGAGCAGATGGTGTTCGTAAGGAACATCGGAACTGGTAGGCACCACGGCCTCGAGCATACGGGTGATCTCGGCCGTATCGGGCTCGGGTACGCCGTAATACATCTCTCCCCCCGCATAAGCCAGGGGCGGTTCCTGCACGTGGACGATCAGCAGCCGCGCCTGCGACTCGCGTGCCAGGGCCGTGGCATGAGCGAGGGCTGCATCGCTGAGGGAGGAGAAGTCTGTGGGAAACACAATTTTTTTGACGTTCATGGCCACGCCTCCTGGGAGAGGAATGATGTCTGCCGTGTCAACAGAAGGTGGTGCAATTGCGGTGCCAAGGGCAAGCGGCAGGGCCCTGCGGCCGCTGCATCGCGGTTTTCGCGTTAGCGGGCGGCGTTGGCGGCGGGTGAGGGCGTGGCCCGCTGCCCTGAGCGGCGGGCGAAGGGGCACAATGGCTTCCTCGGGCGCGCCCTGCCGCACACAACTCCCCCGGGGCGGCGCGCCCGAAGGGACCCAGAGGGGCGGCCTCGCAGGGGCCTTTTGCTACCGAGGCGAGCTGTTCCGGTCCTTTGCACCCGATGCAAAGGAGGGCATGCTGCCCGCGGCACGGCCCAGCCAGGCCAAGATACAACGTTCAGCGGCCCTGCCGCACGCCGCGCACACGCTCCAAGTAATTGCGCATGGCCGGGGCCAGCAGGGCCTCCACCCCGGTGGCGATGTAGCGTGCACCTCGGGTGATCCATTCCCTCGCCGCGTCTGCGTTTTGCACCAGAATGCCCAAAGCCTTGTCGCTCTGCGCGACCTGGGCGGCAATTTGCTGCATCACGGCCTGAACCTCCGGATGCTGGGGCTGGCCGGGATATCCCAGCGAGTGGGAGAGATCCGTGGGGCCGATGAACAGCACATCGACGCCGTCGATGGCCAGCATGTCGGAGAGTGCCGCCACGGCCTGCACGGTCTCGACGTGCAGCACCACCAGCGTCTCCGCGTTGGCACGAGCGACATAGTCAGAAAGCGGCATGGTCTGGCCAAAGTCGGCTGCACGCACGGCTGCCAGCCCCCGCTGGCCGCGTGGCTGATACTTGACGGCGCGCACGGCGGCCTCGGCTTCCGCTGCGGAGTTCACCCAGGGTACGTGAAGGCCGTAGGCTCCGGTGTCCAGATACCGCAAGATGATGGCCGGCTGATTGGCGGGCACGCGAACCAGTGGCGTCACGCCGCGGAGTTCTGCGGCGCGGACCAGATGTTCGCAGTCGCGCGGTTCGATGGTGCCATGCTCGCCGTCGAAGAGCAGGAAGTCCCACGGCTGGAGGCACAACACCTCTGCCAGCGTAGCGTCGGGGTAGCGGACGAAGCAGCCGTGAACGATCTCGCCCCGTTTCAGCCGGGCCTTGGCAACGTTGTGCATCATGGGGTAGGTTCCCGAATCGAGCGTGCAAGCTGAGTCCAGCAGTCCGCCAACCGCGCACCGCCGCCGGTCAACAACTCCCGGCCCAGCCGCCGCACCAGCCTGCGTTCGTGTTCGTCGCGAATGTAAGCGATCTTCGACTTGCCGTCGATGCGCGCCAGCAGCAGGCAACCCAGCTCGCGCAGCGTGCCTCGTTCCAGGGCTGCCAGATCCCACGCCGCGGGTCCGTGCGTGGCGCCCGCCTGTGCCGTGCGCACTGCCGCCAGCGCACCAGCATATGTCTCCCAAAAGGTGCGCGCCAGGTGCAAGTACTCCTCGGCCAGCGCCGGCACGTGCGCGGCGTGCAGCACCAGATGCGTCAGGCAAAAGGCCGCGTCGAAGGAGGGGTCTCCCAGATGCGCCACCTCAAAATCCAGCAAGAAGATGCGGTCCGCATACACAAACATGTTCTTGGGGCTGTAATCGCCATGCACCAGCGTCAGCCGACAAGACAGCATCCGTGCAATCTCTTCCTCGACCAGCGTCGCCAGGTCCGGATGCCAGCGCAGCATGGTGCGATGGTAGGGATCGAGCCTCCCTTGCCAGAACACGGTGTTGTCAGCAAACAGCCGCGCCACACGCGGATCGGCCGCAGCGCGCACATGCAGCAGGGCGAGCAACTCCCCCGCCAGCCGAGCCGCCCTCACGTCGATCGACCGCTGCAACAGCGCCTCTTCCCACAGCACTCCGCCTGCCTCGGCACAGCTCATGGCCAATACATAATTCTCCGCATCGCAGTCGCGCAGCTCCGGAACCGAGCCGGCAGGCAACAGCTCCCCCAGCAGCACCAGGCAGTCCCGCTCGACCAGGATCCGCCTGCGATCAAAGGGCCAATCGTCGGCCACGCGCAGCCGCGGCAGGCTCTGCTTGACCACCAGTGCATCGTGGGCACGGGCTACCTTCAACACCACGTTGGAGATACCCCATCCCAGTTCCTCGATCTGTGCGCTCTCCTCGTCGCGCAGCAGGCCCCGTGCAACCAGGTACTCTCGGGCGGTGGCTGCCGCCAGCTCGATCACAGGCGCGGCTCCCCACGCCGTGGCGGCCAGCTCTCCGGATTCAACAGATGCGGCGGCCGCTCGCCCCGCAGCACTTGCAACACCTGCACCAGTGCCCCTTCCCACAGCCGCCGGCGGCCCGCCGCCGTGGCCGAAGCCACATGAGGCGTGGCCACCACGTCGTCGCGCCCCAGCAGCGGATGGCCCGGAGAAGGAGGCTCAGGATCAAACACATCCAACCCCGCGCCCGCAAGCTGCCCGCTCTCCAACGCCGCCAGCAGCGCCTGCTCGTCCACCAGCCCGCCCCGTGCAGTATTCACCAGATACGCCCCACGCTTGCACCAGGCCAGCGTTCGAGCATTGATCAGATGCCGCGTCTCGGGCGTGAGGGGAGCGTGCAAAGACACCACGTCGGCCTCGCGCAGCAGTTCTTCCAGCGTGGGCACGAGTTCGATCCCCAGCTCCGCCGCCCGTTCCGCCGAGACATAGGGATCATATGCACTTACCTGTATGCCCAGCCCCTGCGCCAGAAGAGCCACGCGACTGCCAATCCGCCCCAGCCCCACCAGCCCCAACCGCCGCCCATATACCTCCAGGGCATTGTGCATGTTCAGGTATTCGATGCGGCTGCCCGCACGCAGCTCCGCCTCCGCTCGCTTGAGCCGTTTGACCACGGCCAGCATTAACGCCACGGCATGTTCGGCCGTGGAGATGGTGGGCGCATCGGGCGTGTGGCACACGCAGATGCCACGTGCCGTGGCGTCGGCGAGGCAGACGTTGTCATACCCCACGCCCGTACGGGCAATCACCTTCAGCCGCGGGGCGCGGTCCATCAAGGTGCCGTCATACCGCAGCCGCGCGGCGGCGACGATGGCATCTGCCTCACTCAGGGAGGCCAGAGGATCCTCGCCTTCCGGCGCCGCCGCGCCGATGGCGCGCACCGAACCATCGAGCAGGTAGCGAAACTCGTCCGGCAGCGCACGTTCAAACCAAATGGCAAACATGCGTGCGAGCCTAACCCTTCACCGCCCGCTGAGCAACCACCTGCCGCCTGTTCCCGACCCCTCTCCCCGGCGCTTTTCCCACACAGGCCGCCCTCGCGGCCTTTCCACCGACCCTGCTGGTGGCACGCCCCGAGGCACGCTGCACAAGCAGTTCGCCCATTACCGCCCCCCCACGGTGGTGGCGAAAGCCGCTGGCCCGAGACTCCCTGCCCTCCGCCTAACTTGCCCGCAACCTTTGAACCGCCTGCTCTGCCGCACGCTCTCCGCTGCGAATGCAATACGGGATGCCCACGCCGTGATAGGCGTTTCCGGCCAGCAACAGCCCCGGCAGTTCCGCCAGGTGCGCCTCGATGCGCTGCACCCGCGCCAGATGCCCCACATGGTACTGAGGCATCTGCCGCCTCCAGCGGATGACCCGCACCAGCTCAGGCTGGCCGCGCACCCCCAGCAGTTCGGCCAGCTCTCGCTCTGCCAGTGCAACCACCTCTTCATCCCCCAGCTCCATCAGGTGGGGTTGCGTGGCCCCACCCACAAACACGCGCACCAGCACTCGATCCGCTGGTGCCCGCCCGGGGAACTTCTCGCTGGCAAAGCTCGCTGCCAGGATGCGGCGCTGTTCGATGGCGGGCACCACAAAGCCCGACCCCCGCGGCTGCGAGGGGAAGGCCTGCCGCGCGTAACCCAATAGCACCAGCGTTGTGCCGGCATACTCGATCCCCCGCAATTCAGACGCCAGCGCCGGATGCAAGCCGGAAAGCAGCCGAGCCGCCGCGGGGGCTGCCACGGCCAGGATCAGGGCATCTGCCGCCAGCGGAAGACCGTTCTGCACGGCCAGTTCCCATCCCCCATCCATGCGCCGAATCTGCTGCACCCGCGCTTGCGTCCGCAACACAGAGGGGGGCAGACGTGCCGCCACTGCGGCCACCAGGCTAGACAGTCCCTCGCGCGGGGTAACAAACAGCCCGTAGCGGGCGCCGGCCGCATGCACATCGTCCGCGCCTGCGGAGGCCGCTGATGGGCTGCCTGCCCCCGCGGAGGGATGAGCACGCGCTCGCGCTGCGCGCGCCTCGCGCCGCAGGCCCCGCGCCACGCTGCCGTAGCGCTGCTCCAGTTCCACAAACCGCGGTAACGCTGCGGCCACACTCAACTTCTCTGCCGCAGCCGTGTAGATTCCCGCCACCAGCGGTTGTACCAAACGCTCAAATGCCTCGCGCCCCAGCCGCCGGCAGGCAAACTCGGCCAGGCTTTCATCGACTCCGTCCCGGCGCGGCGGCACAAACCACTCCCCCAGCACGCGCAGCTTGCCGCGCCAGCTCAACAGCGGAGTGGCCAGCAACGGCCACACCCGGGCCGGGGCCATCAACGAGAATCCCTCTGGAATGGGGACAAGCCGACCCCCCCGCACCACAAACGCCCGCCGCGCCTCCGGCCGGGTGCCCACCAGAGCCTCTTCCAGGCCCACACGGCGGCACAGCGCAAGCGCCTCCGGTACATTCGACAAAAAGCTGTCGGCACTGTGCTCGAGCAGATACCCTCCGCACTGCTCGGTACACAGCACACCACCCGGCCGATCTGCCGCTTCCAGCAGCAGCACCCTCCAATCCGGCGCCAGCTCCGTCAACCGATGCGCAGCCGCCAGGCCCGTAATGCCGGCGCCCACCACGACCACACATGGCGTTCCAGCACGAACAGCACTACCATCAGCAGTTCCCGCCACGGCCCTGGCAGCTTACTCATTGCAGCCGCGGTCCGCTATGCACGCCGCCGCGGAGCACGCAGCAGACGCTCGCCGGCCACATAGGCCCCGCACAGCCCGCAAATGGCCTCAGAAACCGCTTGCAGCGTATTCGTCCGATAATACGAGGGCAGGCTCGTCCACGCGCTGGACCAGGTGGGTTGCGGGAAGATGTTCTCGCGCAGCCAGATCGCCTGCATCAGCAGCAGCGCCCCCACCAGGGCCGCCGCCTGCCCAATCGCCACTAGCACGCTTGGTGCCCCCGTGAGCCTGCGCGCGATCCACCCTCCCGGCAGCCCCAGCAGCCACAACACCACCAGCGAGACGAGAAAGAACTCCTGCTGCTGGATCCAGGCGCACAGGGCGCCGCCCCCCACGGCCAGCAGCGCCGACCAGGCCAGCCCCAGGCACACGCGACCGCCGCTTGGCCTGACGCGCGGCGGCGGAGGACTCGCTACCGCGGGCAACCCATACGCCAGCGAACGCAAATCGAGCCGGACCGGCGAGCGGTCAGACGCTGCCGCCTCCGTTGCGGACTCGGCTGGCGGTGACTCGGCGGGGGCTGACTCGGCCCGGGGCGCTTCGCATGGCATTGGATCCGCTGGCGCCGGGTCGGGAGGCGTTGGGGCGGACGCCACAGGACCAGACATCGCCGGACCAGAGGCCGCAAGATCGGCTGCGGCTGCGTCGCGTGGCGCCGGCTCGGCCGGTGCCGCTCGATCCTCTGGGGCTAAAGGAATCGGTTCTTGAGTCATGGCTGCCAGTGGGCAGACGGAGGGTTCTTACTGCTTGTTCGAACGCACAGCATGCCCTCGTCGCTACCCCGTGTGATCGCACATCATAAGGCGGCATGAGGGCCACAGCAACCTGCACGGCCGGCCTGATCCCCTTTACTTGCCGCCCTGTTCCCTCTATCACTGCCAGAGAGCGGCACCTCTCTCTACCCAGGATGCCTCACCATGACGCAACCGTTGCCCATTCGCTCCATCAACCACGTGGCACGGCTGACCAAGAACCTCGAAGCCAGCCGCGCCTTCTACCGCGACGTGCTGGGGTTTCGCGAGATCCGCCGGCCTGCGTTCAGCTTTGCGGGAGCCTGGCTGTACAATTACGGATTGCAAATCCATCTGATCGTCCATCCCGAGATCGGCGAAGCCACGGGACCCATTCAGACCCGAGACAACCACGTGGCCTTCGAGGTGCAAGATACCTCCGACCTGGCACAGGTCGAGCGGCTGCTTGCGGCGCACGGCGTGCCGTATCGGTCCAACATCCAAGAAGGCACAGGCTGCAAGCAGATCTTCTTCCGGGACCCGGACGGTCATCACGTGGAAGTGGCCGTCTATCCGCCGCCCGTGTTCCTCGATGAGTGAGGAGTAGCAAAAGGCCCGGCTCCCGCGGGGGCCGCACAGGGCCCCTCCTGCCATGTGCACGCCAATCCGTTCAGGCGTGCACATCCGATGCGGTGCGGAGCGCGGAGCAGGCCCATCACCGCTCACGTGAGCTTGCGGATCAGCCAATCCCCCAGCCGCGGGGAGAGCTGCTGCACGGCAAACAGCCAGCGGGCGATGGGGGGCCAGATCAGCTCGCACTGACGCTTCTCACAGGCGCGCACGATGGCGGCCGCCAGCCGCTCCGGCGCGATCGGGCGTACCTTGGTTCCCGCACCGGGCAGGCGTGCGGCGGGGGGCAGGCGTTCCAGGTCGTCGCCGTGAGCGGTCGGCTCGGCATAGCTGCGCTGTTGTGGGCGTGCGATCGGACCGGGGCAGACCAAGAGCACGTGCAAGCCCTGCGGGCCCAGCTCGAGCCGCAACTGCTGGGTGTAGGCTGTCACGGCGAACTTGCTGGCGGGGTAGGCGCCGATGTAGCGGGCAGCAGCCTTGCCGGCGAGCGAACCAATGTTGACCAGGTGGCCGCGGCTTTCCAGGAGCATGGGGAGGGCCGCACGGGTGCAGCGCACCACGCCAAGGAGATTCAGCTCCAGCAGGTCGCGGAAATCCTCGGGCGTCGTGTGCTGGATGGCGCGGCGCATCGAGCGGCCCGCATTGTTCACCAGCACATCGAGCCGCCCCAGGCGGCGGCGAACCTCGTCGAACAGCGCCGTCACCGATTCCTCCACCGTGACATCGGCAATCAGATGCAAGGCGTTTCCGCCCGCTGCGCTGATCTCGGCAGCAGCCGCTGCCAGTGCCTCGGCACCGCGCGCGGCAAGGACCACCGTGGCGCCCATGGCGGCAAAGGCCGCAGCGAGGGCGCGGCCGAGGCCGCTGGACGCCCCCGTGACGACCACCACCTTTCCGTGCCAGTATGACATCAACGTGCCCAAGCGCGCCAGATTGCCTTGGGCTCACGTTATAGCCGATCGTGCCCCTTCTCGGCACCCTGCCAAGCCAAACAGCGGGCCCTGGCGAGAAACGCGCGGCGGGGAAGCTGGGTGGACGGAGCGCTCCAGCCCGCCACAGGCGGGTGCCCCTGGCAGCATGACCCGCGTGGGGCTCGCAGGCGGGGCATACCCTTGCCACGGGCCTTGCCAGACCCTAAAGTGCGCAGCGCGCGTGGCGGCCGCGGCGCCCACAGCCACCGGCAAAGCCATTCAGGTATCGCTCGCCACCGGACGCATTGGGCGAAAGCGCGAGAGGCGGTAGGGATCTGCGGAGGTTGTTTCGATGTCTGAGCGGTGGCCTCATGGGCTTGTGTACGCGGTTGTCTGCCGGTGGGGGGGAGTGGTTGTCGCCCTGGGGGCGATGTGTGGTGTTGCCGGGGCGGCTGCTGGTGGGGAGCCGGGGTCCGTGGCGGACTTTCCGCCGGTGGAGGCCCTGCCGGCCAGCAGCGAGTTGCCGGATCCGCTGGTGATGTTCGGCACGGGCGAGGCGGTGCGCACGGCAGAGGCGTGGTATCGGAAGCGGCGGCCGCAGATTGTGGCCCTGGTACAGCACTACATGTACGGGTACTTGCCGGAGGCGCCGGCCGTCTCGGCGGAGGTGCGGCGAGTCGACGCCGCATTTCTCAGCGGCAGGGCCACGTTGCGAGAGGTCACGCTCTCGTTCGGTCCGCCGGGTACGCCGCCTGTGGACTTGCTGGTGATCGTGCCCAATGGCAGGCAGGCTGCCGCGCCGGTGTTCCTGGGGATCAACTTCTGCGGCAACCACACGGTGGTAGACGACCCGCACGTGGCGCTGCCGCGGTCGTGGGTTCCCGAGCGGTGCCGTGGTGCGGTGGAGAACCGCGCTACCGATGAGGGGCGCGGCGCGCAGGCAGAGGCATGGTGTGTAGACGAGTTGATCGCGCGCGGCTATGCCCTGGCCACGTTCTATTGCGGAGACATCGACCCGGACAGGCCGGACTTTACCGATGGGGTCCATCCCCATTTTCTCCGTCCCGGTCAAACCGAGCCGGGACCGCACGATTGGGGCACGATCGCCGCCTGGGCCTGGGGCCTTCATCGCGCGGTCGATTACCTGATCACCTGCGATGATCTCGATCGCCGTAGAATCTGCGTCGTCGGCCACTCACGATTGGGCAAGACCGCCTTGCTGGCCGGCGCGCTCGACGAGCGCATCGCCCTGGTTGTGCCGCATCAATCGGGCACGGGAGGCATGGCGCTCAGCCGCGGCAACCAGCAAGAGACGGTGGCACGTATCAACACGTCCTTCCCCCACTGGTTCAACGATGTGTTTTGCCAGTTCAACGGGTGTGAAGAACTTCTGCCCATCGATCAGCATCTGCTGGTCTGCCTGGTAGCGCCGCGTCCTCTGCTGGATACAGAGGGCGATCAGGACTTGTGGGCCAATTACGAGCAGGCGCTGGCGGCCCTCCGCGGTGCGGACGCCGTCTACAAGCTGTTGGGCCGCCGCGGTCTGGTCGCTAGCGGCGTCGTCCGCGACGATGAGCCGTTCACGGCCGAAAACTGTGGCGACATCGTCCAGTACCGGCGAGATGCCCCCCACGTGCTCAACCGCGATTACTGGCGCCGCATTCTCGACTTCGCAGATTTCCAACTGGGCGCCCCCGCCTCGGCCCCCTGAACGGAGACGAACACATGGGTTTGCATTTCTCCGTGGACCTTCAAGCAGAAGGCGCCGCACGGGTAAAAAGCCCCGGGCCCTTCCGGCTGCTGGTGCTGGGAGACTTTAGCGGACGCGGCGAACAGAACACACCCGCCGATCCGCCCCCCACACTCGGCCGGCCCCTGCGCGTTGATCGCGACAACCTCGAAGCCCTGCTCTCCCGCCTGAAACCCTCCCTCCGCTGCCAGCCGCAGCCGGACTCCCCACCTGCGGACATCTGTTTTGAAACCCTCGATGATTTTCTGCCTGACAGGCTGGCCGCCCGCGTCGCCCCCCTTGCGACACTCCTCGAGCTGCGGCGCCGGCTGCACAACCCAGCCACCTTCGCTGCCGCCGCCTGCTGACGAACGTGGCCTACGTCGGCAAGATCAGGTACAAGCACGAGGTCCACAACGGCGAGCACCCCGCCATCGTGGACCCGGCCGTCTTCGCCCGCGTCCAGGCCCTGCTGCACCGCAACGGCCGGACCCGGGGCGCGCCGGTGCGGAATAAGTTCGGGGCGCTGCTCAAGGGCCTCTTGCGCTGCGTCCCCTGCGGCTGTGCCATGACGCCGACCCACACGACCAAGGACGGCAACAAGCGTTACCGCTACTACGTCTGCTCCTCGGCCCAGAAGCGTGGCTGGAACACCTGCCCGTCCAAGTCCATTCCCGCTGCCCAGATCGAGCAGCTCGTCGTCGAGCAGATCCGCTGCATCGGCAAGGACCCCGACCTGCTGCAGGCGACCATCACCCAGGCCCGCGCTCAGGACGAGGCCCGCCTGGCGGAGCTGGAGGCCGAGCGGCGCGGGCTGGACCGCGAACTGGCCCGCTGGCACGCCGAGCTGCAGAAGATCCCGCCGAACCCCGTGGACGACCCGACCATCGCCCGCCTGGCGGACCTGCAGGAGCGCATCCGCCTGGCCGAGGACCGGACCGGGCGGGTGCGGGAGGAGGCGGCCGCCATCCGCCGGCGGCGGATCGACGATGACGAGGTCGCCCTGGCGCTGTCGGTCTTCGACCCGGTGTGGGAGTCGCTCACGCCCGCCGAGCAGGCCCGCGTGGTGCAGCTGCTCGTCGAGCGGGTGGACTACGACGGGGCCAGGGGGAAGGTGTCGATCACGTTCCAGCCGGCGGGCATCAAGACCCTGGCCGATGAGCTGGCGGACCAGGGCGGGAGGGAGAAGATCGCATGACCGAGACGCTGACCGTCGAGTGTGACGTCCACTTCTACCGGCGTGGCCGAGGCAGCCGCAAGGAGCTGCGGCCGGGCGGGGAGCCGCCGCGCCCGGCCACGCCGGGCCGGGTGCCGCGGATCGCCCGGCTGATGGCGCTGGCCATCCGGTTCGACAGCCTCCTCCGCGCCGGGGAGATCGCCCACTACACCGAGCTGGCCCGCCTCGGGCACGTCACCCGGGCGCGGGTGAGCCAGATCATGAACCTGGTCTACCTGGCCCCCGACATCCAAGAGGCGATCTTGTTCCTGCCCCGGACCGTCCGGGGCCGTGACCCGATTCACCTGCGCCAGCTGCAACCGATTGCAGCTGCGCTGGATTGGGGAAAACAGCGGCGGATGTGGCAAGAATTAATGGCGCAGGCCGCACAGCCCGTACAGGCCGCAACCCACTAGTAAATCTGACCTTGCTGAGGTTCCGATCCTCTTGTAAGCCGACTCTGAAGTTGTCTCGGCACCGCCCAACATGTTACTATACCGCCGTTCATAGGAACGGAAAGTCTCGTCCGAACGAAGGTGCTTCGCCACGAACCCGGCCGACGGCGGCACCGATGTGTCGTCCGGCGGTGACGGAAAGGGGGCGAAGCGGCATGTCGCGTGCGTTTTCGATTCCGACTGTGTTGAGGATGGTTCCCAACTGCCTGCTGAAGGAATTCTTCCAGCGGCTCGGGCACGGCGACCTCGGCATCGCGTGGGAGGGGCTGGGCGAGCGCGAGATCGAGGCGCCGCCGGAATTGCTCGAGCAGATCGGCATCTATGCGAACGGCGATGCGCGCATGGCCTACAACATCCTCGAACTGGCGGTGGCGGCCACGCCCGGAAAGGTGCTCTCCCGCCAGGCGGTCGAGGACGCCATCGAGCGCAAGGTGCTGCTTTACGACAAGTCCGGCGAGGAACACTACAACCTAATCTCGGCGCTGCACAAATCGGTGCGTTCGAGCGACCCCGACGCGGCGCTTTACTGGCTGGCGCGGATGCTCGAGGCGGGCGAGGACCTCCTCTACATTGCCCGGCGCCTGGTGCGCATGGCCATCGAGGACATCGGCCTGGCCGACCCGCACGCGCTCGAACAGGCCGTGGCGGCGATGCAGGCGGTGCACTTTCTGGGCATCCCCGAGGGGGATCAGGCGCTGGCCCAGGCGGCGATCTATCTGGCCGCCGCGCCCAAGTCCGACGCGGCCTACCGGGCGCTGAATGCCGCGCTGGAGGAGGTCCGCTCGGGCCTGGCCGATCCGGTGCCGCTCCATCTGCGCAATCCGGTGACGGCGGCGATGAAACAGTGGGGCTACGGCCAAGGCTACCAGCACGCCCACGACTTCGAGGACGCCGTCACCGACATGG
>JAIMBC010000105.1 GCA_023511675.1 Pirellulales bacterium
CCTACGGCGCCGATCAGGGCGCAGACCGCCAGAAGCCCAAGCGCTAGCAGGGCTGCAACATCCCCGCCCCCGTGAAGACCAGCGCCTCGTGAATCCATCCTGCTGAGCAAGACCAACGCGAGCGAAACCGCCGCGGCGGCCCCCGACACGGCTCCGACCATCGGCACCATGATCCAGACGCCCCACCAACGCCATGCCGTCACGAATGTCCCGGCTGCGAGACCGATCCAGAGGCCATAGAAGGCGCTATAGCCGAGGACGATCGCCACGCCAAATACCACCTCCATCGGTGGCCCTCGAAGATCGTTGGGATGGAGCGTGAAGTAAAACAAACAAAAGAGACCCGTTGCGACCGCCGTGACTCGAGAAAAAGCTCTCCAAAAAGCCCGGAGTGACGCCTTTCCCTCCGCCAGCACGCAACGGCCCACGTTACGAACGGTAGCGGAGGTCTGACTCGCGTCGGGATCGCTCATCTCCAATGCTCCTTGCCACGCGATCAGCCGACCGGACATTTAAAACGAGGCTTCGCCGCTGCGGCCGGGCGCGACTGATATCGTAAACGCGACCTCCGAGGCCATCGCGGGGCTCCAGGAAGATGCCCCTCTCTTGGGTGAAACGTGGTGGTCATCGTTGAGGTTATGCTGGGCCGTGCTGCGCGTCAACGCGGGCGTTTTCCCCGTAGAGCTGGGGGCCGTACGCCTGACCAGTTCCTGGCTGCCAGCTCGGTGGCGTTCTTCCCGTGGACCTGTGGGCCGTGCAGCGTGCGGTTTGCTGTGCGCAGAACACGCTTCCCTGACCCATGGTGTACCAAGAACCGGGTCGGGCAAAAACGCGCAAAGGCACAGGCGTCCTATCCGGCCCACTTCGTGTCAACGCCGGGCTGTGGGCCGGAGCCAATGCTTGTCGACGGGAGGTGGGCCATGCAGAGGCGTCGCCCGTGGGCGCGCGCAGGCGTGGGAGAGGGAGGAGCGGCCGTGAGCCGCTGCGGGGCCAGGAGCCAAAGCAGCATGAATGCAGCAGTACGCCGCGCCGCACATGCAAGGGCCGCGGCAGGGCCAGTTTCTAGCCGCGGCCAACGTAGAGTTGGTCTCGCGGCATCACGATGGCCTCGAGGAACTGCACGTGGGGCGGCTGAGCGGCCATCAGCACGGCCACCTCCGCCAGCTCCTCCGGGCGGATCATCGGTTCTTGATCCTCCGGCAGATCCGTATCGCGGCGTTCGACCTGGACATTTCCTGGGTGCAGGCAGCAGCAGGTCACCCCGTAGCTGCGGCCTTCCAGGGCTGTCACTTGCGTCAGTCCCCACAGCCCGTGCTTCGAGGCAGAGTAGGCCGCCGAACAGGGCCGTACCCGCTGCGCCGAGATCGAGCCGATGTTGATGATCCGGCCTCGCCGGGCGGCTTTCATCATCCGCAGCGCCGCGCGGGTGCAGAGGAACGGCCCGCGCAGATTGACCGCCAGCACCCGATCCCAGGCCTCGCTGGACAGCTCATCCAGCGGCCCGCCATCGAAGGCCCCAGCATTGTTCACGAGCACATCCAGGCGGCCGAAGTTCCGCGCCGTGGCGGCAAACGCGCTTTCCACCTGCGCTTCGTCCGTAACGTCGGCTGGGATTGCCAACACCGCGGGCGATCCCTCCTGCCGGCACTGCTGGGCGGTTTGGTTCAGGCCGTCCGCCGAGCGGGCGAGCAATACCAGAGCCGCGTGCTCGCGAGCGAAGGCCAGAGCGATGGCGCGGCCGATACCTCGGCTGGCGCCCGTGATCAAGGCAACTTGCCCCTCCAACCGAGAGGTGGTGGCCGGCATCATAACCTCGCAGGTAGACTGGGACGTATGAACAAGGCATTTATACGAGAGGACGTGGACGCCAACCAGGGGCATTGCCCGCGCTGCGGTTCGCTGGGCCTGGCCGTGCCGCCCTCCGCCGTGCGGGCACAACTGGGCACGGAGCCTGGCCGTGGGCTGAGTGAGGCGGGCTACTTCTGCCCGTTTGCGCGGTGCGAGGTGGCCTATTTCGATCTCTTCGGCGGCGTGGTGCTGGCCGAGTCGTTGCCGCGACCCATCTATCCCAAGGATCCCCTTGCGCCGATCTGCCCCTGTTTTGGGCTTTCGCTCGACGACATCGAGGCCGACGTGCGCGAGGGTGCGCCGCGGCGTGTGCGGCAGCTTCTGGCGGACAGCCGCAGCTCGCGAGCCCGTTGCGCGGAGCTATCGCCCACGGGGCAGAGTTGCGTGGGCGAGGTGCAGCGGCTCTATCTGAGGCTGCGGGCAGAGCAGCAGGGGCAGTGAGGCGGGGCCGCGGCCGCATCCTACCAGAGGCCGTAGGCGGGACGTCGTGCCGTGTAGAGGCGTGGTCCTCCGTACACACCTAGCCACTGGTAGGGTTCGTAGCCGTTGCCGATCCAGGCCGGGGAGTACTGGCCGTAGAGGGGCACGCTGTTGGCGATCGGCCGGCTGTTGGAGTAGCCGAACCATTGCAGTGCGGCCAGCCTGCGCTGGCGCTGCGCCGCCTTGAACTCTGCCTTCATGCGGACGGCCTGGCGAGGGTCATCATGGCGGCGCCATTCCTGCTCATAAAACCACATCTCCGGCGTGGGGGTGATGTGGGTGATCGAGTCCTCTCCGTTGCTGGCGGGTGCCGGCTGCTGTGCGTAGGCGGGGGCGCACAGTGGAGCAAGGAGCAAGGCGATGAGGGGCAGCGTGGCTCGCATGCGATGTCTCCGTTTGGGCTGGGTTTCTAGTAACGAATCGGCCGAATGTGCCGAGCGAAATGAGCGCGCGCTAGCAGAATGCGACAGTCCGGATCAGACGTCCGTACGGCAGCACATGGCGGCTGGCGCGCTGGTTTAGCTGAGCCGTACATCCCATCTGAGCGGCGAATTCGCTGCTAGAGGCAAAGTCTCGCCAGTCCTCCCAGGCTGCCAGCGGAGCCAGGAAACACAGCCGCCTTCCTGGTGTGTCCGGTCCTGGCAAGCTATACGGATAGGGAAGATCTTTCCCTCCAAGCCCGGAGTCTGGAATGGTCCGCAGCATCGTGGTCCAGCTCTTTTTCTGCCTGTGGATACCACTCTTGGCCAGCAGGGCGGCGGCGCAAGGCGATTCCGCGCTGGAGTCCGCGGCCGGGGCCGTCGAGACTGCGCTGCCGGCCAGCGCGGACGATCTGGCTAGGGCCGACCCGGCACTGCTCGATCGTAGCAGGGCGCAGCTTGAAGAGGCCGCGGCGCAGCTTGTGGCACAAATTGCGCGGCAGGACGGAGCTGCGGCGGTGGCGCAGATGCGCCGTTTGCTGCGGGCGGGCGACCACGTAGCGGGGCTCACGGCACGCCTGCTGGAACTCCGGCGCAAGATTGCCGCGCAACCGCCAGAGCAACAGCTTCAGGCCGCACGAGGCTTCTTGCGCTGCGCGGCAGGCATGATCGACCTCTCTGGACGCCTGCGTTACGTGCAATACGACGCATTTCACACCGCCTGCGAGCGCTTGGCGACAGACACGCGCCAGTTCGACCGCCTGGTTGCGCTGGCACGCGAATACCGCTCGAGCATCGGGGCGGTGGTGCTGGTCGAATGGCTGTCTGAACCGCCTGGACAGTCGGGCCCTGGCAGCCAGGCCACACGCCTGGCGATCTTGCGGCTGGCCGCTGAAACGGCGCATGCGCCCCTGCTGGCAGAACTGGCAGACTTCTTGCAGCAACCCTCGCTTTCTGCCGAACTGGTGATCGAAGCGGCCGAGGCCGTGCGGGCGATGGGGCTGCCACAGGTGCCCCGTCCCGATCCCATCGAAGAACTGCCCGAGCCGCCGCTGCGGGCCGCCGATCTACGCAAACGACTGGAGCAACTGCCACAGTCGGAACTGCCCGGCCCGCTGGCCGAACGCCGCACGCGCCTGCTGGAGTGGCTCGAGGCAGAATCAGCCGGTGCAAGCGGCGAGGCTTATCGCGTAGGCCCCATCGAAGTCCAGCCGGGCGACTGGCTGCTGATGCGCAATCCGTCTCCATATAACCTCTTCACTCAGCTTTCGCCCGGGCTGTTCACGCATGTGGGCGTGATCACCACCGAACAGGGGCCCGACGGCGTGCGGCGGTTCGTAGTGGTGGATCTGCCGGAGCGCGGCAGGCGCATCCCCGCCACGAACGTAGAGACCTATGTGTTGCGTACGCTGCATTATGTCATACTGCGGCACCCCGATCCGACGGCGGCGGCAGCCATGGCACAGGCGGCCCGGGAACTCATCGGTAATGAGTCCGAATTCGACCTCACCTTCCGCACCGAGCGGGTGCTCGCCATGGGCCGCGGCCCGCTGCAAGGCCGCAAGGTGCATACGTATTGCGCCGGCCTGCTGCTGCTGTGTGCGCAGCAGACGGGCCGAGAGCGCAGCGAGTTTTTCCCGCTGCCGGAGGGACCTGCCGGCGGCCGTACGGTCGAGAATCTCGAGCGGATCGGCATTACCTTTGGAGAGGATTTCATCTCGCCCACCGGCGCCTTCTTCTCGCCGACGCTGCTACTGGCCGGACGTTGCGAGCCCCTGTACGATCCGCGACGTGAAATCGAAGAGGCCATCTTCGACCACTTCGCTCTGTCTCTCCAAGTCCGTGAACTCGTACCCACGCCGAACTTGCTGCAAGTGATTCGGCTCAAGCTTGCCGAGGCCGCACGCACCAACCCCCTGCTGGCCGAAGCACTCGCCAAGGCCGCCAATGTGAACGCCTCGATGGATCTCGTGGCGGCCGCCCGCGCTGCGGCAGTCGTGGAGACCCTGGACGAGATCGCCTTCGGCGCCAGCGGTGAGTTCCTCGCCGCTCGCCACTGGATTACAGCAGGACCGCTCGACTCGCTCCAGCTCGATCGCCAGCAGTTGCACGAGGCCCGCCTCTACCGCCAGCGCCACGCCAACCTGCTCCGCGCCTGGGAACGCAGGCAGATCTCTCCGCGCCGCTTGCGGGTGGCGCTGGTCCAACACTACGTCGAGGCCGGCAAGCGCATGCTGGACGAGCGATTCTTCAACCGCGATCCGTCCGAAAACAAGTAACGGCCGACAGCTCGCGCCACGCACGCGGGGACGACCGCGTTGCTCTCGAACTGCTCAATAGTTGCTCTCTACCTGCTCTACACCAGTTCCCTGATCAACTGGGCTCCAGGCGGCAGCAGATACTGCGGCCGGCCGGCTGGATCGAGCAACTGGATGTCAGGGCTAATTCCCAGCACGTGGAAAATGGTGGCCATCAGATCGCGCGGGTTAATGGGTGCGGTCTTGGGCAGCTCCGCCTTGCTGGTCGACTCGCCCACCACCTGGCCCATCCTCAGCCCGCCGCCCGCCAGGGCCAGGGTGCACAGCGGCCCCCAGTGGTCGCGGCCCGCCGAGCCGTTGATTCTGGGCGTGCGGCCGAACTCGCCGGTGATCACCAGCAGGATCTTCTGGTCCAGGCCCCGCTGGGCCAGGTCTTCGAGGAACGTACTCACAGCGTGATCAAGCGGCGGGCAGGCCTGCTCGAGCTGCGGCTTGATCTGCTCGTGCATGTCCCACGACTGGTAGCTGTTGGCATAGTGCAGGGTGACGAAGCCCACGCCCGCCTCACACAGCCGCCGCGCCAACAGAAGCTGATCTCCCAAAGAGGTCCCGGCGCGGTTGTACTCTTCACGCAACCGCGGGTCCTCCTTCTCCAGGTCGAATGCCTCCTTGGCGCGGCCCAGAATCAGATCAAAGGCCTGCGTCTCGAACTCGTCCAGCCCTTCCATCAGCCCGCTGCGGTCGATCTCGCGGTTCAGTCGGTCGAGCTGGCCGAGCAGCCCGCGGCGATTGTCCAGCCGCGGCAGGTCGATGCTCAAATTCATGTTGTTGCGTGCCTCGCCGCCCGTATCGAATGGCGCAAAGGACGCTCCCAACCAGTTCGGACCGTCCGCGTACAACCCGGTCAGACGCACGTAGGTCGGAATCCCCGTGCGGGGGTTGCTGGCGCCGCGAACCCTCGCCACAATCGAACCCAGCGAAGGCCTGATGGGCGGCTCGCCCGCATCTGCAGGCGGGTGGTCCACCCCGGTCATCACATAATGCGTGCCGCCCGCGTGGCCCGAGTTGTTGTGCGCAAAGGACCGCACAAACGCCATGCGATGTGCCTGCTGAGCCATCTTGGGCAACAGGCCGCCGATCTGCACGCCCGGCAGCGAGGTCTGCACAGCCCCCACCGTGCTGCGAAATTCCACCGGCGCATCCGGCTTGGGGTCAAACGTCTCGATGTGCGTGGCACCGCCCCCCAGCCACAACCAGACCACCGAAGTATCCTTTGCGGCGCTCCCCTGTTCGGCTGCACGGCTGCGTGCCGCTAACAGCTTCGCGAGCGTTAGGCCCGACAGGCCCAACGTGCCAATCTTCAGGAACTCCCGCCGCCCCGTGCCCTCACAATCTCCTCTCAACCGCTTTCCCCACAGGCTCAGCATGGCGTTCCTCCTGCTTGTTTACCACTCGGAGGCGGCCGGCTCACCAAAGCCGGGCGCTGGGAAGTGTGGATTTCGCATCAATGAATATAGATACGTTCATGCGATCCTGCAAGAGCAAGCCGCCTGTCTGTGCCAGGTGGGCGGGCTGGCCGGCGGCTGATGCAGACGGCGCCACGCACAGAACTGCCTGAAGAGGGGGCTGTGGGGCAAGGAGCGGCGGCAACACGTTCGCTGAGGGGGCGGACCGGTGAGGTCACAGTATCTCACCCCGCAGACGTTGCGCCGCAACACTACGGTTGAGGAATCCGACCGGAGAGAGCCGGCCCTGGCGCAGCGGCCTGTGAACGGCGAGGGCTGGGCGGCTGGCCGAATGCGACCGCCTCTGCGGCCGCTGCACCCCTCGGCGGCTGGCGGCCAGCGCGGCAAGAGATGCTGAACGCCAGTCGGCGGGGGCATATAGTTAAGGAGTTGAAGGAATGCGCGTATCTGGAGCGTCGAACTCTTTCCGCGGGTGATGCTGCGGCTTTCCATGACGACATCGCACAACGGCTCGGCAACACCCCTCGTCAGGCTGGAAGATGTGGGCAAGACGTACCACATGGGGGAGCTGGACGTGCAGGTGGTGCGGCACGTGTCTCTGGAGATTTACGCTGGGGAATTGCTGGTGATGGTAGGGCCTAGCGGCTCGGGCAAGAGCACGCTGCTGAACATTCTGGGCGGCCTGGACCGGCCCAGCGCAGGCCGGGTGTGGTTTCGCGATCTTGAGCTTTCTGCATGCAGCCGGCGGGAACTGACCCGTTTTCGCCGTGAAGCGGTGGGTTTTGTGTTTCAGTTCTACAACCTCGTGCCCAATCTGACGGCCCGGGAGAACGTGCTGGTGTCGACGGAGATCAGCAGTACGCCGATGGATGTGGATCGGGCGCTGGCTCTGGTGGGGCTGACGGATCGGGCCGATCACTTTCCAGCGCAGTTATCTGGCGGGGAGCAGCAGCGCGTAGCGATTGCACGTGCGGTGGCCAAGAATCCCGAGCTGCTGTTATGTGATGAGCCTACGGGCGCGTTGGATTACGAGACGGGCAAACGGATCCTGCGGCTGCTGGCGGATCTGCGGCAGCAGCTTGGCACCACGGTGCTGTTGATTACACACAATGCCGCCATCGCGCACATGGCCGACCGCGTGGTGCGGCTGCGTTCCGGAGAGGTGGTGGAAGTGCACGCCAACCCGGCGCCGCTGGCGCCGGAGGAGATCGAGTGGTGAGCGTGCTGGACCGCAAGCTGCTGCGGGAGCTGCGGGGCGCCGGCCTGCTGTTAGCGGCCATTGCCAGCATTCTGGCGATCGGCGTGGCGATGTACGTGGCCCTCGGTACGGCGCACCGGAACCTTTCGCACGCGCAGCAGCGGTACTACGCGCGCTGCCGCATGGCGGACTTCTGGATCGAGGTCAAGAAGGTGCCGCTGAGCGAGCTGGAGCCGCTAGCGCGGCTGCCCGCCGTGGTGGAGATCCAGCCTCGGCTGCAATCGCTGGTGACGATCGACATGGAGCATGCGGAGCAGCCCCTGAATGGCCTGGTGCTCTCATTGCCCGATCAGCGGACCAAGGTGATCAACGACATTGTGCTGAAGCGCGGCAGCTACTTCACCTTGGCACGGCAGAACGAGGCGATTGTGAACGAGGCCTTTGCGCGGCGGCACGGGCTGCGTCCCGGCCAAGCCCTGCACGTGATCTTGAACAACCGGCGGCAGGAGCTGGTGATTGTGGGCACGGCGGTCAGCAGCGAGTTCACTTATCTGGTGGGACCGGGTTCGATTGTGCCGGATCCGGACCATTTTGGCGTCTGCTACATCAAGCAGAGTTTTGCCGAGGAGGTGCTGGACTTCCAGGGCTCGGCGAATCAGGTGCTGGGCCGGCTGGCGCCTGCCGCGCGAGCCCGCCCGCAAGAGGTGCTGCGGCGGGCCGAGCTGCTGCTGGAGGAGTACGGCGTCTTCTCGGCCACGCCGCTGGCCGAGCAGTCCTCCCATCGCTTTCTGGCCAACGAGATCCAGGGGTTGGAGGCGTTTGGCGTGATCAATCCGGCCATCTTTCTGGCGGTGGCCGTGATGGTGTTGAACGTGCTGATCTCGCGGCTGGTGGATCAGCAGCGGGTGGTGGTGGGGACGCTCAAGGCGCTCGGTTACACGGACGGGGAATTGTTCTGGCACTTCGCCAAGTTTGGGCTGGCGGTCGGAACGGCGGGGGGGCTGGCCGGCTGTGTGCTGGGGCATTTGCTGGCAGAGGCCATGACGGCCCTGTACCGCCTGTTCTTCGAATTCCCTACGCTGCACAATGAGTTCTACGGCCGCGCGCATCTGATGGGGCTACTGCTGGGAATGGCATGCGGCGTGATGGGGACGACCTATGGAGCACGGCATGCGGTGCGGTTGCAGCCCGCTGAGGCCATGCGTCCCCGGGCGCCTCAGCGTGGGGGCGCGATCGCACTGGAAAGAGTCCGCTGGCTGTGGCGCCGCTTGAGCTTTGGCTGGCGGATGACGATCCGCAACGTGGTGCGGCAGAGGCTGCGTTCGGCAGCCGGCATCTTCGCGGCGGCGATGGGCTCGTGCCTGGCCATGAACGCCCTGCTGTTGGCGCGAGCCTCGGAGTACATGGTCCACTTCCAGCTTGAGCGCGTGCAACGCAGCGACCTGGATCTGGTGTTCCGAGACGCACAGGGTCTGGAGGCGTGGGATGAGGCAAGACGCCTGCCCGGCGTGGATCATGCCGAGCCGGTCTTTGACCTGGCCTGCACCTTGCGGCATGGGCACCGCAGCCACAAGGGGGGGATACAAGGTTTAGCTGCGGGGGCATGGTTGACCATGCCGCGCGACGCCTCCGGCCAGCGCGTGCGGATTCCCCCCTGGGGGCTGGTGCTGGCGCGGCGGCTGGCTGAGAAACTCGATGTGCAGCGCGGCGGCTGGGTGATCGTCGAGCCCACACAGGGTCTGCGCCGGCCGGTGCGGGCGCCTGTGGTGGAAATCACAGACAGCTATCTGGGCATGGCGGCCTATGCGGATCTGAGATACCTGAACCGGCTGGTGGGAGAAGAGCTATCGATTACGGGCGTGCAGCTTTCCGTCACGCCAGAATGGGGCCTGCGGCGCCAGTTGTATCGAGAGCTGAAGCAGCTTCCCGCCGTGCAGGCCGTGGCCGCTCGGGCGGACATGATCCGCACCGTGCGTGATACGTTGGTCAAGAATCAACGCGTGTTCATCGGGCTGCTGGTGCTTTTCTCGGGCGTGATCTTTTTCGGCAGCGTGCTGAACAGCTCGCTGGTTTCTTTGGCGGAACGGGAACGTGAGGTGGCCACGTTGCTGGTGGTGGGTTACACGCCGTGGCAGGTAGGGGGGCTGTTCCTCCGGGAGAGCATGCTGACAAACCTGACTGGTACGGTGCTGGGCTTGCCGCTGGGGTACTTGTTGAGTGTGGGCATCACCATTGCTTATGACACGGAGATGTTCCGCATCCCGGTGGTCGATCCCACGGCGATCGGGCTGGTGACGCTGTGCCTGGGCATGGCCTTTGGTCTGCTGGCGCACGCGTGTGTGCAGTGGTCGATTTTCAAGTTGGATTGGCTAGAAGCGCTGAAGACGAAGGAATAGGTCCATGCGCACGTGGATAGTGGTTGGTTTGCTGACATGTGCGGCTGTGGCTGCGGGCTGGGCATGGGCACTCTCGGTGCGAGTGCCGGTCGAGGTGGGACGGGTGGAGCGCGGCGACATTCGCGCCTTCATCGATGAGCAGGGGCAGACACGGTTGCCTCAGACGTATTTGATTACGATGCCCTTCGACGGCCGCATCGAGGCCATCGAGTTGGTCGAGGGCCAGGCGGTAAGCCGCGGGCAGGTGGTGGCGCGCCTGGTGCCGCTGGACCTGGATCTGAATTACGAGGAGGCCCATGCGGCCGTGGAACGGCTCACCGCTTCGATTGCCGAGAATGACGACGTGTCTGTAGAGACCACCTCCCTGCGGCAGGCCGTGAGCTTTGTCGAGTCGATGAACCGTACCGTGGAGGCTGCCGCGGAGCGGGTGCGTGCCGGCAAGGCCAAGCTTGAGTACAGCGAGCGCGTGCTGGGCCGCGTGTTGCAGCTCCGCAAATCTCAGGCGGCTACGGAGGAGGCTGAAGATCTGGCCAGGCTGCAATATGTCGAAAGCAGCGTCTCCTATCAGCAAGACGTGCTGGTCAAGGCGGCGCTGGAGAGCATTCAGGCAGCCACGGCCTTGCTGCCTCACTTGGTGCAGCAGTACATCGACCGTAAAGGGCTGACCCGCGCCGTCTTGGAAAAGCAGCGTGCCGAAGCGCAGGTGCGGCTGCGGGAAGCAGAGAACAACCGCCAGCGCGGCGTGCTGATCAGCCCCATCGACGGCGTGGTGCTTGCCCGCCGGGAGAGCAACGAACGCCGCGTGGCTGGCGGCACGGTGTTGCTGGAACTGGGCGACCTGGAGCAGCTCGAGGTCGAGGCCGACATCCTCAGCCAGGACGTGGTCCGCGTCGCCGAGGGCGATCCCGTAGAACTGTATGGCCCCGCGGTGGGACCGCGCGGCGCACGCGGCCGTGTGGCACGGATCTTTCCGGCCGGATTTACCAAGGTGAGTTCGCTGGGCGTCGAGCAGCAACGGGTCAAGGTGATCGTGGCCTTCGAGCCCGGAGAGCTGGCGCGGCTCCGGCGCGAGCAGAATCTGGGAGTGGGCTACCGCGTGCGGCTGCGCATCCTGACCGAGCAGAAGTCGCGCACGCTGGTCTTGCCCCGTGCGGCACTTTTCCGCGGGGCCGCGGGCGACTGGCAGGTGTTCGCCGTACGCGACGGACGTGCCCGCCTGACTCCCATCCACGTCGGCCTGATCAATGACGAGCACGCAGAGGTCCTCTCCGGACTGCAAGAAGGAGAACTGGTCGTGCTGGCCCCGGAAGCCACGCTCAGCGACCGGGACCGTGTCAGGATCTTGAATGGCGTGGTGGAAACGGTTGACGCGCAGCAGAGGCCGGGTAAATAGCTGACCCATTCGAAGTCGTTGCCAGCCAGCAGCCGTTGCACAGCAGGCTTGCGGCCTGGCGGTTCGGGGAGCATCGCTGATGGAGATTGCCGCTCGAGGTTTCTTGGTGACTGGGGGTGCCAGTGGTCTGGGCCGCGCGTGTGCCGAAGCGCTGGCGCGGCGCGGCGGGCGTGTGGTGCTGGTGGACCGCGATGCGCAGGCTGGTGCGGTGGCCGCCGCGAGTCTTGGATCGGCTGCCAGGTTCGTCGAGGGGGATGTGACGGACACAGCGGCGGTACAGCGTGCGGTCGATCTGGCCAGGTCCGAGTTTGGCGGCCTGTGGGGCGCTCTCAACTGTGCGGGTATCCTGGCGGGGGCGCGCGTGGTGGGCCGCAAGGCGCCGCACGACCTGGAACTCTTTATGCGCGTGGTGCATGTGAACCTCGTCGGCACGTTCAACGTGGTGCGGCTGGCAGCCGCCGCGATGGTTGGCAATCCTCCGAATCATGAGGGAGAGCGCGGTGTGATTGTGAACACGGCCAGCATCGCCGCGTGGGAGGGTCAGATCGGCCAGGCAGCCTATGCGGCCAGCAAGGCGGGCGTGGCTGGCATGACGCTGCCCCTGGCTCGCGATCTTGCGGAGCACGGCATCCGCGTCGTGGCCATTGCTCCCGGCGCCTTCGCCACGCCCATGATGGCCGCACTGAGCGCAGAACTGCAGTCGAGCCTCGAATCGCAGATTCCCTTCCCCAGCCGGATGGGCAAGCCCGCCGAATTCGCGGCCCTGGCAATGCATGTGCTGGAGAATCCCATGCTCAACGGCTCGGTGATTCGCATCGACGGCGGCCTGCGGATGGGACCGCGCTAGGCCTTGGCCGCAAGGCCGCGTACGCGGCTGTCACGCCTGTCGGTTCAGTGCGGCCAGCAATTTACGGCCCTTGAAGCGCCAGTACACTTCTCGCGGTCCCGGCGGCCGCCGCGTAGGCGGTGTGGCAAACCAGTGGATGGTCCCCTGCTCGTAGACCACCACGCCCGAACGCCCTTCGTATTGAGCCTGGGCCACAAAGTGTTCTTCGCCAAAAAAACGGCCCAGCAAGTACAGCTCGGGTGATGCGTACGCTTGCGAACTCAGGTAACGCGCAATCTGCTGCCACAAGGCGGCATCCCGCTCGGCAAGCTCTGCGGCGGCAATCTCTTCCATCTCCTCGTGTTCGGCGTGCCAGCCCGCGTAGGTGGCATAGATCTCCGCCGGTGGTAGATCGACCAGGTCCACGAGCAGGGCATACACCAGCGGGCCCGCAATGCCGATCCCCGCCCACGACTCGCTCGCGCGCCGGTACTCGAAGCGAATCAGGTAACACGACTGCGGTTCGTGGTAGCCGGGCCAGTATTGCACGCACGAATCGATCACCTCGAGGTGTGGCGGGGCCAGCCCTAGCTGCGTGGGTTCGGCTAGCCAGGCAGCCAGATCAGCCACCGCGCGGGCTTCTGGCGTGCGGTACTCGGGTGAAGCGCGTTCTGGGTGGCCGAGTTCCTCCAGGTAGGCTAATGCCCGCTTGCGCACCACCGCTTCTGCGGCCATCTGTGCCAGCACGTCCAGGCCGGCCTCGTCGCCCAGCCTGGCCAGCGCGGCCGCCGCTTCCACACGCACGCGGCGGCTGGCCAGCCTCATCGCCTGATACAGCTTGCCGCATGCCGCAGGATCGCCGATCAAGGCCAGCGCGTCACACAACACGACCACCAGCGTCACCCCCTCGTTGACGATTCTGGCCAGTTCCTGCGGATCGCTCGAGAAACGCTCGGGATGCTCTTCGATTTGCTCCAGCCGCGAAGCCGTTTGGCCTAACAGTTCGATCAAGCTTCCAGCCCGCCGGGCAGCCGGATGTTCCGCAACCAGACCCTTGCGCTTCACGTAGTTCGCCAGGTCCAGGATGACCGCCGCCGTGCTCAGGCAAGTCAAGCCCTCTAGCAGCGTGGGAAACAGCGGTGCGGGATCCAGCCGGCGCTGCTGCAAGAGAGGGGCGAAGGCCAGGGCGGCAGCGTGGGCATCTGCCGGAGGATCCTTCGCTGCCAGGCTGGCAAATAATGCAAGGCAGGCAGGATCCCCGGAAGTTGCCAGTGCGGACAACAACCAATGCCGGCTGCGGCTCTGCGCCCCCAGGGCCGTGTACAGATGGCGGATGCACTCCAGCGCGGGGGGCGGCAAGGCGGCCGCTGCGGCGCGACTCGTGCGGGCCGCGGCAGCCTGGGCGCGGTAACAGGCTTCGAGCGCGGCGGCAACAGCTACGTCGTCGGCTGGCGGGGGCTGGGACTGGGCCGCGAGCCACTCATGCAGCGCGGCGAGGATCCGCAGCGCCTGTTGCTCAGAATCAAGCTGGGTGCGGCGCATCCGGGTGGCCCAGAGGCCGCGCTGGGCGGGTGTCCACCCCGCGGCGCCGCGCAATTCGCTCAGCAAGGCCTCCAATTCGTCGCTCACGAAGGTGAGTATAAAGCGTCCCTGCGGCAGCTTGAAAGCAACTTCTCAGCGGCTGACACTGCCGCCGCTTGAGCAGACCAGCGGCTGTGCGGTATATTCGCAAGCGAGGTTGGGCATCCGGGGGGCTGCGGAGACAGGGCTCCCGGGATGCATGTTGTACGTTTTTCGCACGGAGGGTTTTCATGGCCGCTACCTCCACCCCATGCAATCTGGAACAGATTGGCGAGGCGGCGGGTGCCGTGTGGCACCTGCTCAACGACAAGGGACCGCTCACCCTGGCCCGCGTGGTCAAGGAGCTGCGGCTGCCCCGAGACCTGGTGATGCAGGCCATCGGCTGGCTGGCACGTGAAGACAAGCTGTACGTCAATGGCGAGTCGCGTGTAGCCAAAGTTGGACTGAAGTAGGAGCTGCGCGGTTTCGCCCGCCTCCTCAGCCCGTGGCGGCGCCGCCCCTGACACGGGCGCTGGCCATGATGCGCTCGACGTGAGGCGTTCGCACGCCACGGTTTCACACCACGGCGGCTGCCAGGGCCGTGGCCAGGATGACGGTGCCGGCTACTGTCTTGGCCAGTGTGCCTAGTAAACGTCCCCAGAAAGCTGCCTCGCCTATCTGCAGGCTTTGGTTCAGCTCTCGTCCCTTCCAGCGTTCCCCTAGCACGGCGCCCGCCGCTGACCCCAGGGCAGCGCCCAGCACAGCCGCCACGGCGTTGCCGATGATCGGTATGGGCGTACCCACTACCGCGCCAGCCAGCCCCCCCACAACGGCCAACAGGGCTGAGAGCACCATGCCCCGCTTGCTGCCCCCCTTGCGTGCGGCGCCGGCAGCTCCGGCGGCAAACTCGGCGGCCTCTCCCGCGAGTCCCACCACCGCCAAAAGAACCACGGTCAGCCACTCCAGATGGAGCCGAGAATCCGGCGGTGCTAGCCAGGCACACAGCGCCGCTGCGGCCACCATCAGCCAGTTGCCCGGCAGGCCCACCAGGTTCAGCACCCAGCCAGCCAGCAATGCCAGTACGTACAACGCGCCGCCAATGTAGATCACAGGTGTCAGGACGTGAGTTCACACGAGCAGGTTGCAGCTCCGCGCTGCCAGCCACGGCGCCGTGAGCGCACCAACGTGAAAAATCGGCACCACAGTACGGCCGCACCATAAATCGCCTGGGGCAGGCGTCCACCACATGCGAGAGCAATCACGCCGCAGCGCAGCGACATCATAGCACGACCAGGGCATCGCACCGAGCCGGACCCCTTCTAGCATACTGGCCCCCCCTCATCCCCAGGCTGAAGCCCCCCAGCCACCAAGACAGCCGACGCGCCGAACGACGGTGGCTGCCCTAGGGTTCCAGGGGCACGCGCCCCCCGTAAGCGCAACATGTTGTGCCACATGAGCAGCTCCGCCAAGCGATGGCAGGGCCGAACCAGCGCACGCCCTGCGCAGCATCTGGCCCTCGTGGGCTGGCTCGGGCTACCCGCCACTTCCCTGCCTCGCCTCGCTAGTGCCTATTCGTTTGTCAGGGCTGGTTCTTGAATTGGCCTGAGCGTTATGCCGGCTCTCGCGCAAGCAGGATGGCGCCGTGTACCACGACCTCTTCTCCCAATTCGGCCGGCACAAGGCGATACGACCCGGCCAGCGGCGGGAACACGTACCGAGCCACTGCCTCACGCAAAGGCGCCAAGAAACACCGCTCTCCCGCCAGAGATACCCCGCCGCCCACCACAATCACCGCGGGCGAGAGCAGCGTCACCACCTGGCCCAGCGCCCAGCCCAGCGCATCGCACGCCCCAGCCATCACGCGTTGCGCCAGCTTGTTGCCGGCGTTGGCAGCCGCAGCCACGTGCGCCGCTGCCAGCAGATCCAAATTGCCGGCCCGGGCCAGCAGGTCTTGCACGTCCGCCGTATCGGCGGCGGGATCAGCCAGCAACCTGCGGGCAGCGCCGGCAATTCCCAGACCGCTGGCCGCATGCTCCAGGATCTCACTTGCTGCTGCACGAGGCCCCAGCCGCACGTGGCCCAGCTCCATGGCTGCCAGCCCCGCGCCCCGGTAGAGCTTGCCCTCAACAACCAGGCCGGCACCAATACCGGTGCCCACCGTCACGTACACTACCGGCGAGGCCCCCGCTCCCGCGCCGAGCCGGGCCTCTGCAAGGGCCGCCAGATCGGCATCGTTTCCCAGCGCTGCCGGCAGTTGCAAGTGCTCTTCGCACCAGCGGGCCAGGGGAAAGCCGTCCCAGCCCACAACATGATGGCTCTTTACCACGCGGCCGCTGGCTGCATCGATCGGACCGCCAAAGCCAATGCCAATCCGCTGCGGGCGGAACCTCGCAACAAGTTCCTGTCCCGTGCGGAGAATGCCTTCGAGGATGCCCTTGGCCTCAGCCGCTCGATTCACATCCAGCCGCACGAGCTGCTCTAACCGCGCGCTGGTTCCCGCTCCTACCCCAAGTTGCAACTTGGTACCGCCGATCTCAATTCCCAGGTACACGGCCGCCTACCCACGCGTGGCCGCACGCGCCAACGTCTGGCCGCTCATCTGCAAGTAAGCAACGGTAAGTATCATGAGCGACAGGGGTACCGTAAACAGCACGCCCACGCAGCATGCAAGCATGCCGGCGATGTTCAGCAAGGTACTGAGCATGCCCAGCAAGAACAGGCTCGCGGCATTGCCTTGCGTGATCTGGGCAGATGTCCGCAGTGCCTCGCCTACGGGAAGGTTGCGATCGATGACCAAGAACACGCTCATTCCATAGCGGAGCAGCACGTACACGTACACGGCCACGCCCACGAAGCCCAACGGAATCAGCACGATACCCGCGATCTCCAGTGCCCTCGCAGCGGCCAGCACCGCCAACAGGGCGGCGGCCACGGCAATCATGGCTAGCACCACCCCTCCAAGGATCAGTGCCAGCAAGAACAACCTGCCGACGCCAAACCATCCCCTGAACAACTCGACGAACTCGGGTGAAGCCCCCCTTTCCGTTTTCACAAAGAACAAGATGCGGCCGGCCGTGAGCCACAAGCTCAAGACCATTGCAGCAATCCACAGGGGAATCACCAGGGCCGCCAGCACCACTTCGGCATCGCGGGCGCCCTGGGCGGCAGCCCCAACCATTTGCATCAAGAAGCCGGGGGCCTGGCTGATAAACTCTGCCGCCAGATAGACGGCAATGCACATGCCCACGTTCTCGAGGTAGATGTTCCAGGCGGCCGAGAAGCAATGCCCTACCTCCAGCGGCGTGGGAACTATGGGTTGCAGCCCAGGCGCCGCAGCCGTCGGACGTGGCAGCGTCAGCGGAGCCGCATAGGGGTTCACTTCGTCCGACGGCGCAGCCAGGGGCGCCGACGGGATCACCGCCTGCTCCGTCTGGCACGCTGGACAACGTGCCACCTTACCGATGGCCTCGTCAGGCACCCGCAAAAGCTGCCCACAGCTAGCACATCGAAATTCGATGCTCAATGATGTCGGCTCCTAGCGAAACGCTCGCTGCACCTGAGGATCATTCAGTACCGTAAGCGCCCAGATGCCAAACGGCAGCCCCAACAAACAACAGGGAGAGATGCAAGGAAGCGCACCAAGGACGGCCGCCGTCTTCGCCAGCCCCCGGTTCCGGAGCCTGAGCATGCTGATACTTCCCACCAGCATCACGATGCTGATGGGCAGTTGGATAAAGCACAGGATGGCCTGAACGGCTACGTCGTCGGACATGTCTGCACCTACCGCAAACGCCCCTGCAAAAGCTAAAGCCATTAGGCAGAGCAGCACCAGGCACACGCTGGACAGCACGATCAGACAAATGGCCGGGGCCTTCACGCGATCGCTGGCAGCAGCCAGACTTGACGTGCGGATGCCCGGGGCACGTGGAGACTGGTAGGGACTTGCCAGCGGGGCGTCAGGTGAGGGTAGCCCGTAGTCCAGGCCGCTGTCCAGTGCCGGCGCAAACCCGGGAGGCGAACCAGCGTCTTGGTGCTCTGTTAGAGGAGGGAAGATGGGCTCCTCAGGCTGAGGAATGGTCTGTTCTGCCCCACACGCGGGGCAACGCACCCTCTTGCCCGCCGTGTTTTCTGGAACGCGGAGGCGGCTGTTGCAGTACTGGCAGTTGAACTCCCACGGCATGAGCCTGGCTCCCAAGACGAAGAATGCCGTTCCGGCCAATAGCATACGCTAGCCAGATGCGAATTTCCACTGGCCGGGACCACGCATGGGCAGGGC